>JBCBXF010000150.1:0-8135 GCA_039816705.1 Pseudomonadota bacterium | reverse complement strand
AAGGTCTCCGGTTTCCCCGCCATCGCGATGGCGGACCTGCTGTCCGGAGCGATGATTTTCAAAAGGCCCGTCGCATCATCGTAGTGTGCGTGAAACGCAGCCAGTTGCGGATCAGCAGCCTGCATTAAAAACGTGCGTGGCTGCACCCATCCACCCGGCTTCGGCGTCTCCGGTTTGCGACCACTGATGAAGGCGAAGTGGCGATCACGCGGCAGGCCGGCCCCCGGGCTCAGTGCGACCTGCGTCATCGGCTCGGCAGTGAAACCTTTGACCGGATGGCGATGCAGGGCGATGACGTGGGTCATGGGCGACGCGGACAACGGGGCGAACTCCGGCTTGACGCTAACGCGGTCACCATCCCTCGCCAAGCACTTAGATACGGGCGTGGCTCGCGCTCGCCGACACCTGCGTTGTCTGGGGAGAAACGTCACACACGGTGATCGCCGTTGTTTGTTCGTTGGCGTGCGCGTGATACCGCCGACGTTACCTCCACGCGCATGGAAAGCCTCACACAATGGCGAAAACGAAAACCACATTCGTCTGCCAGTCGTGTGGCGCGGTGACCAGTCAATGGGCCGGGCGATGCGGCTCTTGCGGGGAATGGAATTCCATTATCGAGGAAGCCGCGGAACCGCTTGCCGTGCCGGGCGTGGCGGCGCCAACGAAGAAGGGCAACGCGCTCACACTCGAAGGGCTCGAGGGGGATTTCGACGAAACACCTCGGATCGAGACGGGCATGCCGGAACTCGATCGCGTGCTCGGTGGCGGGTTGGTCGCGGGGTCAGCCATCCTGATTGGTGGCGAGCCAGGGATCGGGAAGTCGACCATCCTTTTGCAGATGGCAGCCGCGCTTGCGAACGCCGGGCGCAGCGCCCTCTACTTTACGGGCGAGGAGGCGTTAGCGCAGATCCGCATGCGGGCGGCTCGGCTCGGGTTGCAGTCGGCGCCTGTCGAACTCGCGGCGGAGACTAATCTTGCGCACATCGTCGCGACGCTGAAGGAGGCCCGCGACGCCGACCTGGTGATCATAGACTCGATCCAAACGCTGTGGAGTGATGCGCTCGATGCGGCGCCCGGCACTGTCAGTCAGGTGCGTGCGGCCACGCAAATGTTGGTGCGTCATGCCAAGCGGACGGGAGCGGCCCTGCTCCTTGTGGGGCACGTCACAAAAGAAGGTCAGATCGCCGGGCCGAAGGTCGTCGAGCACATGGTCGACACGGTTCTCTACTTCGAAGGCGATCGCGGGCGACCATTCCGCATTCTGCGCACGGTGAAGAACCGCTTCGGTGCGACGGACGAGATCGGCGTGTTCGAGATGGGCGAGCGCGGGTTGCAGGAAGTCGCAAACCCCTCTGCGTTGTTTCTTGGTGAGCGGGAAGCGGGGACGCCGGGCGCGGCCGTCTATGCCGGGATGGAGGGCACACGCCCGATCCTTGTCGAAATCCAGGCACTGGTGACACCCTCCTCGCTCGGCACGCCGCGGCGCGCGGTCGTCGGCTGGGATGGTAGCCGGCTTTCGATGTTGCTTGCCGTGCTGGAGGCGCGCTGCGGGGTCAACCTGTCCGGTCACGACGTTTATCTGAACGTGGCGGGCGGTCTGAAGATTACGGAGACGGCGGCTGATCTTGCAGCCGCGGCTGCGCTCATGTCATCGCTCACAGCGACGCCGCTTTCCGCGGACACCGTTTTCTTCGGCGAGATCAGCTTATCCGGCGGTGTACGCGCGACAGGCCATACGCTCGCGCGTCTCAAAGAAGCGCAAAAGCTCGGGTTTTCTGCAGCAACCCTGCCGACCGGCGGAGATGTAGAGACAAAAGCAGTCATGCTCGAACTGGAGCGCCTTTCGCGTCTCGTTGATCTGGCACAACGCCTCGGCGCCTCCGGGCTTGATCGGCACGCAGACAGTTAACGCGTGGCCGGAAAGCGTGGGTTGATACGCTACGGTTTGCACGCCGAAGTGAAAACATTTGCCGATCTCGCATCGTTGCGCAACAAGTGCGCGCAAGTGGCGCCTGAGCGCGCCGGAACGTCCGGCGATAGCCCCGGTGCTGCCGTAACCGCGTGCAAGTTGGTCGGCGGAATCGTGTTAGGGATGACGCAAAGAGCAGGGGACTCGCGAGATGGCGATCACCATTCTGGATATGGTCTTTCTGGCGCTAACGCTGGTCTCAGGACTGCTTGCGCTTTATCGCGGGTTCTCGCGTGAGTTGCTGTCTATCCTGTCGTGGGTGATTGCCGGTCTGGCGACCTACGTCTTCATAACCGGGTATCCGGAGATCGGCCAGAATCTGGCCGGCCAACTCGGGCAACGCCCGGAACTCATCCAGATCGCCCTCGGTGTCGTGCTGTTCGTCGTTGTTCTGATCATCGTCCACCTGCTGACATCACGCCTCTCCGAGAGCATCCTCGACAGTCGCGTTGGTATGATCGACCGGCTGCTGGGGCTCGTCTTTGGCGTTGTGCGTGGTGCGCTGCTGTTGATCATCATGTTTATTCTGGTGAAGCAGGTGATCCCGACGGAGAGTTTCCCGCCCTGGGTGAAAAACGCGGCCAGCTATGACTTTATCGACAGCTCGAGCGATACAATCGCAGAAGCCGTGTTGAAACGCCTGCCGGAAGATGTGATCCCCAGCAGCGGCGATGGCCAATAGGGCACGCGCACAAACGCCCGGTGAAACAGGAGATGCCACGATGATTTCACCAGAGTCGGCAGCGCCTGCGACCGGGCTTCACGATACCGGCGACCTTGTTTGCCTGGAGCCGGATCGGCTGAACGAAGAGTGTGGCGTATTCGGCGTTCTGCCGCATCCCGATGCAGCGGCGCTCACCGCGCTCGGGCTCCACGCGCTCCAGCACCGGGGGCAGGAAGCCGCCGGTATCGTAACCTGCAATGCGCGGCAGTATCACACCGAACGCCGGCCGGGACTGGTTGGTGACCACTTCTCAAAGAAAGCCGTGGTCGAGCGCCTGGTTGGTGATCGGGCGATTGGTCACGTCCGCTACTCGACGACCGGCGAAACTGCGCTGCGCAATATCCAACCTTTGTATGCCGATCTCGACACGATGGGTTTTGCGATCTGTCACAATGGTAATCTTACGAATGCACTGACGCTGCGCCGACGCCTGGTCGAAGATGGGGCAATCTGCCAGTCGACAACGGACACCGAGGTGATCGTGCATTTGGTGTCGCGGTCGCGTCGCCAAGGCATTGTCCATCGCTTCATCGACGCGCTTTTGCAGATTGAAGGCGCGTACGCTCTTGTTGCCCTTGCTGAGGATGTCATGCTCGGCGCGCGCGATCCCGATGGCATTCGCCCGCTGATTATCGGCAAGCTCGATGACGCTTATATCCTGGCGTCGGAGACCTGCGCGCTTGACATCATCGGCGCGGAGTTTGTGCGCGAGGTCGAGAACGGAGAAGTGGTTGCAATCACTGCGGACGGCATCACGTCACATCGCCCGTTTCCGAAGCGGCCGGCGCGCCCCTGCATCTTTGAATATATTTACTTCGCGCGCCCTGACTCCATCGTCGGTGGGCGCAGTGTCTACGACGTGCGCAAGAACATGGGCGGCGAACTGGCATCCGAGGGGCATGTCGACGCTGATGTGATCGTGCCGATCCCGGACTCAGGCGTGCCGGCGGCGATCGGATATGCCCAGCAGTCCGGTGTGCCGTTCGAACTCGGGATCATTCGTAATCATTATGTGGGCCGCACGTTTATCGAACCGGAGCAGAAGGTCCGTCAGCTTGGCGTCAAGCTCAAGCACTCTGCCAATCGCGGTTCGATCGAAGGCAAGCGCGTAATCTTGATTGATGACAGCGTGGTGCGCGGGACAACGTCTCTGAAGATTGTCGGGATGATGCGGGATGCGGGTGCAAAAGAAGTCCACATGCGCATCGCCTGCCCGCCGATCATGCACCCAGACTACTATGGGATCGACACACCTGACAAAGAAAGCCTATTGGCGGCGCAGTACTCGCTTGAGGAAATGCAGAGTTACATGACGGCTGACTCGCTGAGATTTCTCTCGATCGAGGGGGTCTATCGCGCGTGTGGGTATGCCGGTCGCGATCCGGCCCAGCCACAATTCACAGACCACTGTTTCACCGGCGATTATCCGACCCGGTTGCGGGACCGCGAGGATGACGGTGCCAGTCGACAGCTCTCGCTGCTCGCCGGTGTTGGATAGCCCGACCTTTATTTTGCGCGACTTGCAAGCCATATCGTGACCGAGATACCGACGCGGCGAGTGCGGTTCACCTGGGCCCCTATGTTTTGCGTCGGCATACCGAGCCTTCTACCGTTGTGGAGCCAGAGCTGATGACACTTCACCCCCGCAGGATCGCCGCGGCGATCATCACACTCTCAGCCGGATGGGCGATGTCTGCTGCGCCAACACTCGCGGCGCAGATCAACACCGGCGGCGAAACCGGGGCGTACCACTCTCGTTTCTGCCCGCTGCTGCGCGATCAACTCCGTGATAGCCGTTTCAACTATCGCTGCGAGACATCCGCCGGCTCGCGTGAAAACATTCAGCGCGCCATCAGCGATCCACGCCAGATCGGTTTCGCGCAGCTCGACATTTATGCGCTCGAGCGCACAATGCTCGGGAAGGAGCTTTTCACGACGTTGCGGACAGACGGTGCGCGCGAGTGCCTGTTTATGGTCACGCGGAATGAAAACTTGCGCAATCTCGGCGACGTGGCCGGTCGCGCGTCTGAATTGCGGTTCGTACTCCCGCCGGAGAAAAGCGGCAGCGCCGCGAGTTTCGAGTTTTTACGACAGATCGACCCTGACGGTCTCGGGCTCGCGCGCGAGATCAGCTACGCTCGCGATACCGACTCCGCGATTGATCGCGCGCTTGGCGCAGACGATGTCGTGACACTGTTCGTGCAGTTTCCGGATCCCGCAAACCCGCGTTTCAAACAGGTCAGCGAACGCGGCGGCCGACTGCTTCCCGTGCTGGATCGGAATGTGCTCCGCCAGCAGGTTGACGGAGAAAAACTCTACTATGCGCAGGCCACGGACGTGGAAAACCCTCGGTGGAATCGGGCCAGCGACAAGTTTGTCACGGCATGCACCCCGCTGGTGATTTTCACCGGTACGCCGGATCGTCTTTCGGATGAAAAGGAGCGTGAGGAACACGCTGATCTCGTGCGGACCGTGAAAGCGTTCAATGAGGATACACTGCGGCCGGGGACTGGCGGCAGCGTCTGGGCGCAGATCTGGCGACGGACCAAGGCGCTGACCGGAGAGGGTGTCGAGAAGATGCTCGAGTTGGCGGAAGAGGCACGTGAACAGGCAGGCCCGATCATGGAGCGCGCGAAAGAAGCGAGCCGCGAAGCGCTTGAGCGTGGCAGCGAGTTGGCTGGTGATGCGATCGATCGCTCGAAGGACGTCTACGAAAAGGCGAAGGACCGGGCCGGTGAGCTTGGACGCGAGGCACGTGAACGGGCCAATGAGCTCGGGCGACGCGCGCGTGAACGGGCGGAAGAGTTCGGGGACAACACACGTCGCCGGTTCGACGAGTTCAATGAACCGGACACGTCCCGTGAATTCTGAGGCGGCGCACACCTGATGCCCGGCCGATGAAGACCCTCGAAGGGCGAAATGCGCTGGTCACCGGTGCCTCACGAGGCATCGGGGCTGCAGCTGCGCGTGCTCTCGCGGCCACCGGTGCGCACTGCATCTGCACGGCCCGGAGCAAAGCCGCACTTGAGGAACTCGACGACGAAATTCGTGGTGCGGGCGGCACGGCAACGCTGGTGCCGCTCAATCTGCGTCATGATGCGAAGATCGATGCGCTGGGGCCAAGCCTCTTTGAGCGGTTCGGCAAGCTCGACATCTTTGTCTCCGCCGCAGGGCTTCTCGGGCCGCTTTCCCCGCTGCATCACATCGCAGACGCAGATTTCACAAACGTGATGCAGGTGATGGTGCATGCGCAGTGGCGGCTGATGCGGACGCTGACACCGCTGCTCGCACAAAGCGATGACGGGCGCGCGATTGTGGTTGTCTGCGCGGCTGGACAGAACCCGAAGGCTTACTGGTCCCCCTATGCGAGCGCTGACGCAGCGCGCAGTGCGATGGCGATTTCTTGGGCGCATGAGTTGGCGGCAAGCGGGGTTAAGGTCAATCTCTTCGATCCGGGTGCCGTTGCGACGAAGCTGCGCGCGAAGGCCTATCCCGGCGAGGATGAAAAAACGATCACGCAGCCCGACCAATTGGCGGATGCATTTGTTGCGCTCGCCGCGCCGACGCTCACGGCGACGGCAACGCGCTTCACCTATCCGGAGCTTCCGCCCATCTCGTAGTGGCACCGCCTGTTACAGACCGCGGACAAGATTTCCAACGGCGAGAACGACGTAGGCGAATACCGCAAACCAGAAGCTCTGGTTAGGGATGTAAAACGGGATCTGGTAGATGCCGAGCTGGCTGATCACGGCAATCAGCACCAGTGCCATCGAGATCAGAAATACAAAAATGGTTGGTGGATTCAGGCGCATGCCGACGCTCCCTCGCTGGTGTCGTGCAACGTGCAGCGGCTCACCCATCCGAGCCATGCGACACCGACAGGGCTACTCCCCACAAGCAGCCTCCCCGATTTGTTGCAGCACTGTAGTGCGGTCGCGTGGCCGAGAAAAGTCAGGTCAGGCGACGGGTTTTCGCGGTTTGTGTGCGCATGTCACGGGATTGCCGCCCAATCTGCAGCCATAACGCGGCCGTCAGCGCACTCATGATCGAAAATGCGAGGATCATCACGACGAACTGGCCCGGCCCGGTCAGCGCATCATGACGTCGTTGCTGTTGCGCTCGAAATCGCGGGAGGAGATCCGCGCGTTCACCGCCATACCGCCAGAAAATCTGATCGCGGTGCAGTGGCGCGTGCGCGCCGGCCAGTGTTACCGGCGGCGTCATCTTGTCCGGTATGCCGATCGCTTGATGTTCGAGCATGCCAGCCGGCAGATCAACCGGGCCGAGATGGCGCATCGGGGCTTGCAGCTGATAGGACTTTGAGAGCGAGGGGCTTACAAACGTGACCGAGGTGGCTTCACCAATCCGCGCGTCGGTTCCACCAAGTCCGGCGTGGGCACCCGAGGACATTGCGAGCCCTGCGAAACATCCGCCGATTGCGATGCGCACTGCGCGCCAGGATGTGACGGGGGTGGCGTATCTCGATGTCCTGAGGGTCATTAAGGCAGTGCTCCAACGAAGTGGACTGGCAGGGTGGGCAACCCAAGGTCGCGGTGAATGCAACAAGCGCGGTGAATCTGGCGATGACTGGTCGGCATTGTGACATTCCGGGAGCAACGGCGCTGAACACACAGATTGTTGTTGTGGCGCCACATCGGTGGATGGCCTCCATGATTTCGCAGGGGCATCTGATGAGGTTCGCGCGGCTATGAGCATCTGGTTTGCGAGCGCTATCGCGCTGATCATGCTCGTCGTCTCCGGCTGGGGGATCGGTCGCATCATCATGGCGGAAAGCCGTGAACGCGGGCCGGGAGTTCGAGTTGTGTTCACCGGCGCGGAGGCCACGGCCGGACTTGTCGATCGCATCTGCGAGGCAAGTGTTGCGCTCGATGGTCCCCGGCTTGATCCGTCAGGGGACGCGGCAGCATGCCATCTTTCGATCACGCGAGTTGACGGGCGCTGGAAAGTCTCGGCTGCGCCGGCGCAGGTGACGACGGACAGCTGTGCGGTTTTGACGGTATTGCTGGATCGCAGCGGCGGGGAAGGCGAAGACGACGTTGACTTGGACGACGTGGCTCATGCGGCGGCTGTGCTTGTTGCGCTTCATACGCGACCCCGCCAACGGGCGACAGTTGCAGCCGTGTCGACCCTTCAGCTTGAGGCATGGCAATGCCGCTATCTGAAGGCATGGCCGGCCCGGGGAGAACGCTCCGAGACCCATTTGGCCCATCGGCTTGCCGCACTGCGGGACGCGTTGGCGCTTTGTCCGCATGAGCAGCTTCAGTCCCGCATCATCATGCTCGGCAACCTTGCGCAGGTGTGTGCAGACCTCGCACAGAGCGATCGCGTGCCCCTGCACATGCCGGCTGACCGGCAGGACGGTCTGTGCCCGCACAGCCTCGCGCGCAGCGTCGATCCCTTCAAGACGACGCGGCAGGGGCA
>JBCBXF010000014.1:0-23764 GCA_039816705.1 Pseudomonadota bacterium | reverse complement strand
GATTCCTGCAGATGCGCAGGTGATCGTGAGTTTCGATGTCGATGCATTGGACCCGTCCGTTATGCCGGCTGCGATCGGCCGGGCACCTGGCGGATTGAGCTATTGGGACTTTGTCGCGATGCTGCGCGGCGTCGCCGAACGCGCGCGAATTGCTGCCTTGAACGTCGTCGAATTCATGCCCGCGCGCGACATTGATGGTCTCGGCGCACTCGTTGCCGGGCGGTGTATTGCAACAGCTCTTGGCCTGATCGCCCAGCAGCGAGCGAACGCGCAAACGTGATGACGACGTCGCCCACGCCAGCAACGTGAAGATCCTCGGGCGCGATCAGTTTCGTGTTTTGCGCTACAGACGATTTTCAGAACAATCCGGGTTGCAGGGGTGAAGCCGCCGTCAGCCCTCCATCGACGGTCAACGTCTGACCACTGACATAGCTCGCGGCGTCGCTCGCCAGCCACGTCACGATGTTTGCAATATCCTCCGGCGCGCCAAACCGTCCCACCGCATGACGCGCCAGGGCATCGCGTTTGGCAGCCGCCGGATCCTCCGCCAGCGCAAATGCCGCATCCGCCATGCCCGTCATGATCCATCCCGGACATACGGCGTTGCAGCGGATACCCCGCGCGCCGTGGTCGACGGCGATCGAGCGTGTCAGACCATGCACAAATGCCTTGGACGCATTGTAGAGCGCCATCCCCGGATCGGCGACATGCCCGGAGATCGAGCCAATGTTGATGATGACGCCACCGCCGCGCGCGGTCATCACCGGGATGACCTCCCGGCAAAGGAGAAAAACACCCCGGACGTTCACCCCCATCAGCAAATCATAGTCAGCATCGCTCGTCTCAGCCGTCGTCTTCTCGATCTGCAACCCGGCGTTGTTGACCAGAATATCCATCGGGCCCGCCGCCGCGCAGAGTTGCCTCACATCGTCAACGCGCGAGACATCCGCCTGCTGCCACATCACCTCTTGCGGCAAGTCGTCTGGTCGCCCGCCCCGTCCACAAGTCGCAACGCGTGCGCCGACCGCCAAGAAACTCTCGACGATGCCCCGGCCAATCCCGCGCGCCCCTCCGGTGACAAGCGCCGTCTTGCCATCGAGTGTCGTCACGCAGGCACCCCCAGCAGCAGATGCAGGCCGTGGGTGGCAACCACGATGCCCGTGAAGATCGTAAAACCAATCCATGAGAGTTCGAGGCTTTGTCTGAAAAGTTTCATCGCTGATTTATTCGCCTCAGAGTCTCATCTGCTGAACCTGCGCGGAAAGCCCGCCATCGAGGACCCAGAGCTGACCTGCAGCGTAGCGAGCCTCATCGCTCGCAAGCCAGTTGACGATGTTGGCTATGTCGTCCGGCGTGCCGTAGCGGCGCAGCGGATGAACGTCGCGCACGGCCTGTTGAAGCGTATCGATCGTGCCACCGCCGCCGCCTGAGCCGTCACCTTCGAAAAAACTCTGCAGCATCGGCGTATCGACGTAACCTGGACAAATGGCGTTGACGCGGATGCCCTCTGGGCCGTGATCGCAGGCCATGGCGCGGGTGAGCGCGTGCACCGCCCCTTTCGTCGCGCAGTACGCGGCGAGGCCCGGGTCCGCGATAAATCCATCGTAGGAGCCGAAGTTGATGATCGACGGCCCGCCGAGTGAGGCCGGGACCGCGGCGCGCAGTTTCGGTAACGCGTACTTGGAAGTCAGGAAAGTGCCGGTGACGTTCACGGCAAACGAGCGGTTCCATTCCTCAAGCGTCGTGTCCTCGATTGTCTTCTCGATCTCGATCCCGGCGGCATTGACCAAAATGTCGAGTTTTTCTCCGACAGCACCGAGCGCAGCGGCGACACTCGCTTCGTTTGTCACATCCAGTTCAACAAACCGGCCGCGATCGTCAGCGTTCGTTTCGAGTGACCCGCCAGGCGAGAGATCAGCAGCGAAAACCTCCGCGCCCTCGTGCGCAAAGCGCGCGCAGATCGCACGCCCGATGCCGCCGCGCCCGCCCGTGACGAACGCCGTCTTGCCAGCCAGCACGTCGCTCATCCCGCAGCGGCCTCGTGATACGCGTCGAGGACGAGGCCGTGAAAATGGTGCACCGCGTGTTCGCTTTTGCCGGACCCTTCGGGATCATGGACGATACGTCCTTGGGTGAATGCCGGGGTGTTCATCCCACGCTGCACGCTCTCGACAAGATCGATATCCTCTCGTTGGAGCACATCGCGCACATAGGCGATCGCCTCCCACTCGGACGGTATCGGCTCCGCGGTCTCGAAATAAAAATCGTACGTCTCGCGCGTCGTCGTCTCGTCGAGCGGCACAACATTCATCACGAGGAAGTTGCCACGCCCCGGATAGCGCAGCAGGCACGTTGTCGGCCACAGAAACCAGACGGCGTGGTCGTCAACCGTCGCACCTTCCACGCTGTAGGCCGAGTTCGGCCCATCCGCCGCTTTCGCCATGTGGCTCGAGTAAATGCCATGCGTGGTCACCGTGTAGGTGTCCATCTTCAGCATGGAGCAAAAATCCTTGTGCGCCGTCGGACAGTGGTAGCACTCGAGGAAGTTATCGACGACGTTCTTCCAGTTGGACTTGATCGTAAACTCGAGCCGGTGGGCGAACGTCAGCGCATTCACATCCGGCGCGTAGTGCATGATCTCTTGTGCCAGCTGACCGGATTGCGCGGCAAGTGACGCGGCCTCTGCATCGAGATTGACATAGACAAAGCCGCAGAACTCCTCGACCTGCACTGCATCAAGGCAGACCTCACCGATATCAAAGTCCTTCAGGTTTTCCGTATGCGGTGCCCGCTTGAGCTGCCCTTCGAGGTCATAGACCCACGCATGGTAGGGGCACATAATGCGCCGCACTTGCCCCTCACCGGACAACAACTCGTGCGCGCGATGTTTGCACACGTTATAAAAGGCCCGCAGCGTCCCGGCATCATCCCGGACGATCGCAATCGAACGCCCCTGCACATCGACGACAATGTAGTCGCCCGGCTTACGAAGCTTCTCAGCGTGACAGCACCATTGCCATGAGCGGAAGAAAATCGCGTCACGTTCGACAGCGAGCCACTTTGCCTCAGTGTAGGCGCTGGCATGAAGCGATTGCGAGCGCGCCGGATCAGCATCGTATCCGGCCTTGATCGTATCGAACTCACTTCGGGCGATATGCGTGTTCATTCCATCCGTTCCAATCGCAGGGGCGCAACACACACTGGCGCAGCGGCGACATCGCAATGGGGCACGCGAAACACGAACCGTGTTTGGTGCCGCCGATGGAGCATGCTCGCGTGCGCCCGCCATCGCAAGTCTGTTGACCACAGCTTGCCTCGCAGCCGACCGGATCGACCGACCGGTATTACAGCCACCTTGATCAACGCCTCCCCTTTCAGACACACGAGCCGCATGGTACGCCGCCAAAAAAAAGCAAACCATGGGAGGTCACGGTCACATGAAGACACGCAACCTGCGCACAGCAGCGCTTGGCGCTTTGCTCACCGCATCACTCGTAATCACAGGCGGTGCACAGGCGGAGACGCGCGTCACGTTCAAGTCAGCCAAGACATCGTCGTCCTATTATCAGATGTCAGTTCAGCTGGCGGAGGCCATGAAAAAGGGCACCGATGGCGCGGTCATCGTTACGGTCGAAGAAAGCCAAGGCTCCGTTCAGAACGTCAAGGAAGTCACCCGTCGCGACGGCAATTACGTCTTCACGACCCCACCGGTCCTTGTGAAGCTGGCCCAAAAGGGCCTCGCGATGTTCAAGGACAAGACCGACCCGAAATACGACGCCATCCGCGCGCTTTTTCCGATCCCCTCTCTGACGATGCATTTCGTTGTTCGTGCAGACGCCGGCATCGAGAGCTTTGCTGATATGGAGGGAAAAACCATCCTTCTCGGCAAAGGATCATTCGGCGCGCGCGAGGGAGCGAAATATCTGAAACTCTTCGGGCTGGACGGCAAAGTGACGCTCGCGAACGTTGAGTTGAACGCCGCGGTATCCGCGTTGAAGAACAAACAAATCGACGGCTTCGTCACCGCAGGCTCATTCCCGGCACCAAACGTCATCGAAGCGGCCGCCAGCACCGGCATAAAAGTGCTCTCCTTGAGTGCCGATCAGATCACCAAAACGAAGCGCACCAAACTCGTGATCCCCGCCGGCACGTACCAAGGTGTCGATACGGCGATCACAACCACGTCGCTGCCAGTGATCGTCCACACCACGACCGCGATGGACGACGACACCGCCTACACGCTCACCAAAACCTACTGGAGCCAGAAATCAGATCTCGCCCAGTCTGCAAAGTGGTGGGATGGGGTCTCGCCCGCGTTGCTGGTCAACGTTCATGGCAAGCTCCATCCGGGAGCCGTGCGCTACTACGACGAGGCAGGTGTCAGCATCCCGGATGCGCTGCGCTGACGGCAATCGGAAAATTCTGACGCGGCGAGTGACGCCACGCCTGCCGCGTCAGATGACCGACACACCCACATCAATCTCTCGATGAGCAGTCCGTGATCCGTTGTCTGGACCGAATGCCGTGACACCAGCAACACCCACGCCGCTGCCAAAGAGTGTCCGTCTGGCATGGGTCGCGTTCGGCGCGCTCTCGATCGCCTTTCATCTCTGGCTAATTTTCTCCGGTCTTGTCCCCAATCTCGTTGCGCGTCCATTGCACATGGCGCTCGCCGTGCCATGGGTTTTTCTCTTTCCCGCCCGTGGAAAATGGCACGTCATACTCGGCGCGGTACTGACAATCGTGGGTGTCGGCTGCTGTCTATGGATCGTCGCCAACGAGGCACGGCTTGAAGATCAGTATGGCGCACTCGAAGGCACATGGCAGCGCGTCATCGCCGCCGGGCTTATCATAACAGTCCTCGAGATGGCGCGCCGCGCGATCGGATGGCCACTGCCGGTCATCGCCGCTCTTGCTCTGCTCTACGGCCTTTTCGGCGCGTCACTGCCCGGCGAGTTCGGCCATCCTGGTTTGCCGCTCGACAGCTTCCTCGGCACCATGATTGTAGCCGAAGGCGGTCTGTGGGGCAGTCTCACCGGTGTCTCCGTGAACATCGTTGCGATTTTCGTCATTATGGGCGCTGTGTTGAACGCAGGCGAAGCGGGGCAGGGTTTTATGAACCTTGCTTCCGCCGCCGCCGGACGCCTCACCGGCGGCGCAGCAAAGGTGTCTGTATTATCCTCCGCCCTCTTCGGCTCGATCTCGGGCTCAGCCTCGGCAAACGTCGCATCGACCGGCGCGATCACTCTGCCAACCATGCGCAAACTCGGCTATCCGCCGCGCCTCGCCGGAGCGGTCGAAGCCGTCGCATCCTCCGGAGGGCAGATCATGCCGCCTTTGATGGGCGCGGGTGCCTTTGTGATGGTTGAACTCACGGGCATCCCCTACACCTCGATCATGGCCGCTGCGCTCTTGCCGGCGCTGCTTTATTTCGCGACCGTATGGATCGGCATCAATGCCTATGCCACACGCTACGATCTGAGCGGGATCGACGCTGCCGACCAACCAGCCCCACGTACCGTCGTCATCACCGCGCTCTTCTTCGCCGTGCCCTTTGCCGTCCTGATGGAGCGGATGTTTGTGGCGGGTCTCACCCCGCAATACGCCGCCGCAAGCGCCATCCTCGTCGCAACGCTTCTCCTGATCTTTGATGCACGGCTGACGATCGACATCGCCCGCACATGGAAACGGCTCGAGACCGTGGCTCTGACCGCCGGTCAGCAGATCGCGACGATCGCCGCGATCATCCTTTGCGCCACGTTCGTTATCAGCGTGCTTGCGCAGACCGGGCTCGGCGTGAAGATGACATCATTGATCCTGTCGGCCGGCGGAGAACAATTATGGCCGGCATTGCTGCTCACCGGTCTCGCGTGCCTGCTCCTCGGCATGGAAGTGCCAACCACCGCCGCATATGTCATTTGTGTTTCGGTGGCGGGGCCGGCGCTTCAAAAGCTTGGGCTTGATCCACTCGTCACGCATCTCTTTGTCTTCTGGTTTGCACTCCTCTCGACGATCACACCGCCTGTTTGTGGTGCCGTCTTCATCGCTGCAGGAATGGTGGAGGAAAACTGGCTGCGGGTGGCCCTCACAGCAATGGCACTCGGCATCGGCCTCTACATTATTCCCCTCGCTATGGTCGCAAACCCGGGCCTGATCGCGCTCAACGATGCACCGGCGCATGCCCTTGGTGATTTTGCACGCGTTGCTGCGGCGCTCGCTATGATCAGCTATGCGATCATCGCGCGACGCAAACTCGTCACCCGAACCCTGCTTGTCGCGGGCGGCCTCGCACTCGCCTTCGCCGTTCCCCTCTGGCTCACGCCCTGACACACCTTTTTTCTCAGTTGACCGGCCCTGCATCTCACGTTGCACCGCCCCCCATACATTTGGAGCCCAATATGCAAGCTGTCGCCCTCACGCATTATCTCCCTGTCACTGACCCGGACGCATTCCACGATGTTGCACTCGATAATCCGGTGCCGGAGGGCCAGGATCTCCTCGTCGCGGTGCATGCCGTCGCGGTCAATCCGGTCGATACAAAAGTGCGACGCGGTCTGCTCAATGGTCCGTCTGATGTCGAGGATCCACCACGCGTGCTCGGCTACGATGCCTCAGGCGTTGTCGAAGCGGTGGGCGAAGCCGTCACCCTCTTCGAGGTCGGCGACCCGGTTTACTACGCCGGCGACATCACGCGCTCCGGCACGAACGCGGCGCTCCATCTCGTCGATGAGCGGATTGTCGGCCGCAAACCCGCAACGCTGTCGCACGCCGAAGCCGCAGCCCTGCCGCTCACCACGATCACCGCTTACGAGTGCTTTTTTGATCGCCTATTGATCGACCGGGACGGTGCGAGTGCTGGCGAAACCATCCTCATCATCGGCGCTGGCGGCGGCGTCGGCTCGATCGGCATCCAGCTTGCGAAACATGCAGGCCTCACCGTCATCGCAACCGCATCCCGCCCGGAGACAGACGCCTGGGTCCGCGAACTCGGGGCCGATCACGTCGTCAATCACCGCGAAGACATGGTCGCGCAAGTCCGCGCGCTCGGCATACAGTTTGTCGATCATATCGCGATCTTCAACGACATGGGTCACTGGGATGCCGCGGTTGAACTGATTGCGCCGCAGGGCGGCATCGTCTCGATCGACGGCACGGAAGACCCGATGCCGATGGCTGCGATGAAGACGAAAGCCGCAAGCCTGCATTGGGAGTTCATGTTCACGCGCGCAATGTTTCAGACACCGGACATGATTGCGCAGCACGACCTGCTGAGCTGGGCCGCGAACGAGATCGATGCCGGGCGCCTGCGCACGACGCTTCAAACCGTCCTCTCGCCGATCAACGCCGCCAACATGCGCGAAGCACACCGCCAGATCGAGGCGGGAACAGCCAAGGGCAAGATCGTGCTCGAGGGGTTTGGCGCACCGGACTGAGGCAACAGTCGACCGCGCGCGAAGAGTGTGCGTGACATGCGCCGATGAAGTGTACTATTCTGGTCGACATACGCAGAAGCAAGGTCGCCCAACACTCCGGCGCGACTGTCATCAGATCGATCCGTTGGGTCCATGGGTCTGCGAGGGCAATGCCATGAAACTGAACAAGCAGACCTCTGACGCCATCGACATTCTTACGGCGTGCAAGCGCACGCCGGATGATTTGGTGAAAGTCGGTGACATCTCAGAAGAACTCGGCCTCACAAAACTCATGGGGCTGAAGCTTGCAAACCGGTTGAACAAGGCTGGCCTCCTGCGTTCCGTCCGTGGTCCCCATGGCGGCGTTACATTGACGGAACAGGCAGAGAAAATGCCGCTCGGCCAGATCATTCGGCGGCTCGAGAATGCGCTTTATGGCGACGCTGCAGCACGGGAAGGCCGCAACATCGATGCCTACTTCGATGAAGCGTTCGAAGCTTTTCTAAGCGTTCTCGATCAAACGACTCTGTCTGATCTCGCAGCCAAGCCGTCAACGCGTCCGGTGAAAAAAGCCCCTGAAAGTTTAGCGGCGGAGGCTCCGGTTCCCTTGCGGAACGCGAAAAAGCGCGGGGCGACAGCGCGCGAGCGGCGCGCTTAAGCTCGATGAGCGCACACAACGTTCTGCCGTTCCCCGCATGCGAGGCTTTCCCGTTACTTGAGCAGCCCTCGGCTGAGCCACCGCGAGCTGATTTCGCACGGATCGAGTTTCTCCGAGGGCTCTTACAAGAGAGTCTACTGCACTCACGGCGCGACCTCGAGCGGGCCTGCGACGTGATCACGACCGACAAATCGCGTTCAGTCCGTGCTCACGCACTCGCACTATTCGCAACACTCTCAGAGCATGCATCGCAACGTTTGACGTTCTATCGGGCCGGCACCAAGCAAGTCAGCGCGAGCGAAATCTGGCTACTTCGGTTGCTTGACGCTTATCGCGACGCCGACACACCGCAAGGTCGCGCTCTCATCGCCTGGCGGGTCCGCCCACTCGGGCACCGCCGCGTCCGCTTCCTGGTCGGTGGACTGGCGTCGGCCCTGCTTGAAATGGATGCCAGAACCAGCTAGTTTAGAAGTATTCTAAAAAAGATTTTACCTTCAATCGCCGCACGAATGGTGCCGTCACAGGAGAAAATTATGGCCGAAGTCGCAACAGAACTGTCCCCGAATGCACAAGAGGCGGTCGTCGAAGGGCTGACCCAGTCGCTGTCCGAGACCGCCGTCGAAACGCTTAAGGCGCAGAACTATCATTGGAACGTCACCGGCATGGCATTCGGCCCGCTGCACGCACTTTTCCAGGAAATGTACGAAGACCACTTCACGGCACAGGACGAGTTGGCCGAACGCATCAAAGCGCTCGACGCACATGCGGTCGGGCGTATGTCTACCTATCTGGAGCGTTCCAAGATCGATGAGTGTGACGGGAAGATTGACGCGACGGCAATGATCACGGAGCTGAAGAACGATCAGGAGCTACTGTCTTCAACACTTCGTGCGCTCGCCGACGAAGCCGAAAAACACGGCGATGTCATCACCAACGACATGGCGATTGAACGCGCTCAGCAACACGAGAAGTTTGCTTGGATGCTGCGCGCTCATCTGCGCGGCTGATTCAAATTCGGCGCAGATTGGTACAGACGAGAAAAGGGCGCCTCTGGGCGCCCTTTTTTGCAGATCACGTCTTCAGCAAACCAGGCACATCCAGCGGGCACGTCACGTCTTTCTTCGCACAACGCTTGCGCCAGGCCCGTGGCCACATTGGATACCCGCCCAACTTGTCCTGCTGGCGGATCAGCTTGCGGATGAAATTCAACCGCTTCTTCGGCTTACGCATCGATTTGAAAGCGCGTTTTTGATCCTTCGTCAGCCCGCAGCCGATGCAGTGCCCCTGCCGTTTGAACTTGCAGACCTTCACACACGGCGACGGGATTTTTTCACGCATCGGACGACCTTTGGACCCCAGATGGTCAGGCTGACTGTTGTAGACTGTTGCAATGTACAATATGCGTCCACGGGCACAACCTTTAGCGCGTCCCTCGCGACAAGATGCGCGCAATTCAGGTGATTGACGCCGGAGTTGTCGGGGTCATCTCCTGAGCAAAGTTATTCTTGACATTTTTGGTAGAGTTTGGTGTTTCACGGCGTCGGGCAGTCGCCGATGAGTTTCAAACGCGCCCAGAAACGCTGTCGAAGCCGGCGTCATCATTGCCCATAAATTCGAGCCTCCCGCCTTCACGTTTTCAAACCGACGGAGTTCTTCATGATGATCAGACCCCGGCCTTTAACCGCGGTATGCGCACTCATGCTTGCTGCCGGAACCAGCAACGCAGCCATGGCGCAAAGCGATCTGTACGCCAATTTCCCGGTGACGCTGAAAGGCTACGACGGAGATAAAAAATCCTCAGTCGCCTACACCGGTCAGATCGCGCGCCATGCCCTGCACGATTCACTTAAGGCACTCGCCGGCAAAGGCGACGGCGGGGACGGCGCCGCCCTCAAACAGCAAATGATTTCTTATTTCTCTGCATCAGATGCCGGTCGCAAACTCATTGCACCGACGTCGAAAGGGGAGTTTGTCATCCTGCAAGGCGACATCGATAGCATTTCGAAAAAGAAGAACCTTGCTGGCAAGACCTTCAAAGGCACCATCGCCGGCATGCCGAACAACATGACGGGTTCGGAACTGGTCGCGTTCTGGATCGACAAGGCCGCCACGACGAAAGGCGGCGTCGACACCGCCAACGGCTACAACTACCCGCAGTTGATCTCAAAATTCATTATGGGCGCTGTGTCCTACAACCAGGCTGTCGACAACTACTTGGACGAGAAGCTGGAGGCGGACAACAAGCCGAACGATAAGCCCTATAAGAAAGGCGCCTACTACACCGGCAAAGAGCACTCGTGGGATGAGGGCTTTGGCTACTTTGGAGCACCCGCGCACGCGTTGAGGCTCTCGCCTGATCAGGCCTATAGCATCGCCAAACGAAAGGATGCGGTCGTCTCGGCTGCGGACCTCAATGGTGATGGCAAGATTGACCTGAAAAGCGAGTATGTCTTCGGCCCGGCCTACTATGCGGCAGGCTCCGACCGCAGTGGCAAGACCAAATACTTCCACACCATAATGCGCGCATTCATCGACGGTCGCCAGATCATCACCGACGCGGCGGGAGAGAAACTGAGCGATACGCAGCGTGCCAAGCTCAAGGCACATGCCAAAACCATTGCGACGAACTGGGAACAGGTCCTCGCGGAGGCGGTCTACAAGTATGCCGGTTCTGTCTACAAAGACATGGAACAGCTGAAAGCCGTGCTGGAAGCGAACGGCGACACCACCAAACTGAACAACAAGTACATCAAACACTGGGGTGAGCTGAAAGGCTTCGCGCTTGCCTTGCAGACCGGAAAGACAAACCTCGGCGAGACGGCAACGAAGCTCAATCGTCTGATCGGTGCAGGCCCGCTGCTTATCAATCTCAGCCAGGTCGTCGACATCTCATCGAAGGGTGACTACGTCCGCGACCAGACCATAAGCTGGGGTGAATATATGCTCCACATGGCAAAGGTCCAAAAGTTGATGGAAGACGCGTTTGGCGTGAAAGCCAAGGCCAACGCGATCAGCGGTGACATTGCGACGCTCGCGCAGTCACTTGGTGCCGGAACCGGGGCGGAAAACGACTAGAGGCGAAAGTCGTTCTATTGAAATGGTGGCCGCCGGGCACTTCGCCAGCCCGGCGGCCACTCGTGTAACACCGCGTTCACTCACGCGCTCGGAATGATCCCGTGGATACCTTGGCACTCGACTGGTTGACGCAAGTCTTTGCGCCACTGCTCGACCCCAAAAAGCGGCTTTTCATCGGCTACCTCGCCGGAGCGATCGTCATTGCGGTCGTTGTCCAGATGATTGTCGCAAGGCGTTCACCCGGCCAGTCGCTGCGCGATTTTTTCTCTCCGAAGGTGTGGTGGTCGTCGTCTGCGCGCGGCGACTACAAGCTGCTCGTGCTCAACAAGCTCATCATGATGGGGGTTGTTCCTCGCCTGATCTCGCGCGTCGTTGTCGCCACGCTTCTGTTCGAGCTGTTCCATATCTGGTTCGACGGGCGCATCGCACTCTGGCCGACGCTCCCTGCCTGGGTGATTGCTTCCGCATTCACCCTCACCCTTTTCCTCCTCGACGACGCAACGAAGTATCTCCTCCACCGGGCCCTGCATCGCTGGCCACTACTTTGGAGCTTTCATCAGGTCCACCACAGCGCCGAGACGCTGACACCCGTAACCGTTTACCGCACACACCCCGTCGAAGCCGTGCTGTTCGCGCTGCGCTCCACGCTCGTCCAGGCCGTCGTAATGGCCGTCTTTCTATTCTTCTTCGCCGAGCGCACGACGCTTGTGACCATCATCGGCGCGAACGTGTTTTTATTCCTCTTCAACGTCGCAGGCGCCAATCTGCGTCACTCGCACGTCTGGATCACCTACGGACAACGGGTCGAACGCTGGTTGATCTCGCCCGCACAACACCAGATCCATCACTCGCTGGAAGCGCGGCACCACGACCGCAACTTCGGGGCGGTGCTTGCGGTCTGGGATCGGCTCGGCGGCAGCCTCTGCCTCGCCCGCGGCAATCGCCCGCAAGCCTATGGCGTTGATGCCACCACAGCGCGGCCACATACCCTCGCGACGCTCTATCTCGCTCCGTTCCAACAGGCGTTCAAGATCTTGCGCCACCGCATCCAACAAGGACGACGCATGTTTTCAGGATATCTCAAAGAGCGCTTGTCCCGCTCCGCCCTGCTCTTCAGTGTGGCCACGCTCGTGGCCCTTGTCGCAGTTTCGATGATGTGGTCGCCGGTCCGTGCCGCGGGTGAGTTGAACATTTACTCCCACCGCCAGCCCTTTCTGATCAAACCGTTCATCGACGCCTACACTGCCGAGACCGGCACGAAGGTAAACGTGGTCTATGCCTCCAAGGGCCTCGCCCAGCGATTGCAGTCTGAAGGCGCGCGCAGCCCGGCCGATGTTGTTCTGACCGTCGATATCGCCCGCCTTAATGTTTATGCCGACAAGGATCTTCTTGCTCCGGTCAACTCAGAAACTTTGACTGCCAATATCCCGACCTATTTGCGCGACACCAACAATCGCTGGTTCGGCTTTTCCAAGCGTGCGCGCGTCATTGCGATCTCGAAGCAGGCAAAAGATGCCGCCAACCTCAAGCGCTATGAGGATCTGGCGGACCCGCGCTGGAAGGGGCGAATTTGCTCGCGCCCGGGCAGCCATGTGTACAACCGCGCGCTTGTTGCCTCGGTCATCGAGACAAGCGGCCTTGAGACAGCCGAAGCTTGGGCGAAATCAGTCGTCGACAATCTCGCACGTCGCCCACAAGGCAACGACCGCGCCCAGGTCAAGGCGATCTTCGAAGGCCAATGCGATGTCGGCATCATCAACAATTACTACTTTGGCAAACTGAAGAGCTCGGAGAACCCGGCACAGCGCGAGTGGGCGGAGGCGGTCACGCTGCTCTTCCCCAATCAGGATGATCGCGGCACGCACATCAACATCTCAGGCGGCGGCGTTGCAAAGTTCGCCCCTCACAAGGCCGAAGCCATCCGCTTCCTCGAGTTTCTGACAAGTCCCAAAGCGCAAAAACTCTACAGCACGACGAACTATGAGTTTCCCGTCAACCCGACCGTTCGTGTCGAAAACACCAGCGGCGCCTTGCCGGAATTCAAGGAAGACGAGATGCCGATTGCGCGCATCTCTGCCCGCGCTGGCGAGGCTCAAAAGGTGATTGACCGCGTCGGATGGTAAGTGGGGATGTGAGCGCGCACGCGACACCGTCTCGGACCCGTCGGGCGCTTGCGAGAATTGACGGATGGAAGGTTGCGGGGCTTGTCCTCGCAGCGCTTCTTTTCGCACCTGTCGCGGCGGTCTTTGTGGCCGCCGCGCAGCCGAGCGGCGGGCTCTGGCCTCATCTGGTTGACACCGTCCTTCCCCGCTATATCGCCAACACACTGATCCTGATGCTGGGTGTTGGTGCGCTCAGCGTCGCTTTCGGCGTGACGACCGCGTGGGTTGTCTTTCGCTATGACTTTGCGGGCCGTGGCATACTCCATTGGTGCCTGCTCCTGCCGGCCGCTGTGCCCGCATACATCATCGCTTACACGCTCACAGACTTCCTCGAGTTCGCAGGGCCGGTGCAAGGCGCACTGCGTGACATCTTCGGCTGGCGCAGCGCCCGCGACTACTGGTTCCCGGACATCCGCTCCATGGGCGGTGCCATCCTGGTGATGGGAAGTGCGCTGTATCCTTACGTCTACATCATGGTCCGCACCGCATTTGTGCAGACACCCTCCTCACTGTTCGAGGTGAGTGAAATCTATGGCCGCCGTCTCTCGACCAACGTGGCCGTCCCACTTGCCCGCCCTGCTCTCGTGGCGGGGCTTGCGCTTGTCTTGATGGAGACCATCTCGGACTTCGGGACCGTTGAATACTTTTCCATTGAGACACTTACGCTCGGCATATTTAA
The DNA here is from genome assembly GCA_039816705.1 of Pseudomonadota bacterium. Taxonomy (GTDB): domain Bacteria; phylum Pseudomonadota; class Alphaproteobacteria; order Rhizobiales; family CALHAX01; genus CALHAX01. The sequence continues at coordinate 9,778 of JBCBXF010000014.1, read as the reverse complement.
CGTCTGGCTAGGCCAGGACAGTCTCCCCGCGGCAGCGCAGATCTCGATCATCTGCTTTCTCTTCATCATCGCGCTGCTGATCGTCGAACAGCTCGCGCGTGCAAGAAAACTCTACCGGGACACGACAGGACGCACCCGCACGCTCAAACGAGAGCCTGTGTCAGGGAAAAGAGCCGCCGCCTGCATCGCGGTTTGTATGCTTCCGATCACCATCGGCTTTATCCTGCCTGTTGGCGTTCTGCTCTCATTCGTCCTGCGCGGATACTCCACCGCGTTCGACACAGCGACATTCGCTGCAATGGGCAATTCGCTTCTCGTCTCATCGAGTGTGGCGGCGCTGGTCATGGCGACCGCCATGTTTCTCGGCATTGTCACGACCTATCGCGGCGGTTCGCGCTTCAGCCAGGTCACGCGCTTGGCCTCAGCCGGCTACGCCTTTCCCGGAACAATCCTCGCGATCGGTGTTGTCACAGCGGCGGGCCTTTTCGATGCCGGTGTTGCGCATATGGCGGCGACGTTGGGTCTACCGGGCCGAAACGGCCTGCTGACAGGCACGGTTGCCCTCATCATCATCGCCTGCGCCGTCCGTTTCCAAGCAATAGGCTACGGCGCGATAAATTCCGGACTGGCCCGCTTACCCGCCAATATGATGGCCGCCAGCCGCAGTCTCGGGCGCAGCTTCTTCGAAAGCGTACGCGACGTGATCGCCCCGCTGCTGTGGCGTACCTTGATCGCCGGTGGCCTGCTCGTGTTCGTCGATGTGATGAAAGAGCTGCCAATGACGCTGCTGTTGCGACCCTTCAACTTCGATACACTTGCGACATACGTCTATCAGTTCGCAAAGGACGAATTGCTGGAAGAGGCCGCGCTTCCAGCATTGCTTATCGTCACCACCGGCCTGATCCCAGTCATCGTCATGAACACAGCGCTCGATCGTCTGACGAAACGCTGACGATCACGCGGGCTCCATCGTGACCACGATGTTGCCGGTGTGCTGCTTGGCGATGAACGCCGTCTGCGCCGCATGCAATTCACGCAGTGGGTACGTCGCCGCAAGCGCCGCGCGAATCTCACCATTCTCAATGTAACGCACGAGTGCCCGGGTCACCTCAGGCGGGATCACCGTCGAGCCGAAGAGCGCGAGATCGCGGAGATAAAAGGTGCGCAGATCAAACGAGACGATCGGCCCGGCGATCGCACCGGAGCAGACATAGCGCCCGCCGCGCTCAAGCGCCTCAAGGACCGTCGACCAGTACGGACCGCCGACGACATCCGCCACCACGCTGACCCGTTCACCGGCGAGCGCTGCCGGCAGATCATCAGGTGCGCGCTCCAGCACGAGATCAGCACCAAGCCCACGCACATCATCGTGCTTGGCGGGCGACGCGAGCGCAATGACACGTGCGCCCCGCCGTTTTGCAAGTTGCACCAGCGCCCCGCCGACCCCGCCAGATGCACCTGGGACGAGCACAGTGTCCGCCGCAATAACGGAGGCGCGTGTCAGCATGCCTTCCGCCGTCGAGTAGGAGCACGAGAACGTTGCAAGCTCGGCATCCGAGAGGTTGGACGTCACCGCAATGGCATTTTTCTCTGGCAGCGTCGTGTATTCAGCAAAGCCACCGTCGCGCTCCGATCCGAAATAGCCGGTCTTGTCCATGTTTCCCGGGTCCCCCGGGTCACGAAGCCAATTGTCCGAGATAACGCGCTCGCCGATACGCCCTGCGTCGACGCCCTCTCCAACAGCAACGATCTCACCGCAGACATCCGCCCCCTGGATACGCGGGAACGCGATCGGCGCTGCGCCCCACGTCGGGTCTTCCTCGTGGACGGTGTCGAATGCCCCACCGGTCGTTGCTTCGGTGACCGCTTTTGAATACCAGCCGGAACGCGTGTTCACGTCGGTATTGTTGAGCCCGCAGGCCCGCACACGGATCAGCACTTCACCAGCCTGCGGATCGGGGCGCGGCCAATCGTGATGCAAAACAATCTGATCCAGATCGCCATGGCCCATCGTCACCATCGCGGTCATCGTTGCCGGAAGTGTCACCAGAGAAAATCCTCGTTATCTGTCGTGCTCGCTCTCACCGTGCACAGCACAACACGCGCGCGGCAAGCGCTCACACCGACGCCGGCTCTTCCCTGCGCGACGCGCGTGCGCCAGAGATTAATCCATAGAGCAAAGGCGTCAGAAGAAGCGTGGATGCCGCTGCCAAACCAAGACCGCCGAATACGACCCAGCCAATCGATGCACGCGCTTCGGCCCCGGCGCCTGCGCCAAAAATCAGCGGCAGTCCGGCGAGGATCGTTGACATCATCGTCATTGCGATCGGGCGCAGCCTCACTGTGGCGGCCTCACGTGCTGCATGCCACGCGGAATGACCCTGCGCCCGCAGCTGATCTGCAAACTCAACCAGCAGGATCGCGTTCTTCGCCATGATACCAACGAGCATCAAAATCCCGATCTGGCTGTAAATGTTGAGCGACGTGCCGGTCAGCGCCAGCGCAAAAATCGCGGCACACAGGCCGAACGGTACCGTCAGCAACACAACGATCGCACTGGCAATGCTCTCGAACTGCGCGACGAGCACCAGAAACACGATGAGCAGCGCGATCAGAAATGTAATCGTCACGCCTGAGGCCGTCTCGTTGAGCGCCGCTGCCTCATCGAGAAAGATCAGACCGGTGTCATCACCGAGCTCGGCCCGCGCCACCCGCTCAACGGCGGCAACAGCCTCCCGCAACGCGAACCCGTCGGCCGTATCGGCAAACACTTCCACGGCACGACGCTGCGCATGCCGGTCAAGTTCCGCCGCAACAGCCGTCTCGGTGAGCGTCACGACCTGCGAAAGCGATACAAGGCGACCGGATCGTGAGGCGACAAAAAGATTCCGCAGATCGCTCGGTTGCGTCACAGCCCCGGACGCCGACTGCACAACGATCGGTACACGTTTGTCTCCGACCGTCAGCTCCGCCACCTCATCGCTGTCGACCAAAGCCCGGATCGTGGAGGCCAGCGCATCGAGGGGCACGTCGAGGTCAGCGGCACGCAGCCGATCAATCTGCAACGACAGTTGCGGCTGGGTCGCGCGAAACTCGACCCGCATGTTCTCGACCGCACGTTCCTCACGCTCGAGCGCGACAACCAGCGTCTCCGCGTCTCGAGCCAATGCTTCATAATCTCCACCGATCAACGCAAACCGCAAACCACCACCCGCACCTCGCAGATTGAGGCTGTTCGAGCGCCATGCGCGAGCCCGCACTCCTGGAATTTTTGAAAGAGCGGCATTGACCTCACGAACAATATCTCCCTCCTTCCGCTCGCGCGCGCTCCAGTCGACCAACGGCGCCTCGACCTGTCCGCGGTTGGGATCAAACCGCCCAGTGATCGAGAACAGACCCGTCGCGACACCACTTTCGACAAGTGGACGCAGAATGTCTTCGACCTGCTCTACCTGCCGATCCGTGTAGTCGAGCCCGACACCGTCCGGCCCGGTCATGAAGACACGAATCTTTCCCCTGTCCTCCTTCGGCACGAGTTCTTCCGCGAGCGTCCCGTAAACCGTCCATGCCGCGAGCAAGACGCCACCCAAAGCCGCAACCACAACCAATGGCACGCCTGCAAGAAGATCGAGCGTTCGCGCATATCGAGACCGAACCGCACGGCCAAAGCCTGAAAACATGGCCGCCAGCTTCCGCTCCTGACCGCCAGGCTCCCCCATCGTATCGGGCAATCGCGACGTCAGCACCGGCACAATGGTCAATGCAACGAAGGAGGAAATACAGACCGTTGCGGCGAGTACAAAACCGAACTCCGCAAAGAGCCTTCCGGCCGTCGAGGGCAGAAATGAAATTGGTAGGAAAACGGACACCAGCGTCGCGGTCGTCGCCACCACAGCGAAAAACACCTGACGCGTGCCAAGGACGGCCGCGGCGCGAGACGCCATCCCCTGGCCGCGGAGCCGCTGAATGTTCTCAAGCACCACAATGCTGTCATCAACGACAAGCCCGGTCGCGAGCACCAACGCGAGCAGCGTCACCAGGTTGACAGAATATCCCAGCAGCCAAATCGCGGCGACAGTTCCAATCAGCGAAACCGGGATCGCTACCGCCGGGACCAAAGCCGGTCGCCATTGCCCGATAAACAGAGCGATCACGATCACCACGATCAGGATCGCGAGCCCCAGGCTTGTCAGCACTTCGCTGATGGCGCCACGGATGAAAATTGCGTCGTCAGTCACCGTTTCGATGCTGACGCCACGCAGACGATCATTGAGTTGCCCCACCGTCTGCGCCACATCGCCGGATATGCGCACGGTATTCGACTTCGCGCGCCGGATGACACCCAGATTGATCACCGAGCGTCCATTGAGGCGCACGATACTCTCCGGGTCATCCGGCCCAAAATAGACCTGGGCCACATCACCGAGCGTCACCGGATCCCGGATTTGCAACGCCTCGATGGCGCGCGGATCCGTCACCGTCGCATTGGCGCGAACCAACACCTCCTGCTCATCCGACTTGAAGCTGCCTGCGGGCACATCAAACCGAGCATTCTCGAGGACACCCACAACATCTCCGATGGACAGTCCGTACGCCGCGAGACGATTGGGTTGCACGACAACGCGCAACACCCGTTCACGCTCACCGAAGATCCGCACGTCCGCCACACCGTCGATCGACAGCAGCGCCGGGATAACGTCGTTCTCGACCTGCCGTGTGAGGTCATCGAAGGCGCGCGTTTCGCTGAACACCGCAAGGCGCACGATCGCGCTCGAATCCGAGTCTGCCTTGACGACAAACAGATTCTCAACGCCATCGGGGAGTTGCCTCTGCACCCGGCTCACAGCCTCGCGAACATCGTTCGCCGCATCGATCAAATCGACGCTCGGCCGAAACACAACACGCAGCCGAAAATTGCCCTCCTCACTCGATGAGCGAAGTTCCGTGATCCCATTCACCCGCGCGACTGCACTTTCGACCTTGGCGGTCACCTCGGCATCAACGGTCTCAGGCGAGCCTCCTGGAAAATTGGCACGGACCGTCACCACCGGCCGATCCACGTCAGGCAGTTCGCGCACCTCAATGCCAAAGAGCGCGCTCAACCCGGCAATGATGATCAGGAGGTTGAGGACAGTCGCAAGATACGGCCGTCGAACGCTCATGCTCGCAATGTCGTCGCGCGATGACGGTCCGGACGCCGCAGCCGCCGCGACAGCTTGGCTTTTCTTCTCCTCAGAAGCGCTCATCCGCGGGTCTGCGACGGACGTGCCGTGCCACCCTTGGCTGTTGGCAACTTCCGGCCTGTCGGCTGCGGAGCGTCTGACGCACCGGCATCAAAGACAGCCCGTCCGTCGCGCAGACGCTGGACCCCTTCAACGACAACGCGCTCATCTGAGCGCAGTTCGCCCTCGATCAGCACGCTTGCATTTTTCCGCTTCACTGCGCGGACGACAACACGCACCGCTTTGCCGTCTCGGATTGCCCAGACAAAACTCTCGCCGCCCTTCCACTGCAGTGCGAGTTCGGGAACGCTTGGAAATACGTCACCCTCGATCCTTATGGACACGACGAACGACATGCCGGGCCGCAATCGATCGCCTGCGTTGGGAAAGCTGGCACGCACACGCACCGTGCGCGACTGCGTATCAATCCGACTGTCAACATCACGGATTTTGCCTGCGAACACCGCATCGCCAAGTGCCGGCGTCGTTGCGGTCACCGGACGCCCGACGGTCAACGCGGAGAGAAAAACTTCCGGAACATCGAACGATACGAGGATTTGAGAGCGATCATCGAGAGAGAGCAATTCGGTTTGCGGTGTCACCCGGTCTCCAAGCTCAATGGCAGGTATTCCGACAATGCCGGAAAACGGCGCAACAACCTGATGATCGCGAACCAATTCACGCGCCTGCTCGACAGCGAGTTCAGCCTGTCGCAATGCCGTTTGCGCATCCTCCAGTGCCGCCTCGGCAGTGATCCGCCGCCGCGCCAGGCGCGCTGTCCGTTTCAGCTTCACCTCGGCGCTGGCGCGTGCATTTTCCGCGACCTTCAATGCGAGATCTGCCTGCGTGCGCTCGAGGGTCAGCAGGGTTTCCCCCTGTTTGACGGCTTGCCCGGCGCGCGCATCCATTTTGACAACCGTACCGCTGGTCTTGGCGAACATCATCACTGAGCGCAGCGCCCGCGCCGTCCCAACAGCAGTGATTGTCTCATCGTTGCGTGCGACGTCCACAGGTGCGGCAAGCACGGGCGTCGCCCGGCCGCCGCGTGCACGACGCCTGGAAGAAGCACCCGCACCGCGCTTGGCCGAGGTCTCCGCTGTGGGCGCAGACGCACTTCCGATCAGCGGCAAACGTTCCCGCAAGCTCCAGCCGAGCACCACAATCCCGGCAACGACCGCAACAATTCCGAGTTGCTTGGAGACGGACAAACCGGCGGGCATGATAAGCGTCCTCAATTGCCGGCTTGCGCAGTGTGATGGTCATGCGCTTCTGGCTCTGACAACGTAGCACGCGGAAACGCCAAACGTTCCGTCCTCACGCCGAATCGTGAACGGGACGTGTCAGGCGAAACGTCACAACCGAGATGACAACCAACCCGATGTGAAACGCCGCGTCCGCACGGCTCCGAGCAAGACTGAGGCTTCGGCAGCGGAGGCGCCGGGTCTTGAGTGCTGAACCCAACACAATTCGCGAGGTGCGAAACTGTAAGCCAGCCGTCGAAAATCAGGCTGGATCTGACAACCATGCCGCAGAAGCGCTGTTTGTCGCGTCTTCTCACCTGACCAAGCAGTTGAATTGTAACGGGGGAATATGGTGGGCACGCAGGGATTCGAACCCTGGACCGTCCGATTAAAAGTCGGATGCTCTACCAACTGAGCTACGTGCCCGCTTGGCGCACTGATGCACCGTCGGCGACGCTCGCAGAGACGCCGCATAGAGCGCGTTAGCTAGTGCGAACGCATCGGAGCGTCAACCAGCTTTCTCGCATCAGACCGATCCGCCGCACCATCATCCAGTTTACCCTGACAGGTCGCCCAGCTTCTCATGTGCGGCACGACGGAACACCTCGAACCGACCCTCCGCGATCGCCACCCGCATCTGCGCCATCAAATCCTGGTAGAAATGCACGTTCGACCAGGTCAACAGCATCGCGGAGAGATATTCGTTGGCCTTCACGAGGTGGTGCAGATAGGCGCGCGAATAATCGCGGGTCGCCGGGCAGGTACTCTCGGCGTCAAGCGGCGCGGCATCCTCGGCGTGCCTCGCATTACGCATGTTCAGCTTGCCACCCCACGTGTAGGCCGTGCCATGGCGCCCGGCGCGCGTGGGCATCACGCAATCGAACATGTCGACACCCCGTGCAACGCTTTCGACGAGATCCAGCGGTGTGCCCACGCCCATCAGATAGCGTGGCTTGTCTTTCGGCAGCTTCGGCGTCGTGACATCGAGCACCTCCAGCATGCCCTCCTGCCCCTCGCCGACCGCAAGTCCACCGATCGAGTATCCTGGAAAGTCCATCTGCGTGAGCAATGCCGCCGAGCGATCCCGCAGCTCAGGATACGTGCTGCCCTGGACGATTCCAAAGAGCGCCTGGTGCGGCCCGGCATGGATGTCAAACGCGTCACGCGACCGTTCGGCCCAGCGCAAAGACAACTCCATCGCATCTTCCGCCTCCTCGAAAGTCGCAGGAAAGGCCACGCATTCGTCGAGTTGCATCTGAATATCGGCGCCAAGCAGGCACTGGATCTCCACCGAGCGCTCAGGCGACATCTCATACGTCGCGCCATCGACATGGCTTTGAAACGTGACGCCGGATTCCGACATCTTTCGAAGCTTCGACAGCGACATCACCTGAAAGCCGCCGGAGTCGGTGAGGATTGGTCCGTCCCAGTTCATGAAGGCGTGCAGCCCGCCAAGACGCGCAACCCGCTCCGCGCCCGGCCGCAACATGAGATGGTAGGTGTTGCCAAGCAGGACGTCCGCACCCGTCTCACGCACATGGTCGACGAACATCGCTTTCACTGTCCCCGCTGTCCCGACCGGCATAAACGCAGGCGTGCGAATTTTCCCCCGCGACGTCGTAATCGCGCCTGTGCGAGCCGCCCCATCGGTTGCGTCAAGCGCGAACGAGAACGGGATCGTCATCCGGCATACCCGTCTCGGGAGCGAGCTGACGCCGCGCATTCAAGCAGGCACGCATCTCCGTAAGAGTAGAAGCGATAACCCGATGCAATCGCGTGCGCATACGCCTGCTTCATCCGCTCCAGCCCGCTGAAAGCTGCGACCAGCATAAAGAGCGTTGAGCGCGGGAGATGAAAGTTCGTCAGCAAGACATCCGCCGCTTTGAATGTGTATCCGGGCGTCATGAAGATATTCGTCTCGCCGCGAAAGGGAAGAATATCGCGGTCATTCCCCGCGGCGCTTTCAAGCAGTCGTAGTGATGTCGTGCCGATCGCGACAATGCGACGGCCCTCGCGCCGTGCGGTGGTCAGACGGCGAGCGACGTCTCCATCAATATGCCCCCACTCCGCATGCATGACATGAGATCCGGTGTCGGCGGATTTTACAGGCAAAAAAGTACCTCCACCGACGTGCAGAGTTACCGTCTCGCTGGTGATACCGCGCGCCGCAAGCGCATCAACCAGGGCCGGTGTGAAATGCAGACCGGCCGTGGGCGCAGCGACCGCTCCGCGTTCACGCGCAAAGATCGTCTGGTAATCGGCGCGGTCGTTGGCATCCTGCGCGCGCCGACGTGCGATGTAGGGCGGAAGAGGCATGTGCCCGACATCTTCCATTAGTTTGTCGAGCGCTGCGCCCGCGTCGGCGAACGCCAACGTGACGAACCCACCGTCGGATTTATCGACGACCTGCGCGTGCACCTCCGCATTCGTCTCGCCCGAGCGGGAGAACGTGATCGTCTCACCAATCGCCACCTTCTTGGCGGGCCGGAGGAGAACGCCCCACGTCCTCTCATCGATGCGGTGGAGGAGATTAGCGGTGATCCGCGCCATCGCTTCACCGCGCTGGCGCTTACCCTCCAGAGCCCCCGCAATGACACGCGTATCATTGACAACGAGCACATCACCCGGCGTCAGCAGATCTGGCAAATGTGCGATCTTTCGGTCGCCAAACGCCTTGGCCCCCGATGGCACGTGAAGCAAACGCGCCGCTTCACGCGGCTCTGCCGGACGTAGCGCAATCCGCTCCTCCGGCAGCTCGAAGTCGAACAGATCGACGTCCACGCGTGCGTGTCCTCGTCAACGCCAAGAAGGTTTAGGTTTAGGCTTCGGCGTCCGCTGCGACATAGGCCTTCACAATCTTGTCGGGATCGACGACCGGCTCGCCGCGCTTGATCTTGTCAACGTTGTCCATGCCCTCGATGACCTGACCCCACGCGGTGTACTGCCCGTTGAGGAACGACGCATCGCCAAAGCAGATGAAGAATTGGCTGTCAGCCGAGTTCGGCGCTTGCGCACGTGCCATTGATGCCGTGCCGCGGACATGTGGTGTCGCATTGAATTCTGCCGCAAGCTTCTGGCCGGAGCCGCCGGTCCCCGTGCCCTGCGGGCAGCCCGTCTGAGCCATGAAACCGTCGATCACACGATGGAAGACGATGCCGTCGTAAAATCCCTCACGTGCAAGCGTCTTAATCCGCGCAACATGGTTTGGCGCAACATCAGGCAGCATCTGGATCGCGACATGTCCCTGTGTGGTCTCGAGCACAAGGGTGTTGGCCGGGTCGGAATAGTTCGACATCGTAAGTCTCCGCTTTGAAA
>JBCBXF010000149.1:0-8193 GCA_039816705.1 Pseudomonadota bacterium | reverse complement strand
GTGCTCAGCGTTGCGCGGGATGGCATTTTCTTTCAGCAGTCGGCGGATCTGCGGTGCGGTGAGCGCCGGGTTCTCCGCTTTCAAAAGAGCGGCGGCGGCAGAGACCAGTGGTGCCGCCATTGAGGTGCCGTTGTAGCGGGCATAGCCTTTGTCGACGAGGCTCAGGATCCCGTCGTTTGTGCCATTGCCATCGTCATCACGGCCGGTGTCGCCGCCTGGCGCCATGATGTCGATAATGCTGCCAAAGTTGGAATAGCTCGTCAGGTGGCCGCGCTGATCGGAGGCTGCGACGCTTAAGACATCATTGCAGTTCGCCGGAGCTGAGTTCGAGACCGGGCTGCCTTCATTACCGGCCGCCGCGACGACGAGGATGTCTTTCTTTGCAATCTCCTCAAGCGCGAGGCCCATGATCGCTGGGCAACCGGGGGTCGAAACGCCCAGGCTCATATTGATGATGTGAGCCGGATTCGGGTTGTCCGGGATGCCGCTCAGCGAGATGCCGGCTGACCAGTACATGCCGACCACGATATCGCGCAACGAGCCGCTGCCACACTTGTTGAGGACGCGGACCGACTGGACTTTCACATTCCATGCACCACCCGCGATGCCGCTTTCATTGTTGGTTGTCGCGGCGCCTGCGATGCCGGCCACATGCGAGCCGTGCCAGCCGTTGCCACCGCAGTCGACCTTGAGGGCACTTTCTGGCGGATCTGTCGGGTCGGCGTCATAACCGACGGTGCCGTCATCCGATGTCTCCAAATCTGCGGAGACAAAATCGAAGCCGGGTTCGACCGCGCGGGTGTAGTCGATGTCCGGGTGATTGGTGACAATTCCTGTGTCTAGCACGGCGATGATCACCTTGCTGGCGTCCGGGGTATAGGCCCACTGCAAAGGAAAATTCGACGCTCCGGGAGCGGTGGTGTCGGAATATCCGGGCGCGTTCATCTTCAGGTGCCAGAGATCGCGATAGTTCTTGTCGTTTGGATAGACCGGCGCGCGCTTGCCGCTTGAAGGCGTTTCAGGCGTACTCGTTGGCTGATCCGGCACGCCGATGATGGAGTTTATGTCATCGCTTTGTGCGATGCGGACGATGTAGTTTCTGCTGGCGGCGCGCACGCCAGAGGCGCTGGCGATTGAGGAAAGCAGGCGGGTTGACGGTAGGCCTGCCGCGGCTGGGTCACCTTCTGTCATGAGCTGCTGGACCGTGCCCGTCGTGTTGGCGCCTGCGGTTGGGTAGCTGAGTGAGAAAAACGTGCCGTTCGCTGTCAGCTTGCGGACAGTCGGGCGCGGCTCGCTTGGCGAATCCTGGATGAAATTGTTGATCAGGTCGACGACATCGGTGCCCGGGTCGGTCTGGATCAATACCTCGTTGGAGACGAACTTTGCGTTTTCACGGGTGACGGTTCGTCCATCAAACGTGACACGGTTGGCGCTCGGTTGCGCGGTGTCATTCGACTGGGCCAACGCGGTGGGGCTCGTCAGGCTTGATGCCGCGAGGAACACGGTCGCTAGTGCCGTCGCGATTGTGGGGGCTTTCGAGGACATGTCCGGTCTCCTTGCGGCGAAGTTTTCTTGTGCAGCAATGGAACCGGCAGAGGCGTTGAGGCGCGGGTCTTTGGTCGATCGCAGCGTTTCTTTGGTGAGCGCGGCGGGCGGTCTTGTCAGGCAGACTGCCCGCCGCGTGTTCGTGCGTTTCTGGCGTGCGCAGGCCTAGTTGGTGCGCAGGCCAATCGCTTTCACTTCAATCGTGTTGCGGCCCTGATTACGGATCTCGGCGACCACGCCCATCAGTTCCGCCATTAGGCGGATCTGGCGCATCAGCTGGCCTTCGTTCAGGCGCGTCTTGTATTCGAATGCCGCGTTCGAGAGGGACGAGCCGCCAACAGCTGCATCAAGATCCATGCCGCAACGCCAGTTCGACATGTTGGCTTCGATCAGAGACTTCTGGCGCGGCGAGAAGCCGAGGTACTCGACGATGAACGTTGTCGGGATATTTTTGCAGCGTGCGATGCCAGCGGTCTGTACGCCGCCGACCGGTTCATCAGCCTGATAGCCATCGGCATCGCCGAGTTTGTCGTTGGTTTCGGCCGCCGCACCGCTCGGGTCGCCATAGTTCTGACCGAGGAGAGCCGCGAGACGGAGCGCAAGAGCATTGCCGGCGTCACGGGCGAGGCGTTCACCGTAGCGGGAGACAAATTCCTTCACGCAGTGGCGATCCGGTCCAACGCCTTCAATCTTGATGGCGCAGCCGGTCATGATCACGCCATCTGGATCAATGTCCAGATTGTCGCCGCCGAAGAAGCGACCGCTCCGTGCGTCGAGTGCGCGATAGCTCATGGAGGTGAGCAGTTTCGTTGCGCCAGTGTAGGGACCTTTCACAGCGCGGGCGTAGAGCGTGTAGAGCACCACGACGTCAATGCGTGGGTTTTTGATCTGGCGTGCGAGGGAGATCAACTCTTCATCGCGGCGGCGCGTGCGGTCCTGCTTGTAGAAGTTCAGCGAAACGGCTGTCTCGTCGTAAACATCCAGCCCTTCGATGCCGTAGCGCTTCATTTCGCGCAGCGTCGCCGGTGAGTTCAATGTGCTGTTCCAGGTGTTCAGTACGGCGCGCTGAATGCGGTTGTTGCGCTCCAGCGATTGCTTGTCCCAATCTTCCTGGGCGACGAGCACCTTCACGGTCTGGGCATTGGCGGCGGCTGGCGCTGCGGCAAGGGCCGCGACGGCTGCGGCGCCGAGCATCAGTTTCTTCAACATGGGGGAGTTCCTTTTCTCTGGCAGTTTGGTCGTTGTCATTCGAATTCGCGAGCGTGTGAACCCATCACTGACCGATCAGTGAGTTTGTATCGCTTCCACTGGTTGGCGTCTCGCCTTCCTGTCCGTTGGGCGGCCGCACGATCAGGCCGACCTCCACCCGACGGTTCACACCGGACTTGGGTGCGGACGGGTTGGCGAGTTGCGTTTCTCCGAAACCGACTGGAAGCAATCGTTTGCGGGAGATCGCGTGCACGCTATTGAGATGGATAGCGACGGAACCGGCGCGACGCTCCGAGAGATCCTGATTGTAAGCCTCCGACGCACGCGCATCCGTATGACCGGCGAGCATGTACGTGTAAGTCGACAGTTTCTCGGATTTCAGCGCGGTCGCGAGGACGCGGAGCAGGCTTCTGGACCGTTGGCTGATCTTTGCGCTGTCGGTGCGGAACTGGACCGAAAGGCTGGCGCTGCTGTCATAGTCGACCCAGTACACACGCGTCGTTCCGTCGGGGAGACGGATGAGTACCTTGCGGGTTTTCGGTCCGCCAATTGGCAAGCCGCTCTCGGTCGGCTGCTTGGGCGCCAGATCCTGAATGAGGCGATTGATCAAGTCGGTCGTCTCATCGCCGTAGCTGTTCGCACTGAAGCTTTGCGCCATGACCGAGGGCGCAATCAGCGAGGCCAGAGAGCCAATGCCAACGGCGCCTGCTCCTTGCAGGATATGACGGCGTGAGAAAGTTGGGGGCTGCGTCATGATCCAAGGTCCTTGTTCTTTGACGTCGAGTTTCGTTCCGATTGCGCGATACGGCCCGGCCCGCGCGTGTGCCTGTGCGGGTTCACTGGAAACGCCAGAGCAACCCTCGTGCGACGGACGGCGGTCCCTCTAGTGCTGCAAGGCTTCGGCCGGTGTGTCATCAATTTGCTCCCCCGGAGACTGTGGCAGCGCGAGCGAGGGAGAGTGTCGCCGAGGCAATCTTCGGATTGGGTTTCTCCAGATCATCTTCCCAGGCGGCCTCAAGCGAAACATCTAGCGAGGGGACGGGAAGCTGGCGCAACGGCACGGTGATCTGCTGGCCCGGCGCGATCGGGTAGCCGGTGAAGAGTTTTGGGTCGAGGACGATGGCGAGCGTTGAAAATGCTTCACCGAGGCGGACCACGAGTGTTCGCTCCTCGCTGTCATTGCGAAAGCCGACCAGGCAGAGGTTCTTCATTGTCAGTGCGATTGTCTTGCCGCGCGTTACGTCATGCCGTTTGTTGAGAGACGGGCGCGCGTCGAAGATGACATTGCGGCAGGTCTCTGACGGCAGGGGGCGGCCGGCGAGGACCTGAACGTGATTGATCGCGCTCTTGTGCTTAACCCACGCCTTGCTTTCGGCGGTGGAATTTTCATCCTCGCTCGTTGTGGCGGGAGTTGATGCTTTGACAGCTGGTGCCTTTTCCTCTACCGCGCTGTCGCCGCCGCCGATGATGGCGTTGACGTCGCCGTTCTGAGCGAAAGCTGAGCCGTTTGTGGCTCCAGGCGCGATGCTTAAGACGCCTGCGAGCAGCGAGACTGCGGCTAGCGAAACAACGGTACGCGGGATCATTGGTTGTCTCCTTGCGGCGCCGTGATGGCGAGCGGATACCGCGTCTTGCCGACGATGAGGGTGGCGCCAAGGCCGTCGGCCTTGCGGGCGAAGATCAGCTCGGCGCGGTTGTTCGGTGACAGCGCGAGGCCCTGGAAGAGCGCATCGTTGCCCTGGATGGCTGCGGTCACCAAATCGCCCGTCACACGGACATCAACCGTGCGGCTGCCCTGATTGACGAGGCGGAGGCCGCAGAGCCCAGCGCCTGCTTTGATTTGATATCCGCCATCGTGCATGGCGACGACGGTCCGTGACATGGGTTTGGTGAGCATGATCCGTTCGATGCAATCCGCCCGGCTGTCTGCACTGAGGCGGACAACGGTGAGAGCGGATGTGGCCCCCTGTGGTTGTGCCGCCCCGCTGGCGGCGTCGTTCGTGTCTGCGCTTCCAGTGGAGGGGCCAGAGGCATTCTGGGTGAGTGCGAACACGGCGACGGCAACCCCTGCGATGGCCGTGGTGACGAGTGCTGCGATGCGTTTGAGAGACGCCGGGGCGGGGCTACTGGCTGCACCTTCAAAACTGGCGGACGACGTGGCGCCGTTGGGTGTACCCGAGTCTCGCTGTTCTGATGTTGTGGTGGCGGCTTCACACCCAATCGCACGTGTGAGATCTGCGAATGTGGTTGGCGTGGCGACCTCAAAGCCGTGCACATCAGCTATGGCGCGCAACGCGTCATCGTCATTCTCCGGCATCCCGCCAGGTGCGAGCAGAAGAACCGATTTTCCCTCTGCGGCCCAGCTTGCGAACTCGGTTTCGGCAAGCTCGAGCTTGCGCGACACTGAGAAATCGGCGGCTTGGGGATTGAGCTCCGGGTCTAGGCTGCCGGTGGCCCAGATCACGTCATGCCGAGCCCTTGCGCCATCGCCTGCCTGCGTGAGCAGATGCGCGATAAGGACCGGGATTTCCCAACTGCGACCGGAATCGATGTCGGCGCTTAGTTGAAGCTCATGTGCGCCCTCTGCGATCCCGTGTGCAGCAAGGAGACCGGAGACGAAATTATGATAGTCGCCCGAGAGTGCAAGTGGGCGGAAATCACCCTTGAGAGCGGCATAGCTCGCCTGCAGGCGGGGCCGCGCGCGGACGCGCTCAACCCACACCATGCCGCCCGTCGTCGGGGCCACTATTCTGGTTGCCTGTGTGCTCACGTTGTCGGTCGCACCACGTCCTTTTCCCTCCCCAGTTCGGCAGCGCGCATCTCGCCCTCCTGCCGAAGTCGTCTCTCGTTACGCGCTGATTGCGCGTGCGGCTCTACGATCTAAGTCATAAAGATCGAGGTCGTCGCGTCTTGCATCAACGTGAGCAGAAGATTGGCGTCATCGCTGCCTGTTGCGAAGCCGAGTTGCTGTGTGTCGCCGATCGCTTCCGGCAGGGCGAGCACCCAGACCTGACCGGCGTCGTTGATCAGGGTCATCGTCGCAGCCTTGGTCGCAGATTTCGTGGTCACCGTCAGGAAGACCGCATCGTCGTCTTCCACGACGTTGACCTCAAAGTCGCCGACCTGACGACGGACATCGTCGTTGGTGCGGGCAGCGCGGGCCATCTGCGACCAACCCACCGCTTCGTGCGAGAGCATGCTGCGATAGAGCTGCACAGCGCGGAACGGCACGACGTTGCCCGGACTGACGGCGGCAACCGAGCGACCCTCTCGAACCGCGGTTTTCAACTCGTGAATGCTCAGGCCCGGTCGCGCCTCGGTCTCGCGGGCTTCGCGTGCAAGCGCGGTTGCGGCTTCGGCGCTCGTAAACTGCGATTCGGCCTTTGTAATATCGACGTCTTCGTTTTTCGGCAGCGTGATCATGACACCGAACTTCCTTTTTCATGGCTGGGAGCGACGGCCACAGTTTCAGCGGATGCCGCGTCAGCGATTGTGGAAGCGGCGGTCGAGGCTGCGTTGTCATCCACGTCGAGATATCGGCGAATGAACTCAGCGGCAAAGAGCGCCTTGTCGGAGGAAAACTGCGTGTCCTGCGCGTTCTCATCAACGTCCGCGGCTGGGCTGGTGGCCAGTGCCCGGCGGAACAACCCGGCAAACCTGTCCGCCAGTTCGCGCGCCTGAATAAGGGCGGGTGTGACCTGAAGGAAAGCCATGCGGAGTGTTTCAGGATCCTGCTGCAGCGCTTTCGAGCGTGACTTCGCAAGCGTTGCGAGACCAGCCTCGCGAGCTTCGGCGGCGGCGCCTGTTGCGCGACCGTCATTGCTCGCCAGGGCGAACGCTACTTCCAGCCACGACACGGCGCGCTCGCGTACGGTCTCAAGATCATCGATGATGGTGACGTAAGATTTCGCCTCCTCGCAGGTGACACGTTCCGACAACGGGATTTTCCATTTTCCCGTCCTCAATCCATTGGAAATGCCAGACTGGACCGGGTGGAAGGCAATCAGGCGCAGGCTCGCGATCCGCTGGTTGGGAGCGAAATTCTGGATCTCGGTGAGGCGGGAGAGCAGTGTGATCTCCTTGTGACCGAACAGACGCAGGCTTGCATCTCCAAGAACCGTGGGATCGGCAGGTTTTTCTTCCACGACTTCGTCAAGCGCATCCTCACCGCCGAGGGTGTCGCCAATTTCCTGTGATGGGTCGTCGGGGTCACCGTCATCATCCGCGCCCCAGGGTGTCTCGTCATTGGCGACGATGCCGGCAATCGCGCCGGTCAGTGCCGGGTCCGCAATGTCGTGGGCGTTGGCGCCGGCGTTTGTTGCGCGGGCGTCATCCATTGCGGCGGCGTAATTGGCGAAGGCCTGGTAGGTGGCTTCGTAGGTCTTGTAGCGTTCGTTGTCGCGGTCAGCCCAGAACTCGAAGATCGTGTCGTCGACGAGGACGTAGTCTCGCGACGCGAGGTAGCTGTTGATCACCGAGAAGGCCGAGGTGGCGTGACCGTCGAGGAAGTTGTCAGTGCGGAAGCGATAGCCGACACGGGCAAACTCGCGGGTTGCTTCCTTGACGTCTGCGTAGGTGCCGTTTCCCTGCGTACCTGACGTTGCAAGCCTCGCGAGCAGTGCCATGATCTCCGGCGCGTGGGCGAACTCATCACAGCAGAGGAAAAATTCTGCGAGCTTGCGAAGTACCCGAAGGCGATGGTTGGTCAGACGGAAGTCACCATCAGGCGTGATGAGCAGCAGCGTGCCGTCGTCCTCACGCACTTCGCAGTCGAATGCTGAAAGGCTGTCTTCTTCAAGCCCGGACAGTTGGATCCTGACATCTGCGGGCGATTGCCAGACAACATCCATGCCGTCTTCGCTGCCGCCCGACGCTGCGAGGGCGACGACGAGAACCGAAAGCGCCCAGAACGGCTTGTCGCGGTTATTCGACCAGCCACGAACGAGCGCGTCGGAGACCGCCTTGCGAAAGGCATCGCTGTAGGCCGCGTCATCAAAGAGCGCTGCAAACTCGCTGCGCGCTCGCTCAGACCACAAAAAGTCCGAAACGCTCATGCCTTTTCCCTCCCGTCTACGCGCGGTTTGCGGGCGCCCCAAGAGCCCGCCTCATCGTGTGTTCAGCGTTGCACGGCGCTGATCCATGTATAGCGTTCTTCAATTCCGGGGATGCTGCGCATCGTCGTGATCCAGTCGTCGACGGCATCACGTGGGATCTCACCGGCTGGTCCGCCGCCGCCTTCATTGTGCAGATGCAAATCAAGCCAGCGCGCCTCGAGATCCGGTTTCAGACGCGTGGGTGTCGCGAAGCAACCAAAAAGCTCTCGTGCCGGCTCTCGGTAGACGACAGGCTGCGAAATATACTGATCGAGTGCCGTATCGCGGAAATCATCGGGATAGCGCCGTGTCTCGCCAGCCTTCCAGGCGGTGAGGCCCTGCGAAT
>JBCBXF010000148.1:0-8209 GCA_039816705.1 Pseudomonadota bacterium | reverse complement strand
AGTGTTGGCATCCAGGAAAGGGGGACCCGCCGCGCTGCACGGCGAGCGATGAGCACGGCCGTTATGACGGCGAGACCCACAATGCGCGCCAGCCAGGTGGCTTCCAGCTCGCCATAGACCGGTGCAGCAGCTTGGCCAGCGGTGATCGAGATCGCGAACCCCAGATGTGAGAGCGCGGAGAACATCAACACGCTGCGAAAGGTTTCCCGTGACATGTGTCCGTATGGAAACCCGTTTGCCGGCTCGTCGACGGCGGCTTCCAGGCGCTCCTCCCGCGCTGCGACCGCAACGATCGCGACACCGACCGTCACGGCTGCGATGGCGATCCACTGCGAGAGCGACGGGCGAACCCCTGTCGCGAGAGCAAACATTAGTGCCGTGACCGGATAGGCGCCGACAATGGGTGAGACGAGTGCGAACGGGCCGCGCGTGATGGCCTCGTAGAGCCAGAGCGTCGCCAGTGTGAAGCCGGCGCCCATGAGCGCGATGAGCCAGAGATGCGACGGTTGCCAGGCGGGAAATCCGTTGCCGCTCAAGAGGAGCCAAAGTGTGAGAGCGATTAAGCCCGTCGCTGTAACACACAGCAGTGTGGTGAGGACGCCAATGCGTGTGCCCGCAAAGCGCGCGGCGAAATCGTGTGCGCCCCAGGCGATTGCGGCTGCAGCGCCGAGAAATATCGGGTTCATGGCCTTGTCCGGGCACTCGAAGACTGGTCGGTCAACACACCGGACCTTCAAAAGCGATCATGCGTTGGAGACGTGACTATCTTTGCGTTTGGTCCGCGCTCTGCCAACCGATGTTGCGCGCCAGGAATTCATATCCGAGCGCGATGAAGGCGGCCTGTTCGGCGTTGTCCTTGCCGTAGCCGTGGCCACCTGCTGCGGGCTCATAGAACCAGACATTCGCGCCGACACCTTCCAGTTTTGCGGTCATCTTGCGGGCATGACCGGGATGTACCCGATCGTCACGCCGGGCGGTTGCGATGAGGATGGGAGGATAATTCTTGTTTGCCTCGACGTTGTGATACGCGGAGTATTTCGACAGCCAGTCCCACTCCTCCGGTTTGTCCGGATCGCCATACTCCGCGATCCAGCTCGCACCAGCCAGCAGCTTTGTGTAGCGGCGCATGTCGATGAGCGGGATCGTGCAGAAGAGTGCACCAAAGCGGGCAGGATAACGCGTCAGCATGTTGGTGATCAGGATGCCGCCGTTGGACCCGCCTTCGGCTGCGATCCGTTCCGGCTTCGTGATGCCGCGGTCGACGAGATCTTTGGCGACGGCGGCGAAGTCATCGTGGCTCAGGGCCTTTCCGGCGTTTCGGCCGGCATCATGCCACGGCGTGCCAAACTCGCCGCCGCCGCGGATGTGGGCTGTGACAGTCGTGCCGCCGCGTTCGAGCCAGAGTTTGCCAAGTGTGGCGCTGTAACCAGCGAGACGTGGCAGGCCAAAGCCGCCGTATCCTGACAAGTGTACCGGTGCGTCGCCATCATCCGTCGTGGGCCCAACGACAGTGTAAGGTATTTTTTCTCCATCTGACGAAGTGGCTTCGAACTGGCGGATTTGCAAACCCGCCGGATTGAAGCGAGCCGGTGCACTTTTTACCGGTCCGGGTGTTTCGCCCGCTTTGAAGAACGACAATGTGGAGGGTGTGAGCGGGTCCTGTGCATCGAGGCAGAGCGTGCCATCGCGATCCTCATCGTCTTCATCCAGCGCCCAGAGATTTGTGATCCCGAATTCCGGCATGTGCGGAAGGTGGTCGATCTGCCAGCCATTGTTCGCTGGGACCGCGCGCTGGAACCGCGGTTGCAAGTTGTCGAGAACCTGGAGAATGAAACCGGTCCCGTCCCACGTGCCAAGCCCTTGAAGGACACGGCGCGGCCCGGGTGTGAAGAGCTTTGTGGGTGCAATGTCGCCGGTTAGCAACGTTTCGAAGTCTCCGCCGAGCAGCGTATCAGGCGCATAAGTCGCGTCATTGACAGTCCACGGTTCGCGCGGTTTGGCGAGAAAATGCCCGTCAACCTCGTAGAGGCGCACGTGGCCGGGGAGATGAATATCGTGCGTCGGGCCTTGGGGTGTGCCGACCCGGTTGCGCGTGGTGAAAAAATCGACGATCTCGGTGAACCATGTCCTTGTTTCGCAGGCGTTTCCGTAGATCAGCATGTTGGCGCGATCCGTTTCGGCAACGACCTCCGCTGCTTCGAAGGGGGTGCCACGTTCCCAGCGTCGGACAGTTCGGGCATAACCGGATGTCGTGGCCATGTCCTCGCCGGATGCACTGGAGACAAGCAGAATTTCTGGATCGGCCCACGAGGCCGACCCTTTGGCTTCAGGGACAATAAATCCGCCATCGACAAACGTGCACGTCTTCAGGTCAAACTCACGCAGGACGATGGCATCGCCGCCGCCGCGTGAAAGACGAAGCATGGCGCGATCGTAGGTCCGTGGGATGACGTGAGCGCCCATCCATATCCAGTCTTCGTTTTCCGTCGCGGCCAGCGCGTCGACATCGAGGACGGTTTCCCAATCCGGTGTCGCGCTAACGAACGACTCGAGGGTCGTGCGCCGCCAAAGCCCGCGAGGGTGGGTTTCATCCTTCCAGAAATTGTAGAGTTTATCTCCGCGGCGCTGGACGTATGGGATTTTGTCTGTCGCGTCGAAAATTGCGCGCAAGATCTCGCGATCAGTCGCGTACCGTCCATTCGCGTGTGCTTCGAGTGTCCGCGCGTTCTGTTGCTCAACCCAGGCGACGGCTTTCTCGCCATCGATCTCTTCGAGCCAAAGATGCGGGTCGTCATCCGGCGCGTCGAGCGTCGGACGGAGATCAACGGCCATCAGTGTTCGATCCTGTCTGCAGTGCGTCGGCGCACCATGACTTTCGAGAGAAACGCATTCCAGGCGCCATTCCGTACGAGACCAACACTGTGCATCGCGTCATCGAGATCGTCGTCGAGATACTGGCGGTAATACGGCTCGTGAAAGCGATCGGGAAAGGCATCCAGCATGCCATCGAATGCCGGGGCATCCCCGTGCTGCATGCTGTCGATAAACACGAGCGTGCCGCCGGGTTTCAGAACACGCGCCATCTCAGCGAGTGCCGTCCGGCGGACAGGTGCCGGCAACTCATGAAAGAGAAAACAGCAGGTGACGATGTCGATACTCGCATCGGGACAGGCGAGCGCTTCGGCATTTCCTGCCTCCAGTGTCACGTTTCGTCGGTCGCCGAGATGGGTGCGGGCTTCCGTGATATAGGCGGCGGAAAGATCGATGCCGTTGAGTGCGAGCGCCGGGAAAGCGCGGCCGATTTCACCGAGCAGGCGGCCGGTGCCGCACGCGACATCGAGCAGGCGCATGCTTCGCTGATCGCGCCCATGCACGGCATCGGCGATTGGGCGCAAAGCCTGCCGTCGCATCGCTGCGGCTGTTCCGGAAAACAATGTTTCGACCTGTAGGTCGTAGATGCGTGCGGACTCAGACGTGAGATAACCGCCTGTCTGATAGTGGAAATTCTGCGTGTAATAGTCCGGCAGGCCCTCCGTCTCGACCTCACTGCGCACTTCCTGACGCTCTTCGGCGGCCGAGCGTTTGGCGCTTTTCGGGATATCGGCGAACATTTCGCGCAGCCGCGCGGCAATATCCAGCGGTGAGCGATCGAAATCCGTGAGTGGTTGGCAAATTCCATCAGAGACCAACGCGGCATCACGGGCAATCAGATCGCGCAAGGCCTGAAGGATGTCATTGCGGCTGGGATAGTCGCGTGTGCTCGTTCCAACTTTTTGGGTCTCGTTCGATCGTTCGCCCACAAGGGGGGCCGCATCGCGCGCCTTTGCTTTTGCCCATCGCGCGCCAAGTTCGTGGACTGCGGCGAACATGCCGACCTTGGCCACCTGACCGGCCAGATGCACAGTTGCTCCAAGTGTGTTGGACATGAAAAACTCCTCATAGATCGCGTCGTCACAGGCGGCGGGGTTCAGTGTATTCGTGGGGGCGTCATGAGCGACGGGCAGAAGATAGTCATTCTCACGGGCGCCGGGCTTTCCGCCGCGTCTGGCCTTGGTACGTTCCGCGATGTTGGCGGGATCTGGTCACAGTACGATTTGAACGATGTGGCGACGCCAGACGGTTTTGCCCGCAACCCGAGCCTCGTGCTCGATTTCTACAATGCCCGGCGCGAAAACGCGAATGGCGCAGCGCCGAATGCCGGGCATCTGGCGCTGGCGCGGCTGGAAGCCGAGCATTCGGGCGCGGTGCACGTGGTTACTCAGAATGTCGATGGGTTGCATGAGGCGGCAGGTACGCAAAACCTCATTCACATGCACGGCGATCTCGCGCGCACGCTTTGCAATGCTTGCGGCCAGCGTGCGCCATGGGATGAGCCGTTGACACCGATGGCTGTCTGTCCGGCCTGCGGCGCGCAGGGCACGTTGCGCCCCAACGTCGTGTGGTTTGGCGAGATGCCCTACGCCATGGATGAGATACATACGCTGCTCAAACGCGCCGATCTCTTCGTGTCGATCGGGACGAGTGGAACCGTCTATCCGGCAGCCGGTTTTGTGTCTGAGGCGGCGGCGTATGGGGCGCGGACCGTGGAGCTTAATCTTGAGCCCTCGGAAGGCGCGTCGCTTTTCGATGAGCAGGTTACCGGACCTGCGGATGATGTGGTCCCTGCGTTTGTGGAGCGGATCCTCAACGGCGGGTGAACACACCGACCACTTCCAGATGCGGTGACCAAAGAAACTGATCGATCGGGTGGACCTGCGTAATACCGAAACCGCCGTCAACGAGCGCGCGCGCATCCCGGGCGAACGTTTTCGGATTGCACGATACCATCGCGACGGTGCGGATATTGCTTTCGGCGAGCGCATGTGTCTGCGCCTGCGCGCCTGCGCGCGGCGGATTGATGACAGCGCCAGAAAATCCCTTCAGCTCACGTGATGACAGCGGCTCGCGGAACAGATCGCGACGCAGCGTGACCAGCGGCTTGATCCCCGGAGTGGACCGGGCGGTTCGTGCCAGAGCTTCGAGGCCGGCGCTGTCGCTGTCGCTCGCGGTCACGCGTGCAGTTTTGGCAAGGGGCAGCGCGAATGTGCCGAGACCGCAGAACAGGTCAATAATTTTTCTCTCTTTTTTGAGTGCATTGCGAACAAGCGTTTGCATGATCACTTCTGCCTGCGGGACAGCTTGCAGAAAGCTGCCGTTTGGCAATGCAATTGGCGCGCCGGCGAGATTGATGCAGGGCTTTGCTGATGCAACGAGGATGTCGTTGTTCATGGTAACCTGACAGATGCCAGAAGCCAGGAGCTTCAACATCACGTCGGGTGTCACGCGATCATCAACGATGTCGCGGGGTTTTGCTGTGATCGCGACCGTCACGCCCTCCCGGACAACCGTCAAGATCAGGCGCGCAGTACCGCTTGAGTTGAGCAGGCTTCGGCAAAGCGCCCGCAGAGTATCAAGCGTTGTAATCAGCGCTGGGTCGCCAACAGGACACTCGGTCATATCGAACCGGGTGTGAGATTTTGCGGCGGCGAGCCCAAGGATGATTTTCTTTCCGCTGCTTTGTGCCTCGAGCGTCAAGCGGCGTCGCGTGCCGGGCTCCGCCTGCCACATGTCGGTGATCTCAGGTTTGAGGGTCGAACGGTCGAGCGCGTCCTTCAGCAGGGACACCTTCCACGTGCGGTATGAGGCGCCTGACATGTGCTGTGCGGTGCAGCCGCCACAGACTGAGAAGTGCTGACAAGCGGGGGCGATGCGTTCCGCAGAAGCCGTGCCGACCATCGTCGAATGCGTGTCGGTGGTCTCCCACGTCTCGCCCGGCAATGCGTTCGGGATGAAAAGTCGCGTGCCATCTGTGGCTGTCGCGA
Source organism: Pseudomonadota bacterium (assembly GCA_039816705.1). Classification (GTDB taxonomy): domain Bacteria; phylum Pseudomonadota; class Alphaproteobacteria; order Rhizobiales; family CALHAX01; genus CALHAX01. Next base: position 2,348 of record JBCBXF010000148.1, on the reverse strand, counting down.
TCCCGTCACCATTGGCGCCGATCGCCGTGATCATGACTTCAGTCATCTGTGGCGCCGAGGGTGGCAGCGATGAGAAATTCTGCGTTCCCGGCTTTGCCTTTGATGGGAGAGGGGATCACATCATGCGTGTGCCAGCCGCTTTGGGCTATAAGCCACTGCAAAACCGCGGCGCACGCGGCGTCATGATCTTGCGCCGCGCGGACAATGCCTCCTTTGCCAATGGCACAACGTTCAAGCTCAAACTGCGGTTTGATCAGGGCGACAACCCACGATTGCGGCTGCGCGAGTGCGATCGCCGGACCGAGTACCTTCGTGAGGGAGATAAAACTAACGTCGCAGACAATGGCGTCGATCGGCTGGGCCACAAGCTCAGGAGACAAATGTCGGGCGTCGGTCTGTTCCAAAACCGTGATCCGCGGATCATCTCGCAGGGAGGTGTGAAGCTGACCGGTTCCGATGTCGACAGCTGTGACGTGGGCAGCGCCGCGGCGGAGCAGCTCTTCCGTAAAGCCGCCGGTGGATGCGCCGATGTCGATGACACTGCGACCGGACGGATCACACGCGTAGTGATCTAACGCATGTGCAAGTTTTTCGCCCCCACGCGAAACGCGCGATGGCGCGTTCCCCAACAGTGCAATCCGGGTTTCGGCTGTGACGGCCAATCCGGCTTTGCTCACAGGTCGGCCATCGACCTGCACCCGACCCCGGACAATCTGATCACGTGCCTGAGATCGGGAGAGAGCCAGGCCGCGGGCGACCAGCGCCTGATCGAGACGCATCGCGACAACCTCCGACCACTCGCCAAATCAGGACGCGCCGTCGACCTCATTGGCGGCCACATTTTCGCGCCCCAACGCCTCGAACACCTTTGCGACGATCGCCGGGGCGTCGAGCGCAGCTTCGGCGTACATCAGGTTCGGTTTGTCCTGATCGATGAAGCGATCCGGCAGCACCATGGTGCGAACTTTCAACCCCGCATCAAGATGGCCAGCGCCAGCGAGATAGTGCAGCACATGTGCGCCGAACCCGCCGGTGGAACCTTCCTCGATAGTGATCAACACTTCGTGGTGCTTCACCAGTTGGGTGATGAGATCTTCGTCGAGCGGCTTTGCAAACCGGGCATCGGCGACGGTTGCCGGAAGGCCGTAGCCGGAGAGTTTTTCCGCCGCAATCCGACATTCTTCAAGTCGCGTGCCGAAGGAAAGCAGCGCGACTTTTGATCCCTCAGCAACCACGCGGCCTTTGCCGATTTCAAGCGGTGTGCCGAGATCTGGCATCTCGATGCCGACGCCCTCACCACGTGGATAGCGGAATGCGCAGGGGTGATCGTCAATCGCAACGGCGGTGGAGACCATGTGGCGAAGCTCGGCCTCGTCCGCTGCCGCCATGACGATCATGTTGGGCAGACACGTGAGATAAGCGACGTCGAAGGCGCCAGCGTGCGTCGGCCCGTCCGCTCCGACAAGCCCGGCCCGATCAATTGCAAACCGCACGGGCAGGTTCTGGATCGCCACGTCGTGGACAACCTGATCATAGCCACGCTGCAGGAAAGTCGAATAAATGGCGGCGAACGGTTTGTAGCCTTCGGTGGCGAGGCCGGCGGCAAAGGTCACGCCATGCTGCTCGGCGATCCCGACATCGAACGTACGATCCGGAAACGCCTTGCCGAAAAGGTCGACGCCGGTGCCAGATGGCATGGCGGCTGTGACGGCGACAATCTTGTCGTCTTTTTCCGCCTCTTTGATCAGCGATTCACCGAAGACCTTCGTGTAAGCGGGTGCATTGGGTTTGGCTTTGACCTGTGCGCCCGTGATCACGTCGAACTTGCTGACGCCGTGATACTTATCCGCGGATGTCTCGGCAGGTTCGTACCCCTTGCCCTTTTGCGTGATACAATGAACCAAAATTGGGCCGACATTGGCATCGCGAACGTTCTTGAGGACGGGCAACAGGTGGTCGAGGTTGTGACCATCGATCGGGCCAACGTAGTAAAACCCGAGTTCCTCGAACAGCGTCCCGCCCGTCCACAACGTGCGTGCATATTCCTCCGCACGGGCGGCGCGCTTCTGCCAGGTTTTCGGCAGATTTTCTGCGAGTTGCTTGCCGAGGTCGCGGAGTTTCAGGAACGAGCGTGAGGAGTTCAACCGGGCGAGGTAAGCACTGAGTGCGCCCGTCGGCGGGGCGATCGACATGTCATTGTCGTTAAGGATCACGATGAGCCGGCTGTCCCGGAAGCCAGCATTGTTCATCGCCTCATAGGCCATCCCGGCGCTCATGGCGCCATCGCCGATTACGCTGATGACATGGTTGTCTCCGCCCGACAGATCACGCGCGACGGACATGCCGAG
>JBCBXF010000147.1:0-8215 GCA_039816705.1 Pseudomonadota bacterium | reverse complement strand
CCATCGGGCAATCGGCGATTTGATCGGCGGGCACGCACGGCACGGACGAACCGCCTGGAATGACCGCGAGGAGGTTATCCCACCCACCGCGCACACCGCCGCAGTGTCGCTCGACCAGTTCGCGGAAAGGGATCGACATCGCCTCTTCCACATTGCAGGGCCGCTCCACATGACCGGAGACGCAGAAGAGTTTCGTGCCAACATTGTTGGGGCGGCCGAAGCCCGCAAACCATTCCGCGCCGCGGCGCAAAATGTCTGGCACGACGGCGATGCTTTCCACGTTGTTGACCGTTGTCGGCGCGCCATAGAGCCCGACATTGGCAGGAAATGGCGGCTTGAGACGCGGCTGACCTTTCTTGCCCTCGAGACTTTCCAGTAGCGCGGTTTCCTCGCCACAGATGTAGGCGCCCGCGCCGTGGTGGACGACGACGTCGAAATCCCAACCGTGGACGTTGTTCTTGCCGATGAGACCGGCAGCGTAGGCTTCATCGACGGCGTGCTGCAGGCGTTCGCGCTCGCGGATATATTCTCCTCGAATGTAGATGAAGCAGGTGTGCGCCTGCATGGCAAACGAGGCGTAGAGGCAGCCTTCGATGAACAGGTGCGGATCATGGCGCATGATCTCGCGATCCTTACAGGTGCCCGGCTCGGACTCGTCGGCGTTCACGACAAGGTAGTGCGGGCGCTCGCCGACTTCTTTCGGCATGAACGACCATTTGAGACCGGTTGGAAATCCGGCGCCGCCTCGCCCGCGGAGGCCGGAATTTTTCACCTCATCGATGATCCACTCACGGCCTTTTTCCAGGATCGTCTTGGTGTGATCCCACGCGCCACGGGCGACGGCGCCCTTCAGCGTCCAGTCGTGCATGCCGTAGAGATTCTGAAAAATGCGGTCTTTGTCCTGGAGCATTTTCGTTCTGCCTGACCTGTCGTGTTCATCGTGGCGGGCTTGTGCGTGGCCTGACGCCCAAACCGGTTGCCACCCGCACTCAGACTACCGGTTTATTTGGTGCAATCCGCTAGGACTTTTTGCTGCTGTCAACGGGACCGCGGCTAACGTCTTCAGCGAAGTCGGTCGTCTCACCGCTGGCCAGTGATCTGGACTGACCGATCCAATCATCGCGTTCGATACGACCTTTGAAACCGAGATGGTCGTCGACCCATGCCACATCGGCCTGTGACCATCCGGCAATCTGGTCAAAGTGATAAACGCCGAGTGAGTGGAGCAGACCCTCGAGTTTTGGCCCAACGCCCGAGATCTGCTTGAGATCGTCGGGCTTGCCACCTCGTGGGGCATCGAGCGTTGCGGGTTTGCTCTGACGGGACTCATCGGTCTTTGCCGAGGACGTGCTTGCCTCATGGTCCTTGCGAGAGCCTGCGCGACTGACGTCTCCCCCGCCCCCTGTCTGATCTGCCCCTGCCTGATCTGTCCCTGTCTGATCTGCCCCTGTCTGATCTGCGTCACCCGCATCCGAAACTGTGTCTGCATCGGTGCGGTCCGAGGACGCCGTGGCCTCGCTATCTACCACAGCACGCCGATCGTTAGACTGTTTGGTGAAGTCCTTTCTTTCTGCACTCTCGCCGGGAGAACCTTCAGAGTTGGCGGAGGCCGTTGCGGTGCCAGCGGCTTTCGAAACACTGGAGGATGTCGTACCGGCGCTATCTTGAGACTCTGCCGTTCCGCCGTGGCTGGCACCTTGGTGATCGGTCGGCTGACGCACGTGGGTCTCGTCGAACTTTGCGTCAGTCATCGCATCGGCCCGTGCTGTCGGCTGGTCAGCACCAGTCTCATCTTCGGACGTGTGATCGGCGGGTTGCCACGTTCCACTCTCAACCACGGCTGCCGCCGGACTATCGGTTGAAGCCGCCGGCGAAGATGCAACGAAACTTACGGGTGTTACCCGCGCGTCATCGGTGGTTTGTGTCGTGGTGTCATTGCCATTTCCACCGTCACCATCGACCCCGTGCGCTCTGCGAGGCGTGGCCTCACTGCGTGCCGTCTCGGCTTTGGACCAATGCCCGCTCGCACGTGGCGCAACGGCTCCAACGGTCGAACCTGCGGTCTGCGCGATGTCATGATCCGGAATTTTGGCTCTGGCGGCGGCATTACCAGCCGCATCCGCGGCACCTGCTGCGGCACCGCCTGGAGATGACACCTGTCGCGTCTGCCCCAGTTCATGCCGGCCAGTAACAGCTTCACGTCCGCAATAGAACCACGTGTAAGACCACAAAACGGCGAGGAGAAGTGTGAGCAAAAGCCACCATGGCCAGCTGGCGCCCTGCCCTGCCTGCAGTCCGGTCATCACAGCGCTCGCAATCGCCGCGATACTTACGACGATTAAAACCGTCCGGCAGCTGACGACGTTAAGCGTGGCATCCATGATGCGCGGCATGACAACTCACTCCGCTTCGCTCTTACCGGGGTTCGCGACGGCCTCTGCCGTCTCGATGGGGTCACCTGGCCGACCGGAAGCCTCGGCCTTATCGGAATCATTCTTCTCCACGTCCAAGGCCGCGTCGCCGGATCCGTCCGCACCGGAAAACCCGCCCTCGCCGAGAGGGCCGCGCGGTGGCGATGTCAACGCGGTATGCTCACCCGCCGGAGCGGAAAGCTGACGATCGACCTGCGGTCCGGGTCGCGGTTTTTGTCCCTTGTCGATGGTGTCGAGGATCGCTTCGAGTGATGAGGCAGTGAGGTCCTCGAACGTATCTTTCTGGATCTGGACGAGCGGGGCGTTCACGCAGGCACCGAGACATTCGACCTCCTCCCATGAGAACGCGCCGTCGTCGGACAGCTGATGCGGGGACGCGTTGATCCGTTTGCGGCAAACCTCCTTCAGATCTTCCGCGCCACGCAGCATGCATGGTGTCGTGCCGCAGACCTGAATGTGCGCCTTACGACCGACGGGTGAGAGTTGGAACATCGTGTAAAATGTTGCGACCTCGAGAACGCGAATCTTCGCCATGCCGAGCATTTCGGAAATGTGCTCGATCATCGGCTCGGTCGTCCAACCTTCCTGCTCCTGCCCGCGCCAGAGTAGCGGGATGACCGCCGAGGCCTCCTTCCCGCTCGGATACTTCGCGATGGTCTCGCGCGCCCATGCCTCGTTTTCCGCGGTGAAAGCGAAGCTGTCGGGCTGTTCGTGGTGCAATCTGCGGACGGCCATGGGTCAGGTACTTCTGTCAGGGTGTGGGAGCAAATTCAGGCGGCCGGATCGAACGAGAGCGTTACGCGGTTTGCCAGGTGCGCGAGAGACAGAGCGCGGCTGCAACAACTGTGACGACGAACGCTGCCGCATGCGGGGCGATGAGCGCAATGGGTGCGCCGAGCGACACATATCCGAAAACATCGATGGCGGCCATAAGTGCGCCGGCCAATGCAATTACGCCAAGCGCGCGAACATCTCTCATCCAGGCGAATACCGCTATGGCGAGTGCGAGGCCTAGATAGCGCCCGCCAAAAGCAATCGGAAGGCCGTCAGTCGTATGATCAAGCGTGGCCAGCGCCCACTGCGGCGCGGAGACAAATGACACGCCCGCGAATGAGAGCAAGGCGACGATCGCCCATGCGAGCATGAGGATGGACCTCACCGGTCAACCTCACCGAACACGATATCCAGCGACCCCAAGACGGCGCTGACGTCCGCCAGAAGGTGGCCTTTGTTCATGAAGTCCATCGCCTGGAGATGTGCAAAACCTGGCGCGCGAATTTTGCAGCGATACGGTTTGTTGGAGCCATCGGAGACGAGATAGACACCGAACTCACCCTTCGGTGCTTCGACAGCGCGGTACACTTCGCCCGGCGGTACATGAAAACCTTCGGTGTAGAGTTTGAAGTGATGGATCAGGCCCTCCATCGAGCGTTTCATCTCACCGCGGCTCGGAGGCGAAGCCTTTTGATCGTCGGTCACGAAGGGGCCGGCGCCCTCTTCAGAAAGCAGCTTCTCGCAAGTTTGCTGCATGATCCTGACCGACTGACGCATCTCTTCCATGCGGATGAGATAGCGATCGTAATTATCTCCGTTCTTGCCGACCGGAATGTCGAACTCCAACTCGTCGTAGCATTCGTACGGCTGGGATTTGCGCAGATCCCACGCCGCGCCCGAGCCACGCACCATCACCCCCGACATGCCCCATGCGAACGCGTCGTCAAGCGCAAGCACACCGATGTCGACGTTCCGCTGCTTGAAAATGCGGTTGTGGGTGAGCAATCCGTCAATGTCGTCACAGACCTTTAGGAAGGGATCGCACCAGTCACGAATGTCCTCAATGAGCTGGGCGGGCAGATCCTGATGCACGCCGCCAACGCGGAAATACGCCGCGTGAAGGCGGGCGCCAGACGCGCGCTCATAGAAAACCATAAGCTTTTCGCGTTCTTCGAAACCCCAGAGCGGCGGTGTCAATGCGCCGACGTCCATTGCCTGCGTCGTAACGTTGAGGAGGTGGGAGAGGATACGACCGATCTCGCAGTAGAGCACCCGGATCAGCTGGCCGCGTCTCGGCACCTCGATCGCCATCAGTTTCTCGATGGCAAGGCAAAAGGCGTGCTCCTGGTTCATCGGCGCAACGTAGTCGAGGCGATCAAAGTACGGGATCGCCTGGAGATACGTCTTGTGCTCGATCAGCTTTTCCGTGCCACGGTGCAGGAGGCCGATATGTGGATCGACGCGCTCCACGACCTCGCCGTCAAGCTCGAGCACGAGGCGAAGAACACCGTGGGCGGCCGGGTGCTGCGGGCCGAAGTTGATGTTGAAATTGCGGATGTCTTTTTCCGGCATGGGATCAGTCCCCTGCACTCTTGGCTTTTTCATCCCCGGGCAGAACGTACTGTGCGCCTTCCCACGGACTTTCAAAATCAAATGATCGGAATTCCTGCATCAGTTTCACAGGTTCATAGACAACGCGCTTGTGCCCATCGTCATAACGGACTTCGCTGAAACCGGTGAGAGGAAAATCCTTGCGCAGTGGATGACCTTCAAATCCGTAGTCTGTCAGCAAGCGACGGAGATCCGGATGGCCAGAGAACAGGATTCCATAGAGATCGAAGGCCTCGCGCTCAAACCAGTCCGCAGCCGGGAACACACCAATAACGCTCGGCACAGCCGTGTCCGCGTCGGTGCGGAGCTTGATGCGAATACGGGCGTTCTGGCGCGGGCTCAGGAGGTGGTACACCACCTCGAAGCGCCGCTCATCGCCCGGGTAGTCAACGCCGCAAATATCGATGAAGCAGGTAAACTCGCAGCGACGATCATCGCGCAGGAAGCGCAGCACCTTGACGATCTGCTCGCGCGCGACAATCAACGTCAACTCACCGAAATCATCACGTGTTTCAATGATCGCGTCCTGAAGTTTCGCGGCGGTATATTCCGATATGTCGGTCAGCGTCGCACCGAGCCGCGTGGACGACGTCGTTTCAGAAGCAGCCTCCATCCCGTGCGATCTCCTCAGCGCTCGATCGTGCCGGTGCGGCGGATTTTCCGCTGCAGCATCAAGATGCCGTAGACCAGCGCCTCGGCTGTGGGTGGGCATCCGGGGACGTAGATGTCGACCGGGACGATCCGGTCACAGCCGCGCACGACGGAATAGGAATAATGGTAGTAGCCGCCGCCATTTGCGCATGAGCCCATCGAGATGACGTAACGCGGCTCCGGCATCTGATCGTAGACCTTGCGCAGCGCTGGAGCCATCTTGTTGGTCAGTGTACCTGCGACAATCATCACATCGGACTGGCGCGGGCTCGCGCGCGGGGCAAATCCAAAGCGCTCGAGATCATAGCGGGGCATCGACGCCTGCATCATCTCCACGGCGCAGCAGGCAAGCCCGAAGGTCATCCACATGAGCGAGCCGGTGCGCGCCCAGTTGATCAGATCGTCGGTCGTGGTGACCAGAAAACCCTTGTCCGCTAGCTCATCATTGATCTGCGTAAACGTCTCGCGCTGGATCGGTGAGGCGGCGTGACCACTGCTTTCGCCGGGATGCTCAAACGTCGGCAGCGGGGGGTATCTCAGGTCCATTCAAGAGCACCTTTTTTCCAGGCATAGGCAAGACCTGCGAGCAACTCGGCAATGAAGATCATCATCGCCCAGAAGCCCGCATCACCGATTTCGCGGAAGGTCAGCGCCCACGGGAACAAGTAGACCGCTTCCAGATCGAAAATGATGAACAGGATTGCGACGAGATAGAACTGCACGTCAAACTTCATTCGGCTGTCATCGAACGCGTTGAAACCGCACTCATAAGCCGAAACTTTTTCGGGGTCCGGGTTGCGTACCGCGATCAAAAATGGGGCGACGAGCAGCGCAACGACAAGGGCGAGCGCGACGCCGATAAATATGACGACGGGCAGATAGTCCATCAGCAGCTGGTTCATCGCGTGCTCCCTGTAGGCGCAATGGGCGTGGCCAAACCCGACCAAACGAAAGGCGTGCCGCGCACCGGCGCTGCCCGTGGCTTATACCGAAGCGGCTTTGGGTTTACACCCTGCGCCGCGACAACGCACAACGAAAGCGACACCACAGACTGCGCTGCGCCGCCGCAGGTCAGCGGCCAGATGCCGGCCATAGATCGCAGGGGTGCTTGCCGATCAAGAGCTGACGTGGCGGGGCGTTCTGCTCAATTTTTGCGCATGCGCGGTCCATGAGCAAAATTGCACCTTTGACGCCGTGGCAGCTCACAGTACACATTCGTGAGGTGGGTGGTGGGCGATCAACGGTGCAAGGTGAGGCCTGACGCGTGAGGCGCTTTTTTCGAATATTTCTTGCTGGACTGTTGGCACTTGCGCCGCTGGTCATCACGATAGCTGCGACGGTTTGGCTGGTGGGCTATGCAAACGCCTACCTCGGACCGCAGAGCACCGTTGGATCCTTTTTGACAGCGATCGGGCTGTCGCTCGATCAGACCAAGTTTTTTCCCTATCTCGCCGGACTTGCGCTGGTCGTTCTTTTCGTCTGCTTTGTGGGGCTCGTGGTCGAAACGCGGCTTGGCCCGTGGTTTGCGGCGATGCTCGAAGGCGTCGTTTTGCGCATCCCGATCGTGAGCACTGTTTATGCGACGGTGAAGCGCTTCGTCTCCATCGTTGATCTGTCAGACAGCGACAAGCTCAAGGGCATGAGCCCGGTCTGGTGCTTTTTTGGTGGCAAGACCGACAGCGCAGCTGTTCTCGCTCTCCTGCCGTCAAGCGATATGGTCCGCGTCGGTACAGGTGATTATCTCGGGATTATTGTACCGTCTGCGCCGGTGCCGATCGGCGGGGCACTGATCTATGTCCCGGCAACATGGATCAAGCCGATGGATGGCGGGGTCGATCATCTGATGAGCGTTTACGTCTCGATGGGCGTCACGCCGCCGCTCGGTCTGCGGAATGTGCCTGTCGACGTCCCCGTTCCGCCGCCGACGACAGCGCCTGTCTCCCCCTCGTCCCCGACGCGCGAGACCTGACCCTGTCATATGCGGGCGAGGTGGTTGTCGTAGAGCACGTTGTGCTCGTTCTGTGAGCGGGTTGCGAGCCGGTCGGCTCGCCTATCGACATGCACCACATGACCCGTGCCGCTGGTCGCCACGAAACCCGCATTCTCGCGCCCCACGGCGATTCCTGAGGCGTCCGGCAGCTCGTACACGGTGACGACCTTGCGCCCTGCGATATCGACGATGGCGCAGCAATTGCCACGCGCCGACGTCACAACGGCATGTCTCCCCTCGCGATCGCAAGCCACCGAGGTGACGTAGCCGCGCATGCGCTGGATCAGGCGCTTTGGCATATCGATCATGGTAACGTTGCCGTCTGCCTGCAGGATGCCGACCAGGGATGGCATGCTGCTACGTGGACCCTGGTACTGGGCAGCGAAGACAACGGTGCCCTGTGGTGTGGGTGCGAGATGCCGGAGCGAGAGTTTTTGAGCGACGTCACGCACATCGCGCGCCTGGCGCACATCGCCATGGCGCGTGTCGATCCGCGTGAGATTGGACGCCATGTCGGCAAGATTGAGCTTGCGCCGTCCCGTTGCCGGGTGGGTCTCGATCCCGCCGTTCGCGATGACGAGTGTACGGTCATCGGGCATCAGCGTCAGATCGTGCGGCCCCACCCCCGCTGACGGAAATTCACCAATCCAGCGGTACCCGTCTGTCGCATCGCGCACACCGATCACACCTCGCGCGCCGCCGAAGTCGTTCTCAGTCGTGTAGAGCAGGTGCCCGTTCGCAGAGAATGCGCCATGAC
>JBCBXF010000146.1:0-8242 GCA_039816705.1 Pseudomonadota bacterium | reverse complement strand
CCTGTCAAACCCCATATGCATCCGAGACTCATAGGCAAATTCAATAACGGCGATGGCGGTGGAGCGCGCAATGGCGCGAGGGGCGGCCCTTCCTTATTGCGTGCGGCACGGTCACGACACCGGGTTGCAGCGGTCTTGGCTCGGTTCTCCGGCTTCAACATGGGCACCGCTCTGGCACGGCACAGCGAGGACGACAGCATTTAGGAGTGTAGCTCAGTTGGTAGAGCATCGGTCTCCAAAACCGAGGGCCGGGGGTTCGAGCCCCTCCACTCCTGCCAGAACGTTTGCACCAACATTGCAGCCCGAAGCGGCAATCAGGTGCGGGAAACGAGAGACGAAAACAGGCAACGTGATGATCGGCAGCGCAGCGGCGCAAGACTGGCGCGCCATCATCCCGAACAGCAGGGCATCGCAAAAATGGCACGCACAAACCCGGTCGAGTTCTTCCAACAGGTTCGCGAAGAAGTCTCGAAGGTCACCTGGCCGACGCGTAGTGAGACGGTGACGACGACGATCATGGTGCTGATCATGGTCGTGATCTCATCGCTCTTTTTTCTCGCGGTCGATCAGGTTCTCAGCTGGCTGGTCAAGCTGATCCTCGGTCTCGGCAGCAGTGGTCTGTTCTGAGCGACGATCCGGCCCACAACGGCAGCGCTTGGCGGGTTAAGTCCCTAGACGGCGCAGCCTCCACCTGAACGACACACCCTTACCGAGACTGAAGACACCGCATGGCTCACCGTTGGTACATTGTCCACGCCCACTCGAACTTCGAGCGCAAAGTGGCTGAGGCGATCAAGGAGCGCGCCGCAGCTCAAAACCTCGAAGGTCACTTCGAGGAAGTGCTGGTGCCAATGGAAGAGGTTGTCGAGGTCAAGAAGGGCAAGAAAGTCCAGACCGAGCGCAAGTTCTTTCCGGGTTATGTGCTCGTGAAAATGAAGATGACGAACGAGGCTTATCACCTGATCAAGGATACGCCGAAAGTGACCGGCTTTCTCGGCGCAGACAACAAACCGCAGCCGATCAGTGAGAAAGAGGCTGGCCACATCCTCAATCAGGTGCAGGAGGGTGTGGAGCGGCCACGTCCGTCAGTCCTCTATGAAGTGGGTGAGCAAGTGAAGGTCTCCGATGGCCCGTTCGCATCCTTCAACGGACACGTCGAGGAAGTCGATGAAGAGCGGGCCCGCCTGAAGGTGGCGGTCTCGATCTTCGGCCGGGAAACACCGGTCGAACTGGAGTTCGGTCAGGTCGAGAAGCTCTAGGGCGGATCGATCGGCTGCATACCGCGTGGGAGAGGTGGCGCTGTGCCAGAGCGCCTTACTCGCACCACGCACCCTTGAACCGGCTCACGCGAGCCAGACTTAGGATGGAAGACAATGGCAAAGAAGATCCAGGGTTACCTGAAACTTCAGGTTCCCGCCGGCCAGGCCAACCCGTCGCCGCCCGTCGGCCCGGCGCTCGGTCAGCGCGGCGTGAACATCATGGAGTTCTGCAAGGCGTTCAACGCTGCGAGCCAGCAAATGGAGCAAGGCGCACCGATCCCGGTGAACATCACGGTCTATCAGGACAAGTCATTCACATTTGAGATGAAGACGCCGCCCGCGTCCTATTTTCTCCTGAAAGCGGCCAGCCTGAACAAGGGCAGCACCGCGCCCGGCAAAACGGTAGCGGGGAAGGTGACTGACGCGCAACTCGGCGAGATTGCCGAGGCCAAGATGGCGGACCTGAACACGAGTGACATTGAGCAGGCGAAAAAGATCATCGCCGGTTCGGCCCGCTCGATGGGTCTTGAGGTGAAAGGCTGATCATCATGGCAAAGACCGGAAAGAAACTTACCGCCGCACGAGGCAAGATTGATCGCAACAAGCTCTATGAGCTCGAGGAAGCCGTGAAACTCGTGATGGACGCCAAGACGGCGAAGTTTGACGAGACCGTCGAGATCGCAATGAATCTCGGTGTCGATCCACGCCATGCCGATCAGGTCGTGCGCGGTGTCTGCACCCTGCCGAACGGCACAGGCCGGGACGTGCGCGTTGCCGTGTTCGCTCGTGATGCCAAAGCGGATGAGGCGAAAGCCGCCGGTGCCGATGTCGTCGGCGCGGAGGATCTCGCCGAGCAAGTGCAGAGCGGCAAGATCGATTTTGATCGCTGCATTGCAACGCCAGACATGATGCCGCTCGTCGGACGCCTTGGCAAGGTGCTCGGACCGCGCGGCATGATGCCGAACCCGAAGGTCGGCACGGTGACGCCGGACGTCGCTGGGGCAGTCAAATCCGCCAAGGGTGGCGCCGTCGAATTTCGCGTCGAAAAGGCGGGAATCGTCCACGCCGGTGTCGGCAAATCGAGCTTCGCGCAGGAAGCACTGGTCGAGAACATCAAGGCGTTTACCGACGCGGTGATGAAGGCAAAGCCGTCGGGCGCAAAAGGAACATACGTCAAACGCATGGCCGTCACCTCGACGATGGGGCCGGGCGTGAAGGTGGAACCGTCGAGCGTCATCGGCGGCTGAGATACGAGGAATACCGGTGCGGCGCTCGCGATTAAAAGTGCAGCATCGGAAGGAAGGCCGCAGCGCTGGTTCGCCAAAGTTGCGGTTGACCTGTCCAAGATTGCAGGTGGCGGAACGGACAAGCTGAAAGGCGAATCCCGAACGCTTTAATCATCCGGCCTGCATGAGACGGGAACAGACACTTCGACAGGCCTCGCGAGGGGCGCGGCCTTGACCGGCGGAAGCGGGAACGGGCCAAGCGGTTGTTTGGACCTTGTGGGCGCTGCGCAGTTTGGCGCGAAACCCATGGACAGGCACATGAGCGTCGCTTGCGGCGGTCTGGGACACGGGTCGACGGAGGAGGTGCTTTTTGCAGGGCACGGAGGCCGACGACGCAACGTTCGGGACGACGCGCGTCTCACCTGATCAGGCCGTTACGGCCAAAGGCGGGTGCGACAGGCGACAAGGTGCAACCCGCGGCAGGGGAGGTTTATCCCGTGCCGCAGCAAGGAGAGAGCAAGGTGGAACGCGCTGAAAAGCATGAGTTCGTCAAGACGCTCAATGGCACGTTCAACGATGCCGGCGTCATTGTCGTGGCTCGCTATTCCGGTTTGACCGTGGCCCAGATGACGGAGCTTCGCAGCCGCATGAAAGATGCGGGCGGAGCGGTCAAGGTCGCGAAGAATCGGCTCGCCAAGCTTGCCCTGAAGGATACGGCCGCAGAAGGCATCGGTGAACTCTTCACCGGCCCGACGTGCGTCGTCACCTCCGAAGACCCGGTCTCCGGTCCCAAGATCGCAGTCGAGTTTGCCAAGAAAAACGAAAATCTGGTGATCCTCGGCGGCGCAATGGGCGAGACCGTTCTTGACGAAGCTGCCGTCAAGTCACTGGCGGCCCTGCCGTCACTTGACGAATTGCGCGGCAAGATCGTCGGTCTTCTTCAGGCGCCTGCTGGCAAGATCGCACGTCTCCTGAATGAGCCGGGTGCCCAGGTGGCACGCGTCATTCAGGCGAAATCGGACGCTGGCTGAGCGAACCAGAACCTAACCCCGGTGCGCCTCACGTGAGCGATCGCGACGGGCCGCACCACTCGAAACAACCGAAACGACACCAACTGAGACAAGTACAATGGCAAACCTCGAACAGATTGCAGAAGACCTTTCCAGCCTGACCGTGATGGAAGCGGCTGACCTCTCGAAGATGCTCGAAGAAAAGTGGGGCGTCTCCGCTGCAGCACCCGTCGCCATGGCGGCACCGGGCGCAAGCGGCGCTGCTGAAGCAGCCGAAGAGAAAACCGAGTTCGACGTGATCCTCACCGCCGCAGGCGACAAGAAGATCAACGTCATCAAGGAAGTGCGCGCCATCACGGGCCTCGGCCTCAAGGAAGCGAAAGACCTCGTGGAAGCCGGCGGCAAGGCCGTCAAAGAAGGCGCGACGAAGGACGAAGCCGAGGAGATCAAGAAGAAGCTCGAAGACGCCGGTGCGTCTGTCGAACTCAAGTAGGCTTGAGACGTTGAAGCCGGGCGGAGCGTCTGCCCGGCTTCACATCGCTGCGGCGCGCGACCGTCTGGTTGTGATGCGCGACGCGAACCAACGGACATCTTTCCCGGCCACCGATCGTCTCGGTCGCCCGGTGAGCTGTCCCCCGGATAAGGCTCGAAAGGGCCGAATGATTGTTGCGGAGCGATCGTCCGGGCACTGAGACAGCCCCCGCAGCCCGCACTTTTGGCACACGAGGATATTGCATGGCTGAGACCTTCACAGGGCGCAAGCGCGTGAGGAAGAAATTCGGCAACATCAAAGAGATCGCCGAGATGCCGAACCTGATCCAGGTTCAGAAGCGGTCATATGACGATTTCCTGATGGCCGATGACCTGGAAGGCGCAACCGGTGATCATGGCCTGGAGGCCGTGTTCCGTTCGGTCTTCCCGATCTCGGATTTCTCCGGTCGGGCAACACTCGAGTTCGTTTCCTACGAATTCGAGGAACCGAAGTTCGACACCGAGGAGTGTCAGCAGCGTGACATCACCTACGCCGCACCACTGAAGGTCACGATCCGTCTCATCGTCTTCGATGTGAACGAGGAGACCGGCGCAACGTCCGTGAAAGACATCAAAGAGCAGGATGTCTACATGGGCGACATCCCGTTCATGACCGACAACGGCACCTTCATAATCAACGGCACAGAACGCGTCATCGTCAGCCAGATGCACCGCTCGCCGGGTGTCTTTTTCCACCACGATAAAGGCCGCACGCACGCCTCGGGCAAGCTGCTGTTTGCCGCGCGGATCATCCCCTATCGCGGCTCATGGCTCGACTTCGAGTTTGACCCGAAAGACATCGTCCACGTCCGCATTGACCGCAAGCGCAAGCTGCCGGTCACCGCGCTGCTGTACGCACTCGGCATGGATGAGGAAGAGATCCTCGCCGAGTTCTACGACCAGATCCAGGTGACGACGGCGAAAGACGGATGGAAAATCCCATACGACGCCGATCGCTGGCGCGGTGTCACGCCGTCGAGCGATCTCGTGGATGCGAAGTCCGGCGAAGTCGTCATGGAAGCTGGCAAAAAGGTCACTGCACGCGGGGCCCGCAAGTTGGCGGATGAAGGCCTTAAGGATCTTCTCATCCCCGATGAGGATTTGATCACCCGCTATCTCGCCGACGATCTCGTGAACATGAAGACGGGTGAGATCTGGGGCGAAGCTGGTCAGGAAATCGACGGCGAGTTGCTCGAGAAGCTGCGTGAGGTGAAGGTCAAGAGCTTCCCGATCCTCGATATCGATCACGTCAACGTCGGTGCATTCATCCGCAACACGCTTGCCGTAGACAAGGCAACAAACACCGCGGAAGCGCTCGTCGACATCTACCGCGTCATGCGCCCGGGTGAGCCGCCAACGCCGGAAGCCAGCCAGGCGCTGTTCAACGGCCTGTTCTTTGACGGCGAGCGTTATGATCTCTCTGCCGTTGGCCGTGTGAAAATGAATGGCCGCCTCGATCTCGAGACGGAAGACACGCTGCGCACGCTCCGCAAGGAAGACATCCTTGCGGTCGTGAAGACGCTCGTCGGTCTGCGGGACGGTCGCGGCGAAGTCGATGATATCGACAACCTTGGCAACCGCCGGGTTCGTTCGGTAGGCGAACTTCTGGAAAATCAGTACCGCGTGGGCCTGCTCCGCATGGAGCGCGCGATCAAGGAGCGTATGAGCTCTGTCGATATTGACACGGTCATGCCGCAGGATCTGATCAACGCGAAACCGGCATCTGCCGCCGTGAAGGAGTTTTTCGGCTCCTCACAGCTCTCGCAGTTCATGGACCAGACCAACCCGCTCTCAGAGATCACGCACAAGCGTCGTCTTTCGGCGCTTGGCCCAGGTGGTCTCACGCGAGAGCGTGCCGGCTTCGAGGTGCGCGACGTGCACCCGACGCATTACGGCCGTATCTGCCCGATCGAGACGCCCGAAGGCCCGAACATCGGCCTGATCAATTCACTCGCCACCTTCGCGCAGGTGAACAAGTACGGCTTCATCGAAAGCCCCTATGCCAAGATCAAGAACGGCAAGCTCACCGGTGAAGTGAAATATCTCTCCGCCATGGAGGAAAATCGCCACTTCATCGCGCAGGCCAACGCCGAGGTCGACAAGAACGGCAAGTTCGTCAACGACATGGTCAACGTGCGCCACGCCGGGGACACGATGCTGCTGCCGTCCGATCAAGTCGACTATATGGACGTCTCGCCAAAGCAGCTCGTCTCGGTCGCGGCCGCGCTCATCCCGTTCCTCGAAAATGATGACGCCAACCGTGCGCTGATGGGTTCGAACATGCAGCGTCAGGCCGTGCCGCTCGTGAAAGCCGAAGCGCCGTTCGTCGGCACGGGCATGGAAGCTGTGGTCGCACGCGATTCTGGCGCTGCGATCGCGGCACGCCGTACTGGCGTGATTGACCAGGTGGATGCCACCCGCATCGTCGTGCGCGCAACCGAAGAGCAGGACGCGTCGAAGCCGTCGATCGACATCTACAACCTTCGCAAATTCCAGCGTTCGAACCAGAATACCTGCATCAACCAACGTCCATTGGTGAAGGTCGGTGAGAGGGTCGTCGCGGGAGATATTATTGCCGATGGTCCATCGACCGATCTCGGCGATCTCGCGCTCGGCAAGAATGTGCTCGTCGCCTTCATGCCATGGATGGGCTACAACTTCGAAGATTCAATCCTCATCTCCGAGCGCATCGTGAAAGACGATGTCTTCACCTCGATCCACATCGAGGAATTCGAGGTGATGGCCCGTGACACCAAGCTCGGGCCGGAAGAGATCACCCGCGACATCCCCAACGTTTCGGAAGAGGCACTGAAAAACCTCGACGAGGCGGGGATCGTGTACATCGGCGCCGAAGTGCACCCGGGCGATATCCTTTGCGGCAAGATCACACCGAAGGGTGAGAGCCCAATGACGCCGGAGGAAAAACTCCTCCGCGCCATCTTCGGTGAGAAAGCTTCAGATGTCCGCGACACGTCGCTGAAATTGCCACCGGGTGTTGCCGGTACGGTCGTCGAGGTGCGCGTCTTCAACCGCCACGGCATCGAGAAGGATGAACGCGCGACAGCGATCGAGCGTGAAGAGATCGAACGTCTCGCGAAAGACCGTGACGACGAAGTCCAGATCCTCGACCGGAACGTCTACGCCCGCCTGCGTGAAGTGCTCGTCAACAAGGAAGTCGCGAAAGGACCGGCCGAAGCCCGCAAGGGAACGAAGCTGACCAACGCGATCCTTGACGAAATCCCGCGCAGCCAGTGGTGGGATATTGCGTTGGTCAACGACAAGGCGATGGCCGATCTCGAAGGCATCCAGCGCCAGTATGAGAACGCCAAGAAAAGCCTTGAGCGGCGCTTCATCGACAAGGTGGACAAGGTCCAGCGCGGCGACGAGATGCTGCCGGGCGTGATGAAAATGGTGAAGGTCTTCGTCGCGGTGAAGCGCAAGCTGCAGCCGGGCGACAAGATGGCCTGAGGAATTGGCTTCCTCAACCAACTTCGGCTTGGCTCCCAGCTCTCCAAAGACCGGACCCGCAAACCAAAACTGCAGCATCCCCAAGAACATGAAAATCCCTGCCAAGCCAAAGCCAAAGCTCCAACTTACTTTCTCTCCCAGGTACCCGCAAAGCATAATCCCCAGAAAGGCACCAGCGTTGACCCCCATGTAGAAAATGGTGTAAGCCCCATCCTTTTTCTCAGAATGAGCTTCGTACATCTTGGAGATGATGGACGTCATATTGGGTTTGAAAAAGCCGTTTCCAAAAATCAGAAAGGCAATTCCGATGTACAAAAACATGGGGGTCTCCACCGCCATGGAAGCATGGCCAAGAGTCATCAACAAGGCTCCAATGACCACCGCGTATCGATACCCGATGATGCGGTCGGCAATGTAACCTCCCAGGATGGGGGTCAAGTAGACCATCATGGTGTAGGTTCCGAGCAATGACAGGGCGTGTTCCCTGGGCCATGCCCAACCGGGATTGTCGCCACCAAGGGCCTGCGTGAGAAATAGGACGAGCAGGGCCCGCATACCGTAATAGGAAAATCGCTCCCACATCTCGGTAAAGAATAGCACAAATAGGCCCACCGGATGTCCCAGCAACAGTCGCTGGTTAATATCCGATCCTCCGAACCTGATGTCTGATGATATCATAGATAAATTGGTTTTAAGTATTTTTTACGTAGGTTGTTTTGCAATGAAATGGATGGGATGGCGCTGCACT
>JBCBXF010000145.1:255-8526 GCA_039816705.1 Pseudomonadota bacterium | reverse complement strand
TGAGCGTTGTCCTCGGCGCCGCGACCAATCGCGAGCCCGATGGCATGTGGACATCCCCCTATCGCCTGGTCCGCGACCTAACACTGATCGCGTCCGCTGCCGCAGATGTTCCCGCCATCGATACGATCTTCGCCAACTTCCGCGATGCCGACGGCTTGCAGCGGGAAGCGGAGGCTGCAGCGCGGGACGGCTTTATCGGCAAACTCGCAATCCACCCCGCACAGGTCGCGATCATCAACACCGCCTTCACGCCAAGCGCTGCTGCGATTGCACATGCAGAAGCCGTGATCGCCGCGTTCAAAGCCGCTGGCCATGACGCAGGCGTCGCAAGCCTCGACGGTCAGATGATTGACGAACCGCATCGCAAAGCCGCCGAACGCCTACTTGGCCGTGCAGCAGTTCTCGACCCTACGAGGTCAAAGGCCCCTTCATGACCCGCACGACCCAGCCCGTTATCGAGGATCGCGTCCCGCTCGGCCTGCTGCTCATGACCGGGGCGATGGCCGTCATCCCAATCCGTGACGGCTTTGCCAAAGATCTTACAACCGAGCTACCTGTTCTCACGATTGCCTGGGCGACGTACGTCGCCGCCGCGCTCTTTTCTCTCCCTGTCGCATTGAAGAGTCATGGCCGCGCCGCGCTCTGGCCGGCAGGAATTGTATCGCAGGCGACACGCTCGATCCTGCTCGTTGCGTCTATGACGTGCTTTTTCTTCTCCGTGCGCACGGTGCCTCTCGCAGATGCGATTGCGGCCTACTTCATCGCGCCATTCGCCGCGGCTGCCGCAGCTCCCTTCGTACTCGGCGAGCGACTGACCTGGCCCGTTGCCACAGCCGTCGCACTGGGATTTCTGGGCGTCTGCCTGGTTCTCAATCCCGGCGGAAGCTTTGATGCAAACATCATCTGGGCGCTTGCGGCGGGCCTGCTATTTGCCGCCTACATGCTGGCAACACGCCTTGCCGCACGACAGGCGCCGCCATTGGCAGCGCTCTCGTTTCAATGCCTGCTCGGTGCTGCCGTCCTAGCGCCGTTCGCGTTTGCTTCAGGCGCTGGTGACACGGCACAGATTGGCGATCACGGTATCGTCTTCCTGACAATCGGTGCATTGCAGGTGCTGTCTCACGGACTGTCGATCACCGCATTCCGCTTTGCTCCAGCAAGCACTCTCGCACCCCTGGTGTATCTGGAGATTGTCGGCGCGGTTATCGTTGGGCTGGTCGCGTTTGGCGACTGGCCAACCGCTCAAGTGTGGCTTGGCATCGCGGTCATCGTCACAGCAGGCGCGATCGTGGCGCTCCAGCGGACACCGGCAAAGCAAGACGAGTGAGGCAGAGATTTAACCTGGCCGCTCTAGTGAGAAAAAATCATCGACGACGGCGTAGTCCATGTAGCCGAGCCGCGCGATGGGCCGCATTTTTCTCACATCGACACGACCATCTGTAAGGACCTTTTCATCGATGTGGATGCCGAGCACCTCCCCGATGAGCATGGTGTAGTGTGGCACCGCAGGGTCGTGACCTGGCAATTTCACAACGTCGTGGAGACGACACTCGAAGTGGACGGGCGAAGCCGCCACGCGCGGTGGGGCAACGAGCGTCGACGACGCCTTTGCCAGCCCCGCGAGCTCAAACTCGTCAACGCCCGACGCGACACCCGCAGATGTCGTATTCATCGCATCGCGAAGATCGTAAGTCGCAAGCGAGCACACGAACTCCTTCGTTTCGAGAATGTTTCTCTCGCTGTCTTTCAGTCCACCGCCGCTGAACACCAGATAGTACGGCCGATCTCCCATTGCGTTGAAGTAGCTGTATGGCGCCAAATTCACGACGCCGTCCTCCGATTGCGACGACACCCAGCCAATCGGGCGCGGCACAACCAGCGCCTTGAACGGATCACGCTCCAGTCCGTGGTCATTCGTACCGGCCCTGTAAAACATCACGATCACTCCCTGTTGCGAATTTGCCGCGCGCGCGTCAGCCGACGTGCGGCTGCCAGCGAGAGACAAACTCATCGAGTCCCGGCCGGGCCCGTTCCTTGGGCGCCTGAGCGGGAGTACCGACATAGACAAAGCCGGCGACCTGTTCGTTGTCTTCCAGCCCCAGCGCCACTGCAACGCGTGGACTATAAGCCACCCACTCCGTGATCCATTGCGCTGCAAAACCGAGTGCAGTCGATGCTGTCAGTAGGTTTTGGCACACGGCGCCGGCCGAGAGCACCTGCTCCCATGCCGGCACTGGCTTTTCCGTCTTTATCGTCGAGATAACCGCAATGACACACGGCGCGCGCTCCAACCGAGCGGCATCGGTTTCAAGCGACGCGGCGTCAAATGTTAGATCATCGCGCTCCAGGCACGCGATCCCGGCAACAAGGGCGCCGAACGATCGTCGCGCCGCACCTTCGAAAACGATCAATCGCCAAGGCTTGAGCATCTTGTGGTCAGGCGCGCGCAGGCCGGCTGTCAGGATCATCTCCAGTTCAGATGCATCCGGGCCGGGCGCCTCCAGCAGTTTGGCCACGACCGAGCGCCGCCGGAGCATCAAGTCAATCGCAGTTTCGCCCATAGGCGTCGGCTCCTCTTGCATCGGCAGGACAAATTCGCATTGCTGTCGCTAGCGTAGCAAACAAGGAGAAGCCAGACGTGATCCGCGGCGAGGCAAAGCGAGACTCAGGTGCGCGATATGGCGCGACAGCGCTCGCGAGCCTGCTGCTCAGCAGTTTGGTCAGCATGACGAGCGAACCGGCGTCGGCCCAGCAAAGCGCAACGCCGAAGCCGCGTGCCGTCCTTATCTTCGATGGCTCCGGATCGATGTGGGGCCGCCTCGGCGTCGACAATAAGTTCACCGTCGCGAGCCGCACACTCGCCGCCGCGCTGCCAAGCTACAATCGCGAAATCAACTTTGGCCTCGTCGCCTATGGCCATCGACGCGAAGCGGATTGCAACGACATCGAGGTGCTTGCCGCCCCCGGCCCTCGTCAATCAGGGGACATTGTCGACTCGATCGTCAATCTCAGTCCGCGCGGAAAAACCCCAATCGCCTCATCGCTCGAAAGTGCAGCAACTTTGCTCTCCGACGGTGCCCCCGGACACATTGTTGTGCTGACCGACGGTACGGAGAATTGTCGCAAGGATCTCTGCGAGACAGTGGACGCAATCCGCGAGGCCGTGCCGGCGGTCCGCATCAACACCATTGCGCTCGGTCTCGCAGCCAAAGATATTCCGGCCATCCAGTGCATTGCAGCACGCGGCGGCGGGCGCACCGTGATCGCACCGACACCCGATGCGTTGCGCGACGGCGTGATCGGAGTGCTGGACGATATTGCATCAGGCGCAGCGCTGACCGACCAGCTAGCTGAGAGTGGCAACGACCTTGTTGCTGCAATCGCGCCCGATGTAGCCGCAGGGCCTCCACGGCTTGAGCTTCGCGCGTTGCAGGCTGATACGGGGCCCCTGATCGAAGATCCCGTGCGGTGGCGGATCACACCGATCAACGATGCGCAAACTCAAGCGCCCGCCCCGATTTATGCGGCCACCTCGCGCAACCCGACGGTTGAGGTGCCAGCCGGGCGGTACCGCGTGGAGGCCTCAATCGGCGATGCTGTCGCGACCCGTGAGATCACGGCAAATGACGGCCCACCTCGCTCCGTGCACCTCGCGCTCGGCCTCGCCCGCCTGGACCTCGCAACAGCGACACCGCTTGCCCGTGGGGAGACCATCGTCCTCACGCCGCTGGCGCCACCCGGTGGTGGCAACTCCAACGCTTCGCAGAACCCGCAACCCGTCCTGATCGCGCGGACCGGTGATACGTCCCGCAGAATTTATCTCCCTCCTGGCGCCTACACGCTCCGTCACGATCGCACCAACGCAAGCGAGACGCGTCCGTTAAACCTCGCGGCAGGCGACGCGAAGTCTGCAAGCTTCACGGCAGGACTCGGCACCCTTGGCGTCACCGCGCGTCTCCCGTCGAGCACATCGAACAAAGAGACGGACACTGCAGCGCTGATGTTCACCGTCGAGCAGACGCAAACAGATGCCGGCGGTGAGACGACATGGCATGAAGTCGCCCGCTCGGCAGCACCGGCGCCGGTGTTCCAGCTGGAGGAGGGTGCCTACCGCGTGACCGCGCAAACCCGTCAAAGCCGTGTGCGCCGTCAGGTGCAGATTGTCGCCAGACGCACGCAGAGAGCAGAACTTGACCTGACCGCTGGCCGCCTCGCCGTGACCGCGATCGACGGCAGTGGCTTCGGCATTCCAACGCCCGTCCGCCTGTCGCTCATACCGGCCGGTGCCGTTGAAGGGCGTCAGCGGATCCAGACCTCCCGCTGGCGCGCGCCGCTCATTGTGCCTGCCGGAACCTGGGACATCGAAGGACGCGCCGGCAACACGAATGTCCTTGCGACCAGCCGTGTCAACATTGCGGTGGACGGCACTGCGGCGACCGATCTGGTTTTTTCACCGGGACGTCTCGATATCGGTTTCACAGATCGCGCGCCGCCTGGCCTTTGGCGCGGTACGATCTGGTCCGTGATCCCGATCGCGCAGAGTGACGCGAATGGCCACACGACCAACGTCAATACCGAGGCAGAAGTCTGGCGCGGGGCTGGGCGCAATCCAAACATTCTGCTTCAAGCTGGGCGATACCGTGTGATTGCGCGGCATGCTGGCAAAACGGCTTCAAAAGAGATCGATGTCGTCGCAGGGCTTACGCGCAAGATACGTCTCCCGAAGCCGTGAGCGACCGTCAGCCGCGCGTGCAAAAACATGACAGTCTTGCGTGACGCTGTGCACTGATGATGCTTCACGGTTGGGTGCGCCAAGCAGGTCGGCTATGCAGTCCGCGCGTATCCCTCGAGGTCATCCCGGCCATCACAGCGGCATGGTTGATGGCTAACCAACCGTTGAGCAGTCAGTCCCGGCGATCGCAACACGATTGCAAAGGAGAAATCCCGATCAATGCATCGCGTCATCCCAGCACTGAGCGTTCTGACCTGCTTCTCTTTGCTCACCGGAGAGGCCGTGAAAGCTCAGTCTGCGTTGCAGCCATCGGTCAGCATTCTTGTCGATAGCTCACGCAAGATGGGTCTCCAGACAGGCGGCGTGCGACGCGCCGATATCGCGGGCAATGCACTCGCGACGAACTTCGTCAAACACGACGGACGCCTCGCGATGTCGCTTGCTGTGTTCGGGCATCAACGTCGTGACCGCTGTTTGGCCGTGGATGTCGTGCAGGATCTTGAGCCATTGCGCGCGGCACAATTCGCAAAGGCACTCACCGCTGTGAAGCCGACCGGCTCCGCACCTGTCGCCGTTGCTCTCGACACCGTCGCCACCTCACTCGCCGAAGAGCCCGGTGCCCGCGATCTTGTGCTCATCACCGCCAGCACGGACAACTGCAAGCAGGACCCCTGCCGCGCAGCTGCCGCCATTCATGCCCGCCAACCCGATATGCGCATCTCCGTTATCGGCATTGCGGGGGGCAACGCCAAATCACTCGACAAACTGCGCTGTGTTGCCGAGAGAACCGGCGGGCGTTTCGTTGTCGCAACGACAGAAGCCGATGTCGCCAACACCCTCGACCAGATCATCGAGACCGCCGTCACCACCGCAACACGGATCACGAACGATCCGCGCGCCGGATTGGAAGACGGTTCAGAGAACGCGGCAGGAGCCGACGGCTGGGCGACAATCCCGCAAGACGGCAGCACCCCAGGCATTGACGTCAATCTACCTGACGCTGGTGACGGTCGCGGCACCATCCGCCTCGTCGCTCGCCTGACCGAGCAGCAAAAGCCAATCCCCGCTGGCCTCACATGGCGGGTGTTCACCAGCAAGAAGCAAGGTGGCGGGCAGCACAAACTCATCAGCGAGCAACGTGATTATTCCCCCATCCTGCAACTGCCGCAGGGAGAATATCTCGTCAACGCCGCCTATGGCCGGGCCTACTTGACGCGCCGCATCACTGTCACCAGCGGGCCGCCGCGCGTTGAGCAGTTCGTCCTTCAGGCCGGGGGGCTACGCCTGCGCGCCCTGAACGCAAGCGGCCAGCCACTCCGTTCCAATGTCACCTACAGTGTGCTGAGCGGAGACCGCGATCAGTTTGGCAATCGACGTACGATCATCGCCAACGTCCGCCCGGGTCTCATCGTCCGCCTCAATGCGGGAATTTATAATGTGATCAGCCGCTACGGTGACGCCAACGCCATCGTGCAGACAGACGTCACTGTCGAACCTGGAAAACTCACACAAATCGCCATGCAGCATGTCGGCGGCTCGGCAACCTTCAAGCTCGTCGCGCGCCCGGGCGGGGAAGCGATCGCCGGCACATCCTGGAGCATCCGGACGCCGGACGGGACCGAGATCAAGAAATCACTCGGTGCGTTGCCAACACACGTGCTGGCGCCCGGAGAATATATCGCCTTCGCCACACTCGGTGGACGCACCTTCGGCGGTCAATTCAAGATCGGCGAAGGCGAGAACAAGCAGATCGAGATCGTGGTGAAATAGCGCGTCGCAGGGGTCCGTAGTCGCACGTGAACAAGAGAAAAATAGCGGGGCCTTGTGCGCAAACCCCGCCATCTGCGAGCGACCAATTTCCTGCGCGCGCTATGCCACCGAAAAGTCCGCGATGAACTGGGCCGTCTCCGTCCGGCGATCCCACGAAACCGGGGTCAACAACGCAGGGTCAACCGTCTGCCGCGCTGCGAACGACGGATTGGCATCGAGCCACATCGATCGCAGAAGACGCCGACCGTCCTGCGTCTCGATGCTGAAACGGACTTCCGCCTGTTGCGGAGCAGTTGCAAGATCCGCATCGGCACGCCCGTCAACCGCCCACCAGGTATGGATGCCGAAGACACCGTCATCATCCGTCCACACACCCAGCCAATCGGGGCCTTCCCACTCCTGCACGTCGATCACTGATGCGCTCGACCCCGGCGTCCAGCTCTTTACCCGATGCTGCATCACCTCGACATAAGCACGCTTTTCAGGCGCGCCGA
Organism: Pseudomonadota bacterium; assembly: GCA_039816705.1. Lineage (GTDB taxonomy): Bacteria > Pseudomonadota > Alphaproteobacteria > Rhizobiales > CALHAX01 > CALHAX01. Next base: position 1,530 of record JBCBXF010000145.1, on the reverse strand, counting down.
GGCTGTTGGTGATCCGCCCAGCGATACTGATCAACCCTGCGCGGTCCTGCTGCACGTTGGCGGCTAGACCGGCACGCGCAAGCTCCGGCAGGGCCATCACGCCAAGGCCCGCAGCGCCGAGGCCGGCAACGAAACTGCGCCGATCGATCGCGGCACAACCCGTCTCAGCAGATGCGCTCCCCGCACGGTTCAGACCTTCTTTGTCGAGATGAGCCATGTCACCCTCCGTGTATTATGACAAATACTATGTGGATGATTATGACAAATTTAAAAGCATTGCAAGCCGTCACGTCCTGCCGCTCACACATCTCTGTGCATGAGCGCCTCTGCGCCCTGTCACCGATCCGGCGACGCACGTACGCTACCGGCATCCGGCGCGCTAACCATGATGTCAGAGGGACCAGCCAGATGACGACGTTCGTCACCGTTACGAACCGAAGGGGCGGCGTCGGCAAAACGACGACCACCTCCATGCTCGCCTACGCCTACGCCGTGATCGGCTTCCAGAAAACGCTGGTAATCGACTTTGATGCCCAGTCGAGCACCTCCATCACCCTGCTCGGGCATGAACGCTGGAAGCAGGCTCGGATGCAAAATCATACCGTCGCCGGGCTTCTGCGCGGACTTTATGCGGCGACACCCCCAGCCCTTGCGGAATTCATCGCGCCGCAAGCCGGCGATGTGCACATCACGCCCGGCAACCGCGCGCCCGATCTTTCTGTCATCCCGGGCTCGTTTGCGCTCGATGACACAGAGCGGGAAATGTTACTGGCCAACTACGGCGGTCAGATCGGCAGCGGCGGAGGTGATCTCGCCGAGATTTTCACCGACATGCAACAGCGCGTACGCAGCCTCATTCGTCGGCTCGAAGGCCTCTATGACGTCGTGATCATGGACTGTCCGCCCGGATTGTCGAACGTTGCATGGGGAGCCGTGCAGGCCGGCGACTTCGTTGTCGTGCCGTATGTGCCGGACGCCACAGCGGAAGATAATGTCGGCTGGTTGGTCAATCGCCTCACCGCAAGCGACCCTAATCGCCAGATCAGACTGCTCGCCAATCGCGTCCGCATGAACAATCCGTACCAACGCGGCATCATCGACACCGTCATGGCGCGCTATCCCTCGTTGGGGCTCGTGATGCCGCAACGCGCCGCTATCGAAGGCGCACTGGAGTTTCGCGCGGCGCCGCAATCCCTCAACCAGAAGTTCGGCGACGGGCGTGCGATTGGCGAGGAGCTGTTTGCAAGCATGCTGGACTGGACCGGAAGCGCCGGC
>JBCBXF010000145.1:0-245 GCA_039816705.1 Pseudomonadota bacterium | reverse complement strand
GCCCAAACCAGCCATTCACGCCGTCAATATCCTGCGGCAGCATGGCGAGCAGATGCTGCGCGGCCGCTTGACAAACCTGCGAACGAAAGCGGAGCTGGCCGAGGTTGCAAAACACTCCGCGCTGCGCCTGACCGGTACAGCTGCCAAAAAGTCCGCCAGTCGCGAAGAGATCGTTGAGGGTATTGTCGCTGCCGCGCTGCAGTATGATCGCCAACGTGAGAGCGTGAGCAGCTAGCTGCTCCGTT
>JBCBXF010000144.1:0-8546 GCA_039816705.1 Pseudomonadota bacterium | reverse complement strand
GCGGCGAGGGCGCGTCATTCGTCATAGATGCTGGGTAAGGAGAAATATTCAACCGTTACTCAGCTGCCTCGACATGCATTTCTAGCCCGGCGAGATATTTCTCCGCCTCGAGTGCCGCCATGCAGCCCATCCCGGCAGCAGTCACGGCCTGGCGGTAGATATCGTCCGTCACATCGCCGGCCGCATAGACCCCGGGCACACTCGTCGCCGTCGAATCCGGATCGGTGATGATATAACCGCTGTCCTTCATGCGGAGCTTGCTGCGAAAAAGCTCTGTCGAGGGCGCGTGCCCGATCGCAATGAACACGCCGTCGATATCCCGTTCGCTCACCGTGCCTGTATTGACGTTTCTCAGTTGGACGCCCGTCACGGTTTTGGGATCGTCACTGCCGGTGATTTCAGCGATCTCGGTGTCCCAGAGCACTTCGATCTTTTCGTGAGCCAGCAGGCGGTTCTGTAGAATTTTCTCCGCACGCAGGTTGTCCCGGCGATGCACGAGTATCACCTTGGAAGCGAAGTTGGTCAGAAATAGCGCCTCTTCCACAGCGGTGTTTCCGCCCCCGACAACAATCACTTCCTTGCCGCGATAGAAAAAACCATCGCACGTCGCGCACGCCGAGACGCCGAAGCCCTGAAACGCTGTCTCGCTCTCAAGGCCAAGCCACTTCGCCTGCGCGCCTGTCGCGATGACGAGAGTATCCGCCGAGTACGTATCGCCGCTGTCGCCCGTCGCCTGAAACGGTCGTACATCCAGATCGACATCAACAATCATGTCGGCGATGATGTTGGTGCCGACATGTTCCGCCTGCCCCTTCATCTGCTCCATCAACCAAGGGCCCTGGATAACATCGGCAAACCCTGGATAATTCTCCACTTCCGTCGTGATCGTGAGCTGCCCACCAGGCTGCATCCCCGCAACCATCACGGGTTCCAGCATCGCACGCGCCGCATAGATCGCCGCCGTGTATCCGGCGGGTCCCGAACCGATGATCAGGAGTTTGCTGTGCGTGTGTGTCGCCATGATCGTGCTCCTGCGAATGGCGCCGCCGGGCAGCTTACATCTCGCCCGTCAAACCTGGATACACGCGTTAGAAGGTTCCAATCACGCGGTCAACGCAGCCCGTAAGATGCCAGTGGATCGCGTGTGTGACACCGAAAGCGCTGCACACGCGCGAACCCGTGATTTAGCATTTCATCCAGCCTTACGCCGCGCTCGCTTGCGCCCATCGCCGCTTAATCTCATCCGCGATCACTTCTGTCGCGCTGAGTGGCGTATACTGCCATTGCGCGATCTCGTTCGCATTTGTGCTCAGGGTGCGTACGGCGCCGGCCGCTTCCAGCGCGTGATGCAACCTGTCAAATTTCGCTGATCCGCCTGAGGGGTGAAACAGATGCACCGGGCGACCGGTGATACAGGCTTCGCACACCATGTTCGCGGAATCGGATGTGACGATGAGATGGTCGGCGTGCGCCAGGAAGTCATGCAGCGGGTTGGCCCCGCTGCCATCCCAGAGCAGCCCGGCGCGACTGTGCATGAACTGCGAAATCTGTTGCGCCAAGGCCGGAGGGGTGCGGCGTGACGCAGTGACGTAGAGAGCGCCGAAGTGAGGCGCAAAGCGCTCGAGTGCCGCCATGAAACGCGACATATCCGCATCGCTGAACGTGTGGGAGCGACTGTTGCCGCCAACGAGCACGCTCAGCCGCATCCCGCGATCGTCAGCCATGAAATCCGGCACCTTTGTTCGGCGCTTGGCGAGCGCGTCGAGCGTCAGACGGTGCGGTGTGGTGAGCGTTGTGAAGACGTCCGGACCGCGTCTGCGGTCATGCTGCGGCACCCATATCAGGTCGGCGACGTCGTTACGGATACGTGGGTCCTGCAAAAACACAGTATACGTGCCTTGCCCAATCATCCGCCTCAGCGCCCGTACGACAGGCACGGTCATCCGCCCGCCGGCAATGATGAAGTCCGGCCACGGTGACCCGAAGTCGGAAGCTGCCTGGCCGATGGCAAGGCCCGGATCAGGCGCGCCATAGGGCGCCAGCCACCGCCACGGCCGGCGCGGCGCCACGCGCTTGAGCGACACCCGCAAGCGGAGTTCCTCAGCAATCGCACGGCACTGCGTTTCGACGCCGGCTTTCCCGTCACTCACGATCCAGCATGTTTTTCCGGAAGTCTGGCGCGCAGTCATGGTTGAGGCAGTGTCGTCCTCGTGTCTGCAGCCAACCTCGGTCCCGGGCGGGCCAACACCGTCCGGGTCGGGCAATGGGAACGCATCTGGCCAGTCAATGTTCGATGAAAGGCCCGGGTTGTCAAAATCGTTACCCAAGATTTTTCCACGATCCAACGGCACGCGATACAGCAATCGCTAACCGTGGTACGCTATCGCAACAGCCGAGGTTTGTCTCAGTGCTGAAGGAGTATAGTCTGATGTTGAAGCGCTTTTGTCTCTCTGCGGCTGCCGCACTCGCGGTCTTTGTCGCCGCGCCGAGCACGTCCGCCATAGCCGGCGGTGCCTCGGCCTCCTCTCCGTTCTATAAGCCGACAAAACCGCGCCCCCAAGTGCGTGGATCGCGTCAACGTGTTGGCGGGTACTCCTATAACTATGAGGATTCGATCATCGATTTCCGCGATCGCTCGGTCTTTCTCGATCCCAAGGTCACGAGTGGATCGACCGGCCCGTTCGACAGCGGGTACTTCTTCGATTCCGGTGTCGAGCGTCAGAACAACTCGCCGTACCTCTACTAGCGCGTTCTGCGCGGTCGACGAGGGCAACGCGGTCGCGAGCCTCGTTGCCGGTTGGCTGCCGCGCCACGCCGCCCCTTAAAAATACGCGTTTCCAATTTCTTGGCTTCCCCAAGCCGCCGCGCTCAGCCATCATTGTGGTTAACGTCACAGGATGCTCAAGGAATTCACTCGATGCTTCGTTGCGTAAGCGCGTACCTCGCGGCCGGTCTGGTCGCCGCCACCGCCGTTGTGGCCACACTCACCGTAAATCCCTCGCAAGCCGTGGCGCACGGCCAGTGCAAGATCGTCGGCTACGAGGTCCGCGACTTTGGCAAGGTTGGTCCAACGGCCGACGCCAAGCGTTTGCTCGATGAGCGCATTCCAAAATGGGCCAAGAAAAACGGGTATCGCGGCGCCCACAAATCCGGCCCCAAAAAAGTATCCTGCAAGCTCTACCTTGATGTCGGTTTCTTCGACGAGTGGACTTGTACGGCAACGCAGCGGGTCTGCTATTTCAAGTAGCGACTGCTTGAAACTCAAGGCTGCACACAGTCCACGTCCAAGGCACCTCGATGATCCTTCGTTCTCGCGATCCCTCGCCGTTTGGCCGCAAGGTCAAGATCGTTGCAAAGCTGACCGGGCACTACGACGGGTTGACCGTCGAGGAAGCGGACACGGCTGACCCCGCCGATAGCCTACGGGGCCAAAACCCGCTGGGCAAAATTCCTGCGCTCATCCGCGATGATGGCAGCGTCCTTTACGACAGCCGCGTGATCTGTGAGTTTTTCGATGCCACGACCAGATCTGGCGCGCGTGTCCTTGCAGATGACGGGACGCGCTTTGATCAGCTCCGCCTGCAGGCGCTCGGCGATGGGATCATGGATGCTGGCATTGTTCAGGTCTACGAAGTGCGGATGCGCCCTGACGACAAGCGCCACGCGCCGTGGAGTGACTACCAGCAAGAGAAGATTGACCGCACGCTTTCCGCACTTGCAGCTGAGTTACCGCCGGCGGGCGACATAAACGTGGGGACGATCTCGATCGCCTGCGCGCTCGCGTATCTGGACATTCGCTTCGAAGGTTCCTGGCGCGCTAAATACCCAACGCTCGTGACATGGCTGGATGCCTTCGCTGCACATGTGCCCGCGTTCGGTGAGACGACCCCTGTGATCTGAGACCCGCAGCGTCGCTGTCGTGCACTTGACGCGATGCGCCATGGCGGTGATCACGAGAACTACGAAAGTCCGCCGTGATCAGCGAGCACACCACCCATGTCCGAACACCTGGAGCGCGTCCTGGAGCGTCTCGACGACACCGCTGACGATGCCCTCGCCCGTCTCTTCTCCTTCCTGAAGATCCCGAGCATTTCAACCGACCCGGAGCACCATGCCGAGTGCCGGCGTGCGGCAGCATGGGTGGCGGATGATCTGAACGACATCGGCTTTGACGCCCGCGTCCGCCCGACTGACGGTCAGCCGATGGTTGTGGCGCACGACAAGTCCCAGCTCGGCAAACCTCATGTCCTGTTTTACGGCCACTATGACGTCCAGCCGCCGGAGCCGCTTGACCTTTGGGAAACACCACCTTTCGAACCGCGTCTCGCCGAGGAGCCCGGCCACGGCTCGGTTATCATCGCGCGCGGCGCTGCGGATGATAAAGGTCAGTTGATGACATTTCTCGAAGCCTGTCGTGGTTGGAAGAATGTGACTGGCAATCTCCCCGTCAACGTCTCGGTGCTTCTCGAAGGCGAAGAAGAGTCAGGCAGCCCAAGCCTCGCCCCGTTCCTGGATGCAAACAAAGATGAGCTGACTGCTGATCTGGCGCTTGTCTGTGATACGGGCCAGACGGATGCGGAAACGCCGGCGATTACAACGCGCCTGCGCGGGCTCGCCGACATGGAGGTGATAATCACCGGCCCTAACCGTGACCTTCACTCCGGCATGTTCGGTGGACCGGCCGTCAATCCAATCCGCGTTTTGACCAACATCCTCGGACAGCTTCACGACGATGAGAGCCGCGTCCAGATCCCTGGGTTTTACGACGATGTGGCAGAAATTTCTCCTGAGCAGCGGACCCAGTGGGCGGCGCTCAATCTTGACGAAGGCGCGTTTCTGAGAGGTATCGGATTAAAATCCTCTGCCGGAGAAGCCGGGCGCTCGCTTCTCGAATTGATCTGGTCCCGTCCGACCGCGGAGATGAATGGGATCATCGGCGGCTATACAGGTCCCGGCACCAAAACGGTTATTCCGTCCGTGGCATCAGCCAAGCTCACGTTCCGGCTGGTCCCAGATCAGGATCCGGACAAAATACTGAGTGCGTTCAAACAGTGGATCACGGCGCGCCTGCCCGAAGACTGTCGCGTCGAATTCAAGAGCCGCGGCGGCAGCCCGGCCGTCGGATTTGATCTCGACGGCACTGAGATGCAGGCCGCCCGCGCGGCGCTGGAGGCGGAGTGGGGGCGCGCACCGGTGATGATGGGGTGTGGCGGGTCGATTCCGATTGTCGAGGCGTTCAAAACCGCGCTCGGCATGGACTCACTCCTGATCGGCTTCGGCCTCGATGATGATCGCATCCATTCACCGAATGAGAAGTACAACCTGACGAGTTTCAAGAAGGGCGCGCGAAGCTGGGCACGCGTGCTCGCCGAGCTTGCGAGTTAGGCGATGCGCATTCGTAACTCTGACATTCTGAGAATTTTCCGCCGCTTGCCGCCGAAAGTGCAACTCGGGGTCGGCGCTGTTGCAATCGTCGCGATCGGAGCGCTCTGGTTCACGGGCAATCTGCCGGATGAGCTGGAGCAGGGGCGCAGCTTCACCTCCGCCGAAACGCACCGTCAGACGGGAGCGCGCGCACCGCAACGCGAGACTGAGGCAGCAAGTGCGAAGCCACGCCCGGCGCGCACGAGCGATGCGCCTTTTGACTATTATGTCCTCGCGCTCTCATGGTCCCCCACCTATTGCGAAGATGCCGGACGCAAACGCGGCGGCCAGCAATGCTCAGGTCCGCGGCCCTACGCATTCGTGTTGCATGGGCTCTGGCCGCAATTCCGCAAAGGCTGGCCGGAGAATTGCGGCAAGGGCCGCGCCTGGGTGCCAAAGCAGACAATCTCCAGGATGCTCGACATCATGCCGAGCCGTGGTCTCATCATTCACGAATACAAGAAGCACGGCACTTGCAGCGGGCTGGACGCGGACGGGTATTTTGCGCTCTCGCGTGACCTCTACAACAAGGTCAGGATCCCACCCGTTTTCATCCGTCCTGAGCGGGCGCTTTCAATGAGCCCGCAGGACATTGAGAAGGCGTTCCTGAGGGCAAACCCACGCATGAATGCCTCGATGCTTGCGGTGGCGTGCGGAAGAAAATCACGACTGAAAGAAGTGCGTGTGTGTTTTTCCAAGGATGGAAAGCTCGCGTCCTGCGGCATCAATGAGACCCAGCGGCGACTCTGTTCACGCAATAATCTCCGCATCCCGCCTGTGCGGCCCGGCCGGCGGAGTTAGCCGGGGCCGGCGTGTTGCGTAAGCCACTGATGGGCGCTGCAACGTCTTCGCAAAGCCCTGCCGCGAGGGTTTGTTTTTGCTTGCTCATGCAATGCGAGTATTAATTATTCATTTATCTCCCTAAACGTCGAATTGTCAGGGTGCGTGTTGCCTTGGCGCCACGAAACGCAGTTGCGGAGGAAAACGAATACCCTCAGATTGGCGTCTCAGGCAATTATCACCCATTGAGGCATGCGATGGCGCGCGCGACTGTTTTTTCTCCTTTGAGCAGTCGCAATCGTCGCGTTGGTGTCGGCACAAGTGGCGAATTACACGCTGAGCCTGCTTGGCGCCAACGGCCGGCGAAACGAAGCTCGATGGCGCTCTCCCATCTCTCATGGGCGCTGGGCGGGTTTGTGCTCGGTATGGTGTGCTGGCAACTCGTCGGCTTCTGGAGCTTTATCGACCGTGTCCTCGATGAGCGCCGCCCCGCACCGGGATATGTCAGCGTTTCGATCCCGAAAGAGGTCGGCCGCCTTGATGAGCATGGCGAAGCTTGTGTTGCGCAAAAAGCAGATGTTGGTGCCGGCACCACAGACGTCATGCGATGCCCATTCCCCATCCTGGCCCTGCAGCAAAATCCCAGAGAAGCTACGGCGACAGCTGAAAGCGCCGTGACCCGCCCATGACCTCGCGAAGCGCCGTGCGTTTCATTTTCTGACACAGCGCAACCTCTTTTTAACCCATCGCGGCGACGGTGTTCCGTAGTTGGTGGTGGAGAGTTGATCTGGGGTTTTGTTGCATGATGACGCGTGTGTTGAATTGGTTGACCGTTCTGTTCGGTCTGAAAGTCGCAAGCGTTGCCGCTGTGGGGTCGGCGCCGTCAGCGCAATCGGAAGAAACGAAGGCCGTACCGTCTGCTTCTGCGAAACTGTTGGAAGAGCGCCTCACGAAAGGTGCGCAGGCGGATAACCCGCGGACCGCGTCGGGCGTTTTCGTCACCGCGCTGCAGCCCGCGTCGGTGTCCGCACTCCCGGAAAGCTTTGTCTTCGCAGACGCAGCGCCGACCGTTGTGGCCTCCGCAGCGCACGTCGCCACGAAGCCTGTCGCAGCCTCAACCGGCTTCGTAACCCGTCCGATCGAAAACCGCGCCCCGCGCCCGCTCAGCCGCCTGGTCGAGGTGCAAAAAGCGAAATCGGTCAATGTCAAAAGATCGCCAGGACAGACGCGTCAGCACAATCGCCCAACCAACCGCGTCGTCGCCAGCCGGACTGGAGACGCCAAGTCATCGCCGCGGCGGGTCGTGTGGTTCGAAAACCGGACCGCAACACCGAAGACGATGAGCAACGTCGTGCCGTTCCCAACCTCGGCAACGCGCTTCGCCGTCGCGGCCTGATCCTCGTCCCTTCGTCGCATCATCGCTCTGCGTGCGGCAGGATTCTCTCAATCCAATTTCACGCCACTGCAAGCGCGTCGCCGATCCCCCCGGTGGCGCGTTTCGTCTTTGCCGCCGTCAGTCTTGGTGATTGACGTCACGTGCGCCGAGTGTGCGCGGCACCCTGTGGCAAAGGCGGTGGCGTTATCGCCGAACTTCTGTTGATCCGTCGGACAGTCCACAGGCGCGGCATGACCCCGAGATAGCCCAGCGCTGGATCGCCCGGCAGCCGTGAGAAAGTCTCCGGATCGAGTGACCAACCCGCAGCAACGCGCACGGCATGCACCGCCTCGGGATACCCCCGCTCATCTTCATCGATGTTGCCGCGAACGTCGGTCTGCTCCTGCATCCGCAGAACTTTCAGCCCCAGCGCGTGTTCCGTCACATCCGGCGTTCCCCGATTCCAGATCACTCCTTCATCTCCCCACGCAAAGGCGCGTCGCAGCTTCGTCTGAGAAAACCGGGCCCAGGCTGTGAGCCCGACTTTGGGGCACGCATAAAAGTACTGGACCTCGCTGAACCGCTTGCCCATCGCGAGCATGAGCGCGAGGCAAGCGTCATGATAATCGCGTCCGGCCGGATAAGGCAGGGCCAGGCCGACGACGAACGTCCATCCGTCAACCGGTGGCGTCACGAAAACATAAGAGCCGCTGTGCCGCGGATCTTCAACAACCGCAAGGCCGGTGCTCCAGTTGCAGGGCGCGACGTCGCTGAGTGCGAGCGTGTCGATCACCTGATCAATATCAACGCCGCGCACCGCGATCCATGCGTGGCCGACCCCGAAGGCTTCTGGACCGTCCGGCACTTGCGCCGGATCGGCCAGCACAGAGCGCACGGCCGGCACAACGGCAACCGTGACAAAGAACGCCAGAAGCGCCGCCGTGACTGTCGCGATCAGAACCACGCG
>JBCBXF010000143.1:0-8552 GCA_039816705.1 Pseudomonadota bacterium | reverse complement strand
ACGCCGGCTGTGCAATGACTTTCGCCGGCCGCTTGTCACCCAGAATGTCGATCGTGAAGCTTGTGCCTTCGTCCGCCATCTCGGGGTCGACGTAGGCAAAGGCCAGGGACTTGTCGACCGTGAACCCGTAGCCGCCCGTGGTGGTGACACCGATGGGTTTGTCGTTGGCGTAAATGGTCTCGCCGCCCACGCAATCCGCATCATCTGCGTCCACTTCGATGTAAGCGAGTTTGATCCGCGCGCCCTGCTGCTTAGAGCTGAGTGTTGCGGCCTTGCCGACAAAGTCGCTCCCGTCCCAATCAACAAACCGCTCCATGTCGCCTTCGACCATCGTGACCTCCGTCGTGATGTCGGAGCCATAGCCGCGGTAGGCTTTTTCCAGTCGAAGTGCGTTCATTGCATAGGCGCCAAAAAGTCGGATGCCGTGCGGCGCGCCGGCCGCCATCAGCGCATCATAGATTTTTGGCAACGCGTCCATTGGGCCGTGAAGCTCCCAACCCAGTTCGCCGACATAGTTGACGCGCAGCGCCACGACTTCGGTATCCGCGATTTTAATGACCTTGGCGGTCAACCAGCGGAATGCGGCGTTCGAGACGTCGGTATCGGTGACAGCGCCGAGGACGTCCCGTGCTTTCGGACCTGCGAGGACAAGTGTGCCGACGGCTTCCGTGTGGTCGGTGATCGTGAGATCTTCTCCATCGCGCACCGCATTTTGGATGTGGTCGAAGTCCGTGAGCTGGGCCGTGGCACCAACGAGGACATAGAAATGATCTGGCGCCATGCGCGAGATTGTGGCTTCGCCCATGATCCGCCCGCCTTCATTGAGGAAGTGGGTGAGGACGATGCCGCCATCCTTGCGTGGCATGCGGTTGGCGGTGATCCGGTTGAGGACGGCTTCCGCATCGGCGCCGCGCACGTCGAACTTCGCGAACGTGGAAAGGTCCATGAGGCCGACGGCATTGCGCACGGCGAGCGCCTCTTCCTTCACCGCGTCCCACCAGTTCGAGCGTTTCCAGGAGAATTTCTCTCCCTCGCCGGACTTGTCGAACCAGCGCACGCGCTCCCAACCCATGACCTGCTGGAACAAGCCGCCCTCGGCTTTCAGTTTGTCGTAGAGCGTCGATGTACGGACCGGACGCGCTTCCTCGTGCTGATCGCCAGGTGGCAGACAGGTGTACATGTTCTGATAGTCATTGATCGACATGACCTTCGCATATTCGAGGTCGGCCCAGTTGCCGAAGCGGCGTGGGTCAAACTCGACCATGTTAATGTCAGCGGCACCGTGGACCATCCACTGTGCCATGTACTTTCCAGCGCCGGCGCCCTGGCAAATGCCAATCGATGCGCCTGTCGCCATCCAATAGTTCGGTGCGCCAGGTGCGGGGCCGAGGAGGAAATTTGCATCCGGTGTGTGGGTGATGGCGCCGGCGATGATCGATTTGAGCCCGGCCTTTTCGAACAGCGGCATGCGTTCCGTTGCTTTTTCGAGCCAGGGCGTCAATCGCTCGAGCTCATCGGGTACGAGTTCGTTCTCGAAGTCCCACGGCAGGCCGTCCTTAAAGCAGACGTCGGCACCTTCGGTCTCGTAGGGCCCGATCAGGATGCCATTTGTCTCCTCACGCAGATAGCAATGCGAATACGGATCGCGAACGACAGGAAGTTCGTCCTCAAGATCGATCAGCTCCTGCACCGGCTCCGTGATGATGTAGTGGTGCAGCATGTTGGCGATCGGCACGTTGTGCCCGGTCCATGATCCAACCGTATCGGCATATGAGCCACAGGCATTCACGACATGCTCGCAGGTGATCGTGCCTTTTTCTGTCACCACCTGCCATTCACCGGAGGGCAGACGGTTGACGTCTGTGATGCGGTTGCGGCGCGAAATCGTCACGCCGTGTTTGCGTGCACCCGCTGCCATCGCCATCGTCACATCTGCCGGGGCAACGTGGCCATCGGTGAACGTGATGAACCCGGCCTTCACGCCGAACGTCTCAAGGTAAGGATGATAATCCTTGATCTTTTCCGGCGGCACGACCTCGCACTCATAGCCGATCAGGGGCGCCATTGCTGCAATATGGTTGAACCACTCGACTTCAGCGTCGGTGAGCGCGAGCCGCACGCCACCGCAACCGTGCCACGAGACAGCTTGGCCGGTCATCTTTTCCAGCTTTGGATAAAGCTGCGTGCCCTCGTAGTGAATTTTCGCGAGGTTGAACGAGCCGACGAAATGCGGACACTGGCCCGCAGCGTGCCATGTTGAACCGGACGTCAGCTCACCTTTCTCGATGAGCACCGTGTCGGTCCAACCCTCTTCCGCGAGGTGGTACAAAAGCCCGACACCCATCACACCGCCACCCATGATCACGCATTTGGCGTGGCTCGGAAAATCGGACATTGAAGTACCTCTCTTGGCAGACGGCGCGTGAAAATCGGTGCGATACATGCGAATAGCGAGAGGGATGCGGGTGCGCAACGGGCCCGGGCGTCTGGCCCGTGCGACCGATTTGCAATGGCTCCATGCATCGCGGCATTGGATGGTGACGCGGCGTCAAACCGGCGAGAGATCAAAGCCTGCGATTTTGGCGGCTTCGACCTGGTGGCGGATCAGATCATACGCCGTCCTGGGCACTTCACTCATGCCGCTTAGGAAGAGGGCCTGCCGCACATCAGCAAGATCAGCCGTGGTGAGGACCTGACGCAGTGTCTTGCGAAAAATCTCCACGTCCGTGTCGCTGCGGGTGGCGGAGGTGATGAACGGCAGGCCGGGCACCGCCTCTGTGTGGGCGATCGTTTCGACCTCGGCGACCAGTGCAGGCCTGTCGCGCGCGATGTGCGCAAAGCTGACGCAATCAATTGCAGCGCAGTCGGCCTTACGTTCCGCCACTGCTTCAAGCGACGCGACGTGACTGCCCGTCTCCAGCGTTGAGGAGAAGAAAGGGCCGGCGTTCGCGAACGGCAGTATTGCGGCACGCAGAGCATTGAAGCCAGATTGCGAGTTGCGCCCGTTGATGGCGACAGTGGTGCCCGCGAGGGCTTCAACCGTCCTTGCGCGCGCGCCACGATGGACAATGATGTTGCTGGTGTAATGTGGCCCCTCGCAACCGGGCACCGCATAGTGTGGTGTCGCGATGAGACTGACGTGATCCACCAGCTCCATAAGGTAGGGGAAGCCGCACGTCTGGCTGATGAAAAGATCCGGTGCACGCCAATGGGCGTGGAGCTCTTCGCTCGTCTGCGGCGCAGGGGAAAGCGATGGAGCGTCAATGCCCGCGTCTGCGATTGCCTCACGCCACGCCTGCCAGAACGCTGCCATTGCAGGGCCAGCAACCGGTCCATCATACATCGGGAAGGTTGCTATCACAGCTATTGCCGCCGCCTTCGAAACGGGTGCGTAATACGGTCATGTGGGCGGAACAGGCTGTGCCGCATCAGCGCGCCGTAACCCGCAAACCCATAACCATTGTTGTGTGCGCGCCAATGATCCCGGCGGGACCGATAAGCTGCGGGGATTTTATACCACGGAAGACGCGGGTCACTGTGATGCACCGCATGCAGGTTGTTAAAGAGGAACAAAAACGACCACACCGGCGACGCTTCGATGATCGCCGTGCGATGCGCCGGCGCTTCGGCTGCGCGGTGCTCAGCATAGGAGCGCAGGAGCAGTAGGCTGAGCGCCGGATATGCGACCGTGAACAGGTACGCCACAAAGCTCATGCCGCAGATCACCTGAAGCCAGATGAGCACGCCAGCAAGACCGAGGAAGTGATGCAACCAAGCGCGCGCGACACCGCGCTGACCACTGCGCATCAATGCCATGTCGCTTCGGATCAGGCCCACTGCGGCAAGAAGCGGGCCGACAGTCAGGCGACCGGCCAATGTCGCGTTGATGCGCCGGATCGTACGGGAGAACCACGTGTGCTCATCCCAGCAATCGGGGCAGACATACCAGCTTTCCGGATCGTCATAAGGGTCTGTGAGGCGCTCGTCGCAGTGGTGTCTCAAATGGAGTGCCTTGAAGCGGCGATACGGAACAACGATGCCGATGGGGGGGTAAATCACGGCCTCGTTGAGGCGTGCGTTCCTGGTCGGGTGTCCATGCATCACCTCGTGCTGGATCGACGAGTGGAGTGCGACGACATAAGCGGTGAGCGGAATAAACACCAAGAACGGCATATCGGCGTGAAACCACGTCAGCACGCCCCACGAGGCATAGCAGCCAGCAATCAAGGCCACTGTCGGCCATTCAATGACATGGCTTCCAGCACCACGTGCGTGCAGCGTGTGGTTTCGGTTGGGCCTCCCCAGGCCCGATCGCTCCGTCACAGCTTTCCTCTTGCGTCTGGTTTCCACCAAAAGAGTACGTGGCGAATTTCAGAATGAAAAGCGTTCTTTTATCTCCCGGCGTATCGTCAACATGACGCTGACGGAGGTAGCGGTCAGCCACCCCCACGCTGAAACACTTTGTCAAACCTGGCGATGAACGCGTCCTGTTCCTGCAGGCTCACACTGTCGAACACGAATGTCACGTCTGCTGCCGGCATCACGACAAGCGGACTAAGGCGGCGTCCTTCCCGCGGGGCGTACGTGACCGTGACGTGTCCGCCCGGCAGCTCGACTGTCGTCACGTCGGCAGCCTTCGTATGGGGCATGTTGCGCAGCAGGCGCCCCATACCGGTCGCGAATTCACGCGGGGTCGCGGCCATCAGCTTAACGCGGGTTTGAGGCTTGGTGGCGTTCGGCGACGCGGACGTTGGCGGATCTTCGTACTGCATCGAGGGTCCGTGTCAGCCGCCAGCAACCGGCGGCCAGACGGCGACTGTATCACCATCCGTGAGCGCCGCCGCGCTTGCATTCGCCGGCGCGGAGTAGACGCCGTTGATAAGGATCAGATGGCACGATGCCATCGGCACGTTGTGTGCGCCGAGCAAATCGCCGACGGAGGTCTGCTCCGCAACATCAAGCATAATCTCGTTGCGGCGCGCGCCCGCAGGCAGGTATTTGCCGAGCGTCGCGTAGAGTTTCAACTTCACTTTCATCTTGCGGGTCTCACGCGTCCGCGATGCCATGCGCCGTCGCAATATAGGCTTCGGCAATACGCTCCGGAGCTGACTGAAGTTTTTCCTTCCAGCTGCCAAGGCGCAGTCCGGTCTGGATGAGGCCGCGCATGATGCCAACGTGCTCTGTCATGCCAACGGACTGGCCGCCGACCAAACGGTCTCCATCAAACTCGAGGCGGAGATAGCGGAAGCCCTGATCGTCGCGCAGCGTCCCGTGATCGCCACCATCGACACCCATCCAGCTGCCAAACGAGGTGGAGATCAGGCCGACCGTATCGAGGACGTTCATGTTGAGGCTGCCGCGATGTTCCGTGACATGACCGGCCATGTTCATCGCGGCCGTATAGCCGTGTTCCACGGCAACGGGCTGAATGGCCAGGACATCAAAGCCGCCCGTCGACAGATCGCGTGCCTCAGCGACATCACCAGCGGCATAGACGTCAGGCGCGCTGGACTGCATCGTGTGGTCAACGCGGATGCCATCGCCAATTTCGATACCCGAGGAGGCGAGGAAGCCGACGTTCGGTTTGACCCCCGCTGCCACGACGAACAAACGGGCCGGCAGTTTTTCTCCGCCATCCGTGGCGATCATCAGCCCGCTGTCAGCTTCTTCTACGGCTGTGACGCGGGTGCCCGTCAATACGCGGATGCCGCGGTCTTCGCACCATCGTTTGAGCATGCCGCCTGCCGCCTCATCGAGCATGCGGGGCACCATGCGGTCACCCATCTCGACGACGGTCAGCTTCACGCCGCGACTGGCAAGCGCTTCAAGGATAATGCAGCCGATAAAGCCGGCACCAAGCAATACAACTTCATCGCCGCTTGTTGCGCGCGAAATGATGTGGCGGGCGTCCGCCAACGTCCAGCAGTGATGGACGCCCGGTGCGTCAAGACCGTTGATGGGTGGGCGTGCGGGCGATGATCCGGTGGCGATCAGAAGCTTGCTGTAGTCAACCGCATGGCCGGATGCGAGCTGCAGCCGTTTCTGCCCGGTGACGACCGTGACGACCCTGTCCTGCTGCACTTCAATATCGAGAGCGGAAAAGTGAGCGCTGTCCGACCGCAGATGCGTCCCGGCTTCGTCGATGTCGCCCTCGAGAAGGTAGGGGATCGCCATGCGTGAATACGGCGCTTCCGGTTCATCGCCGATGATCGTGATGCGATCTGCTGGTGCGAGTTTGCGCAGGGTTTCTGCGGCTGTTACCCCGGCCGGGCCGGCGCCGACGATAACATGGTGTGCCGGTGTGGCCATGGGCGTGCTCTTGATGCGATAGCGGGGAGATTGTTCCGACACCCCGGACCGCGCGTGCTGGCAGGCCGGGATGTCGATTAGTGTTGCTTCAAGCGCTCGCCTACAGATCGAGGCGCGAGAGCGTCTCGTTCGTCGGGACGCCGTCAGCCGTCCAGCCGCGGAGCGAGTAATACTCCGGCAGCATCTTATCGAGCCCGGCGACCAGTCCTTCAGCCGGGCCGGTTTTCGCTGCATCTTTCACCAAACGCTCTGGCAATTTATCGTCCGCGGCTGTAAAGCCGGCGCGATTGTTGAATTGGCGCTCAAGGTTCCAGATCCGCTCGCCTGCCTCGAGCATCTTATCGACGGACCAATCACCTTCACATGCCGCGTCAACCTGCGGAGAAATATCCTCCAGCGTCCAGGCGAATGTCGTGAAGACACACAGGCCCGCAGAGTCGACAGCCGCGGTTGCGTCCTGAAACGCTTTCACGAGCCCGGCCTTGCCGTCCGTCGTCAACGGATCCGTCTTTTCCGGGATGCCAAGGATTTCGGATGACACAGTGTAGGAGCGCAAATGGCAAGCACCGCGGTTGGCTGTGGCGTATGTGAGCCCCATGCCCTGAATGCCGCGTGGATCATAGGCCGGGAATTCCTGACCTTTCACCGTCTGGGAGAGTTCCGGCTTGCCATACTTCGCACAGAGGCGGGCCGAGCCGAGACCGATCTCCTTACCGAAGCCTTCGCCCATGCCGGTCAGTTCGGTCATCTTCACCAGAGCTTCCGCCGAGCCAAACTTCAGCTCGATGCCGCCTGTGTGTTCTGTTGTCAGGATGCCGAGATCAAAGAGCTCCATGGCGGCACCAAGCGTCGAGCCGAGCGAAATCGGGTCCATGCCTTGCTCGTTGCAGATGAAGTTCGCGTACGTCAGCGCGTCGAGATCCTTCACGCCGGTCGCAGCACCCAGCGCCCAGGCCGCCTCATACTCGAGCCCGCCAGAGGCGTGATGATACTGCGGCTTGTCGGCGACGGAGAAATGCTCCTCGTTGATCTTTGAAATCCGGCCGCAGGCGATGGTACAGGCGAAACACCCCTGATTGGTCAGCAGGTTTGGCTTGCCGTCCTTGCCCGACGGTTCGGCCATGGCTTCGGCGGAAATGTCGTGGGCACCTTCGAACTGGATATCCCGCGAGTTGCGCGTTGGCAGCGCGCCGGCTTCGTTGATCACGTTCATCAGCACCTGAGTGCCATAAGCCGGGAGCCCTTCGCCCGTCACCGCATTTTCGGCGAGGACCTTCTTGGCTTCGGTTGTCGTGCGCATAAAGTCAGCGAAGTTGTCGACCTTGACGCCGCCGGTGCCGCGGACCGCGATCGCCTTGAGGTTCTTCGACCCCATGACTGCGCCGACGCCCGAGCGTCCGGCAGCGCGATGGAGATCATTCACTACGGCGGAGTACAGGACACCATTTTCGCCCGCGAGACCGATCGAAGAGACCTTCATCATCGCGTCCTGATGGCGTGATTTGATCTCGGCCTCAGTGTCCCAGACCGACTTGCCCCAGAGATCTCCAGCGTCGTTCAACTTCACCTGATCATCAATGATAGACAGGTAGACCGGCTTTTCCGACGCACCTTCAAAAATGATCATGTCGTAGCCGGCGAACTTGAGTTCCGCTCCCCAATACCCACCGGAATTGGAACAGGCGATCGCGCCCGTGAGCGGCCCCTTCGTGATCACCGAATAACGCCCGCCGGTCGATGCCGCCGTGCCGGTGAGCGGTCCGGTCGCGAAGATGATCTTGTTTTCGGGGCTCAAGGGATCGATATTCGCGTCGATTTCCTCGGTGAGATACTTCGTGGCAAGGCCGCGCTGACCAAGATACTTGTGGGCCCACTCCATGTTGAGGGGCTGCTTCTCGATCGTGCCGTCCGTGAGGTTCACGCGGAGGATCTGTCTGGTCCAGGCCATTGGGTAAAACTCCGTTTGTCAGTTTCGGGGGCGGGCCGGCGGCTCGTTCGTGCCGCGCCAGGCCCGGGTGTTGTCAGCGCAGGCGGCGCCGACGTTGGCTTCAGACGTGCTGAGCGCCAGCGTCGGTGCGCTTGGCCCAGGCTTGCATCTTGTCGTAACCGGCCTGCTCGACGTCTGAGAATGTGATTGCGTCGGTCGGGCAGTGGGTTGCGCACGCCGGATCACCGTCGCACAGGTCGCATTTGATGACTTTGCCGGTATCGGCGTTGTAATTGACCGTGCCAAACGGGCAGGC
>JBCBXF010000142.1:0-8560 GCA_039816705.1 Pseudomonadota bacterium | reverse complement strand
ATGGCTCCGCTGCGCGCGGCGCTGGCTTAGCCGTCCGCACAGTGCACTGTCTCCGGGAAACGGCTTTTTCTCCCGTAAGGGCACATCAATCCAGTCCGTCTCGAGACGAATGAAATCATCCG
Organism: Pseudomonadota bacterium; assembly: GCA_039816705.1. Lineage (GTDB taxonomy): Bacteria > Pseudomonadota > Alphaproteobacteria > Rhizobiales > CALHAX01 > CALHAX01. The sequence continues at coordinate 8,438 of JBCBXF010000142.1, read as the reverse complement.
GGTCATTGGCACTCATTGGCCCACCAAAAATGACAGCACACGAATGATCAGCCAACGTTGTCGGCAGCGGATCGCCAAACCTCGGACGCCTGATATCAAGCGGAAAGCCGTTGGTACGGAGCCAGTGCCCGATCCGGCCCGGCGTCGACTTTTCCTGATGGAGAATAATGAGCGCGGGCAGACGTGGCGGAAGAGGGAGCACATCCGAAGTCGCCCCAGCGTCAGGCTCCGCGGTTTGCACGACAACATTGGAGCAGGCCTGTCGATCAACCCGAAGTGCCATGCCAACCATCTCTGTCTCGTCCTCCTTGATCAGGAGCCATCCCGCACGACAGCATCTGGCGCGACCGTTCGAGCCGCTGCGTTGGCATCTGCGGGCTTCTCCAATGCACTCATCTCGTCCACCGCTGCAGTTTCTACGCCGCCACGTCTGCGCAGCAAAACCCCCATGAACGGGACCGCGACCGCGTCGGGCGCCAAGTGTAAAGCAAGGGCGTTGAACTTGTGAATGATGCCGGGCACGACAAAGCGCCGCCATCGCAGGAACCCGTGATATCCAGCCTCCGCGACCTTGGCACGTGACTGGCGGCCGAAGGCGACCAGATAAAAACTCCCCTCTGCGCCCATCCGATCGTGAAACGCCGTGTCCACCGCTCCCGGTGCAAGCGTCGTAATCCGCACCCCGTGCCCAGAAACCTCATGCGCCAGCGCCGCCCCAAGAGATGTAACATAAGCCTTACTGGCATAGTACGCGGCCTGAAACGGACCCGGGACCTCTCCGGCAAGCGAGGAGACATTCAGGATACCACCGCGGCCGCGCACCATCATGCCGGGAAGCAGCTTGCGACACAGGTCGGTGAGCGCCGTCATGTTGAGGGTGATCAGATCGTCGATGTTCGGCGCTGAATGACTGAGAAACGGCCCTGACAGCCCGCTGCCAGCCGCATTGACAAGGACATCGACATAAAAGCCAAGCGTTGCCGCGTAGGCTTCCAGCCCACGCCGATTTTCTGCGTCGCGCAGATCAACGTGATGCAGATGCACCACCGCGTCCGGCGTCTCACGCACCACAGCTCGCCGGGCCATCTCCAGCCGGGACGGATCGCGGGCAACGAGCAGGAGCGCATGCCCGTCCTTGGCAAATCGTTGGGCCAACGCAAGCCCAATCCCATCCGACCCGCCGGTGATGCAGACTAGCGGCTCAAGTCCACGATAGCGATCCTGGGTCTCGCTCGCGCGCCAGTGTCGCCGACGCCAGCGGTTCAACCATTCGTTCACTGTGTTGCGCATCGGGGTGCCGCGTCCAAGGTCTGAGGCCAGCGCGTTAACGATATCGGAATGCACATACGCTTCACTTGAGTCGTACTCGGAACACAACCCTGAGTGGTCTGTCTCGGTCGCCCTGTCGGACCAACGCATCGCATGAAAATGCGGAAGGGTGAGGTTCCGCAAAGCGTCGTTGCCGTAAATGAGTAAAACCCAATGAAGCCAATCGCCACGGACCAGACAGACGGCTTGGCAGATGTGCTCGCCTCGCGCGCGCTCTACGTGTTCGATGAGGGCTTGGCCGATCTCGATGTCCTGCAGGACGCCTTGCGTGTTCAGGATGCATCATTACGGATTTCTCGCGACGAGGACTGCATTCTCGCGGTGACGGCCGCACTGCGGAAACTCCGCTCCGTCGACGAATTGGTGCTCGTCGGCTACGGACGTCCGGGCGAACTCGCGCTGGGCATGTTCGGCTTCACCGCTGAGACCTTCGGCATCTACGCGGACCTGATCGCGGGCTGGAAACGGTATCTCGCGCCTGACGCCAAAATCGTGCTGGTCGGATGCGCGGTGGGTGCCGGGCGCGCCGGAATGGAGTGCCGTGATCGCCTCGCCGCGCTCACCAACCGTGAAGTCGTCGCCCCGATCTTCACCGTTGGCGACGGCAGCTGGAACTTCGGCGGTGACTGGAGCGCTCCGGACGGCTGGATGGCGTACCGCGACGAACTCTGATCTCGCAGGGCGGAACGCCGGAGACACTCAGGCCTCAGCAGGCCCGGCGACACCCGTCACCTCCTGACGCAACCGGATCCGGTCGGCACTCGACACGCCGATAAGCTCCGCCACGCGCCAAACGAGATTTGCCTCAAACTCGTCAATCGTTCCGTCTGCTGCAACGACATTCCAGAGCATGCGCACAATCTCCTGCCGTCCGGGCTGATCGAGATTGGCTGTAAGGGTACGCGTGAACCGATAGAGATCCACAGCTTCATCGTCAGCTTCACGGGCAGCATCGATCAGCGTATCGACCTCGGCGCCTGACAGATCGAACCGGGCCGCGAGTGTATCGCGCACACGAACGCGCTCGACCCGCCCGGACACGTCATCGACACGCATCGCATGCACGAGCAGCGCCGCCGCAGCAAGTTGCACATCATCGACGCTGCGCGGCTTCCGCTCCGTATCGCCGACGAAAAAGTCTCGCAGCTTGCCAAGAAAGTTATCCATAGATACGCCTCCTCCCGCATGGCCCGTCCACGGCTTAACGCACCACAAAATCCGCCCGGACACCGCCACTCACGCCTTCAACCCGGAGACATGGATGCCTGATGCGTTTCTCGTTGCCCCGTCGATCCTGTCCGCCGATTTCGCCCGTCTTGGTGAGCAGGTCCGAGACATAGACGCGGCCGGATGCGACTGGATACACATCGATGTTATGGACGGACATTTTGTTCCAAACATCACGATCGGGCCAGATGTCGTCGCGGCTTTGCGTCCACATTCACCCAAGATCTTCGATGTGCACCTGATGATCGCGCCAGCCGATCCATACCTCGAAGCGTTTGCCAAAGCCGGATCCGATATCATTACGATCCATGCCGAAGCCGGTCCACACCTCGACCGATCACTGCAGGCCATTCGCGATCTCGGAAAAAAAGCCGGCGTGAGTCTGACCCCGTCGACCCATGAGAGTGTGCTGCAATATGTCCTCGACAAGGTCGATCTGATCCTTGTGATGACGGTGAACCCGGGCTTCGGCGGCCAGACATTCCTTGAAAGCCAGGTCGAGAAGATCAGCAACATCCGCAAGATGATCGAAGGCCGTGACATCTTTCTCGAGGTTGACGGCGGTGTGAATGCGGAGACGGTCCACCACGTGGCGGCAGCCGGCGCCAACGTCGCAGTTGCCGGCAGCGGGGTGTTTCGCGGGGATGCCTACGCCGAGAACATCACGGCCATCAAACAAAACGCTGCTGCGGCAACGGCGTGAGGAGCAAAAAATGATACCGCGCTTTGCGGAAGACACCGCTCTCCTACTGATTGATGTTCAGATCGGCGTCAACGAGCTCACGCACTGGGGCGGCCCGACCGGGCGGCGGAACAACCCGGGCGCAGAGGATAATCAACGCCGGCTCCTGCAGGCATGGCGTGGTGCCGGTGCTCCCATCCTTTTCACCCAGCATGACAGTCGCGAAGCCGCCTCGCCTCTGAAGCTTTCGCTGCCCACGGGCGCATGGATCGAAGGTCTCCGGCCGGATGCCGGAGAATTTATCATCCGCAAGGATGTAAATTCCGGTTTCATCGGCACGGATCTGGAGCTGCGTCTTCGCCAGGTCGGCGCTCGGCGGATCGTGATCATCGGTTTCTTCACCAACTTTTGCGTCGAAACCACGACCCGGATGTCCGGCAATCTCGGCTTCGATACGTATCTCGTGCCGGATGCCTGCGCGACCACAAACCGTGTTGGTCCAGATGGTCGCGATTATGACCCGGAGGTCGTGCACGACATGTCGGTCGCCTCACTCCACGGCGAGTTCTGTACGGCGATTTCAAGTGATGAGACCTGCGCACTGCTGCTCGCTGACAATACGCAGCTGCAACGCGTGCAGGGCAACGAATAGCATCGCAGATCGCAAGTCTTCAGACATCACAGGAGGATGATAATGCTGACGCCGACGGACATCTACGGCACCGCCCACGCAATCCTCATCAATGATACGCCAGATACCGACCTCCAAAGCCGTCCGCTCGATCAGGTGGAGGTAACGTGGGACGGTTTTGCCGGTGAAAGTCATGGAGGCCAGAGGCGGCCATCCTGCTCGCGGGTTCTGAAACAGTATCCGAAGCGCGGAACAGAAATCCGCAACGCCAGACAGATCTCCATCCTCGCGGTTGAGGAACTGGCAGAGATTGCGCGGCGGATGGAAATTCCGCGCATCGCACCGGAGTGGGTCGGTGCTAACCTCGCGCTCGAAGGCATCCCCGATTTAACGCAGCTGCCTCCGTCATCCCGCCTCATCTTCGAGAATGGCACATCGCTCGTCGTCGACATCGAGAACGGCCCTTGTCGGTTCCCGGCCGAAATCCTCGAGGCGCATTTTCCGGGCAAAGGCGCCGCATTCCCGCGTAAGGCGCTCGGGTTGCGTGGCGTCGTTGCATGGGTCGAGCGTCCAGGTACGATCGCCGTAGGGGATCGTTGCAGACTGCACGTGCCACCCGCCCGCATCTATGCGCATACTGCGCCGTCACTGCAGCCGACCGGTTAGGCGGTCTGTGACATCCCCTGTCAAAGACGCCCAACAACCGGCAGCCGACACTCACGGTGCTGTGCTCCTCGCCTGCGCCATCGCGACGGCGGGCGGTCTTGCAGCGCATGCGATCAACTTCCCGGCCGGGCTCCTCGCCGGCGCCATGGTGGCCGTCGCACTGGCAGCGCTCACCGGCGTCCATGTCGCGGCACCCGACGCACTCCGCCGCGTCGCGTTCCTCACAGTCGGCGCAACAATCGGGGCAAGCGTCAGTCAGGAAACGCTGACGTCGCTGCCGAACTGGCCGCTGAGCCTCGCCGCACTGGCGCTCTCTCTCGTCGCACTCATGCTTGCCGCCCCGGTCGCACTGCAAAAGGTGTTTGGCTACGACCGCCGCACGGCAGTCATGTCCTGCGTGCCCGGCGCTTTCTCGTTCGTTCTCGCATTCTCTGACGAGACCGGCGCGGACATCCGTCGCGTCGCGATCATCCAGACCATGCGTCTCGCCGGTCTCTTCGTCGCGATCCCGCTGATCCTTGGCGCGACGGCGAGCGTTGCGCCGCAAGACCCGGCCCTGCCGTCTCGTGCGTCTCTCGAGCCAATTGCGCTCGTCGCATTGTTTGCGGCGGCGATCGTCGGTGCGCTGGTATCTCGGCGGTGTGGCATCGCCGCGCCGGAGTTTATTGGCGCGATGTTGGGCGGCATGGTCCTCTCGGCCAGTGGCGTGATCGACGGCGCCGTACCGCTCGCAATCGCGGGCCCGGCATTCATCGCAACCGGGTTGGTGATCGGCGTGCGCTTCGCAAACATCGATCGTGCTCTGTTTCTCAAAAGCCTGGCAGCCGGATCATTGGTGTTCGCCCTCTCAAGCGCGATCACAGCGACCGCCGCCGTTGCCACCGCTGCGCTGATCGATGAGCCCTTCGGCAAGCTCTGGCTCGCCATGGCGCCAGGCGGCCTCGACAGCATGGCGGCACTCGCGCTCGCACTTGGACATGACCCCGCGTTTGTCGCCGGACATCAGGTCCTGCGTTTTCTCGGCTTGAGCCTCGTTCTCCCGATCATTTTGCGCCGGGCGCTTTGATCCGGATCGTGGACCTGTCATCATCACCTCAGACGCACAGCGGGAGCCGCAATACCCATGATAGGTCTGTTCGATTCAGGTGCGGGTGGGCTGACGGTGATGCGCGCACTGGCCGAGCGATTTCCCGATGTCGACATGCTCTACTTCGGCGACCATGCCAACGCGCCATACGGTGATCGCCCCGCGGACGAGGTGATTGCGTTGACGCAGGACGGCGTGCGCACGCTGTTTGAGCTTGGCTGTCGGCTGGTCTTGCTTGCTTGCAACACTGCAACCGCCGTCGCCTGTCGCCAACTGCAGCAGCATTGGCTGCCGAACACCGGCTATCACGGCCACAACATCCTCGGCATCGTCGCCCCAACTGTCGAAGCAGCCACGCAAGTGCCCTGGGCCGTCACAACCCCGCAGTATCCCCAGAAGTACAACACCGAGACAATTGGCGTATTCGCGACCCGGCGCACCGTTCTTTCTGGTGTCTATCCGGAAGAAATCGGCAAGCGCTGTCCGCAGGTGCGTGTGCTCCAAAAGGCATGCCCGACACTCGTGCGCGGCATCGAAGGCGACTGGCCTGCGCGTGATCTCACGACGGCCGTTGAACGCTACGTCGCCGAGATGCTGGATGAGGCACAGTCGTCTGATCGCGGGACACCGCCGGAAAGAGTCATTCTCGGCTGCACGCACTATCCCTTGCTCGAGCACGCCTTTCGCGCGGCATTGCCCTCGACGATCAGGTTGCTCGCACAGCCTCAGGCCGTCTCTGACAGCCTTGAAGACTATCTCGAACGACACCCTCACTTCGCCACACGCGCGGAAAACGCGCGGACCCGCACGATCCGGCTGGTCACCAGTGGCGATCCCGCACGACCGTCCGATGCACTGCATCGCTTCTGGCCAGACATTCCAGCGTTTGAACCCCTTCGCGAGCGACCGTCGCAGGTCAGTAATCCGTGAACAGACGACCCTCGCGCCTCGTAATCCAAAAGCATTGCGTTACACTCGTTCGCGGAAGCGATGTCGGCATTCAGTGTGCGCAATGAGGTCCAACGTGACGTTCGGGGGAAATGCGTTTCGAAGGAGGGTGGCGCCCAGATGGGTGAGCAACTGGATGAGCGTTCTTGCAGCGACACTCGCGACCTCCGCAACACCCGCGATCGCTGCATGTCACAACATCCGCGCACTCGACACCACCATACTCACGACAGCACTCGCAGACCGCGATACTGCGCGGATTGCTCGCGCACTCACGCGTCTGCGCGCTGCACCAAGGTTCGCCAACCGCCGCGACCCGACGGATGGCCGACGTCCGAAGCGGAGCTCCTACGGCATCCGGTTTTCAGATCGCCGCCTGGACCAGCGTGCGGCCGCTTTTGTCAACGACGTCCAGAGTGCCAGCTGGTGGCGCACACTGAACGATCCACCACGACAACCCCGCACCCGGGGCCTCGGCGAACTTGGCGGCCAAATCCGCGGCCTGCTCGCCATCGCCGAACAGTTTCCAGCGCTTTCAAAGCGCGCGATCGCAACGGCGCATGAAATGGCGGCGATGGTGCTCAAGGTGTCAGGCCAGACAGGCCTGCCCGCAGCTCCACTCGCTCCGGCAGCACGCAAACAGGAGCCGTCACTGTTCATCCGCGAGCCGTTGCGCAACGCACTTCGCACCTGTGACGCACTCAAGCAGTCGATGACGAATGGCTGGCTTATCACTGGTCGCGCGCCAGAGCTGCATTATCGTGAAACCGCTGACGTCGGTTCCGGATTGATCGCGCTCGTCCGCGCAACTGGCGAAAGACGATGGCTGGCATGGGTGCGCGATGCCAGTGCATGGTATTCGCGACATCCCCTCGCGCCGAACATTGCCGCCAATGCGGCAGCAGCCGGTCTCGATGCCGAGCTGTTTATCCTGACGGCAGAGGAAAAATATTTGACCCGCAGCTTCGAGCGCATGGCGATCGGCGTGCTGCCGGCCTTTGGACGAGATAACCGTCCTGTCATTCTCGATCGCCTGCCGCTATCGGAACTCATGACGATCACACATGGCCTCTTGCAACTCGCCACCGCTCTCGCTGCTGCTCCGGTGACAAGCGATGCGCCATCTGTCCGTGCCTTGCAGATCAGCGAAGCCGGAGCCCGCGCTTATAGCCTCGTCGAGGCTCGGGCCCATGCCAGCCGACGTCTCCAGTATCCTGCAGGACTGATCGAACTTGCGCTCGATATCGATCGAGCTTCCCGCGCCGGAGCCGAGACGCCTGCGATCGACGCAAACGTCTTTCGCCACGCTTTGGCGCATGGCGCAGATCGCATTGCACGGGGTATCCAGCTTCCCGGCGGTGCGGGTGGGCGACTTCTCGCACGCTTTCAATCAAGGGCGTGGGACGGTGCGTTTCGCACGCCTTTGCCTTCCTCCGCGACTTCTCAAGCGCAAGGCAGTGGAGATTGAAACCCGCTATGTCTCCGCCGCAGCATGGATCGAGAGATCGGTAATCGTCGGCGCTTCGCCATTGAGCGGGTTGCTCGGATCCCACGCCAGCGACACGCGCTGAAAGCGCGTCTCGCGCGCATCATAGATCAGCAACGTACCTGCCAGGCTCTCACCGAAACCGATAATCTCCTTGAGCACTTCCATCGCCTGCAATGTGCCGAGCACCCCGGCCACCGCCCCGAGCACGCCAACCTCGGCGCAATTGAGAACGGTGCCGTCCTCTGGCGCTTCTGGAAACACACACCGATAGGTCGGAAAAGGTTTTCCGTCCTGATCGCGCTGATGACCCTTGAAGACGGAGAGATAACCGTCGAAGGGCCCAAGCGCCGCAAACACCAACGGCTTGCCGGCAAGCAGG
>JBCBXF010000141.1:0-8642 GCA_039816705.1 Pseudomonadota bacterium | reverse complement strand
GTTGCGCGCGCGCGCAGGTCGTCGTGGCGGCGGAGCAGCTCGTGAAAGTGCCGGATGCGGTTGACGACGTCACGGCCTGCGGATTGGTGGTGACATACGGGACGGCGATCCACGGGCTAAAGGACCGGGGTAAAGTGCAGCCGGGTGAGACGGTGGCGGTGCTCGGCGCATCAGGCGGTGCCGGTCTTGCAGCGGTCGAGGTCTCCAAGCGGCTAGGAGCGCGGGTAATTGCGGCGGCTTCATCGGCCGAAAAACTGGCTGTCTGCAAAGCGTCAGGCGCGGATGTCCTCGTCAATTACGCCGAGGATGATTTGCGTGATCAGCTCAAGGCGGCGACGGATGGCCAGGGCGTCGATGTCGTTTATGACTGTGTCGGCGGGCCGTTCGCCGAGCCAGCGGTCCGCGCGATGGCGTGGGGTGGGCGGTTTCTGGTCATCGGTTTTGCCGCCGGCGATGTTCCAAAAATCCCGTTAAATTTGCCTCTCTTGAAGGGGTGCTCGCTGGTTGGCGTGTTCTGGGGCGGGTTTGTCGAGCGCGACGTTGCCGGGCACCGGGCCAACATGGCGGACATGCTGAGCTGGGTCGCGGACGGCGGGCTGTCGCCACACATCCACGGAACGTATCCGCTTGATAACATCCGCGATGCGATTGGCGTCATTGCGCGGCGTGAGGCCAAGGGAAAAGTCGTGCTCACACTTTAGATCCCGCGGCCGTCAACCATATCGATGCGCGTGCGCTGCGCATGTCGCGCAAGTATGCGAACCGTCGGGACGGATCGATGGTGACGTGCATTCAGGCATCGCGAGTGGCAACGCGTTTGCAAACCCGCGTCAGTGCCGTGTGTGCGTGAAACACTCTGTACAAAGCGCTTTTGTGTTGGCATGCCAACACGAGCGAGCTAGACAGAGTGTGGGGATTTGGTGGCAGAGGCAGAGTTGTGATCGCGTTTCTGGATCGGGTTTGGGGTGTCAGAGGCGATGTGCTTCGGGACGTCGCTGAGAAATTTTCTGCAATCGCAGTTTTCGGAGGGGCGGCCATTGGTTCAGCCGCGGTGTTTACGGCGGTCGAAGGCGCGAACTTCGATGCGTGGTCATCGACGCACTACAGCGCGGATGAAAACCACCTGCGTTCTGCCAAGGTTGTAAAACTCCCACCCGTGGATGACGCCATGGCAACCGCCTTTATCGTCGAGACGCGTGATGACGAGTTCTCCCAGTCTTTGCGACATTCGGGGAAGTGGCGACGTCGTTCGGGTGGCTCATCGAAAAGTTCGTCGAAGTATATCCGCAAGGTGCGCCGGTCCAATCTGATCGGTAGCAACGGTGGCGACCTCTTCCTTGATCCATTCTCGCAGTACGCAGCACCCAAGCGGCAACATACACCGCAGTCCGGGCTGTACCGGACGATGTGTGTGCGGTCCTGTGACGGGTTCATGTGGCCGGTAAGTTTTTCGACGTCGAAACGTAATCTTGGCGTGGATGAAAATGTCTGTCGCTCGAGTTGTGCCGCGCCGACCCGTCTTTACTATTACGAAAACCCGGGGCAAGAGCCCGCCGACATGATTGACCGGCGTGGTCGACGTTACAGCGCGTTGCCAACGGCATGGCGCTTCCAGCAGCAGCACGTCTCCAGCTGCAAATGTCGTCCCGATCCATGGGAGGGGCAGGCGCTCGCCAAGCATAAGATGTATGCCACGCTTCAAGCTGAGGGTCGGCTCAAGTCCTACGTGAGGAAAACGGGGAGCAAAGCGCGGCGGATCGCGCGACGTTCGTCAATCGGATATGTCGTGGCAAACTCAAGCGTCACCCAACTGCCCACGTCCGCTCGCGAAGAGCCGAGTGTCCGCAAGAGGAAGGGCCAGAAATCCAAGCGGTCGCGGTCGTTTGCGAATGCGCGTGGGTTTGGTGCCCCTAAGGTGAAGGTCTATCGCCCGAAGTCGAGCAAAGTGTATCGTCGGCGGGTGGGTGATTTTCAGCGCGCGTTCCAGACAAACCGCTGAGTGGTCCAAGTTGGGACAGCCTCAAACGGTTCGTTGACCGGATAACTTCAACTTTCGCAGTTTCCTTCAGGGATTGTTTTCCCTGTTGGCGGTACGTTTCGCGTCATGACGCCGGGCGGTGGATTGCCCGGCGATTGCGTTCAGACAGTGTTGCGTATCGTCCATGACCGTTTTTTCTCCGCGTGCGTGCGGGGTTGCGCTTTGGCGCGGCCTCGAGGCAGCGCCGCCGCTCGTCGCTATCCTTGTCGTTGGTCTCGGCATTGCACCCGGGGAGGCCGCGACGCATGCGGCTGCCGATTTCGAACCAATACCTCTGATTTCGGCACCAGTCGCTTTGCCCGCTGGTTCCGCTCCGGCCACGCGGGGGCCGCGCGTTCGGGTGGCCCAGGCGAACAATCCGCTGGCTGCGTTCTTCAGTATCTTTCAGCAAAAGCCGAAATCCAAGCCCGTCCGTCAAAGGCCGGTGCAACAGCGGGGGCCGGTCATCCAGCAATTGCCAGGAGGCGGGCGTCGGATTTTCAATCCGTTCTTCAACCATGGACGTCGCGCGCAAAGTGAGCTGCCACAGGCGCGGCCGAAACACATGGGACGGCGTACGATGTGTGTGCGCATGTGTGATGGTTATTATTGGCCAATGCGGCGCGGCGGCAGCAATGCGAGCCTGATGTCGGACAGCCAGAAGTGCGAGTCACAGTGTTCGAGCCCTGCGAAGCTGTTTATTCTCCGCTCGAGCACCGACAATATCGGGGAGATGCGGAGTCTGGATGGGCAGCGGTATCGCCAGCTCAAGAACGCGTTTGTCTATCGCAAGACATTCAATCCTTCATGTGGGTGTCGTGCGAAGCCGTGGAGCGAGCGTGCCCAGCTCCGGCACAAGCAGTATGCGGCTGTTGGCAAGGAGCGTGCGCGCATTGCGCTCCGGAAAGTGCGGCTTGATCTGCGGTCCACGCTGAAGCCAGAGAAGGTGTCTCTGGCGATCGACGCGGCGCAGGCATCGACGGACGGCATCAAGAGGTTTTGGGATCCGACCCTTCCCGTCCGGAAACCCCGGCTGCGCGCGTTGCAGTCCAGTCCGGTTGCGCGGTCTCGCACGCTGGCCCGTGTTACATCGAGCGCGAGTGCCTCTCTGGAAAGTCGGCCTGTCGCCACTTCGCTTGCGGCCAAGAAAGTTTCGACGTTGCGTCACTGGTTGCGCGCTGATGTTTTCGGAGGCCGGACGGAGAACGCGCCGACGCAAAACCGATCGCGAGGTATCTCTCCGACCGCATCGTCCAGCCTGGTGCCTCCGCCGTCGCCCGATGTACGGAGCAGTTTGAAATTGCGCTCATCAGTGCAGTGAACGCGGCACCGTGGTGTCACGCGGCGTGACGATCCATTGCCTTGGCAAGTGCAATGTCTTTTTCCGTCAGGCCGTCGGCGTCATGCGTTGTGAGCGTGACATTGACGCGATTGTAGACATTCTCCCATTCCGGGTGATGGTCCGCGACCTCGGCTTCGAGTGCAGCAGCCGTCATCCATGCGAAGGCTTGCTTGAAATCCTTGAATTTGTAGGTGCGCTGGATCGCATCGCGGCCGTCGCACGGTGTCCAGTCCGGCAGCGATTTCATCGCTTCGGCACGCGCGGCGTCATCAAGTTTGCTGGTCATGAACTTTATTCTCCGGTTCGAGATCGTAACGCGCTTCTACACGGTATGGGCCGCCGCCGCGGGACCGTCCTGACGACAATACAGTCATGGTGCGGACGTGGAAGGCAGGAATACGTGTGCGACCCTGTTCGCCAAGCGCGCGGGCGACGCTGGGTGACGGGGCACGTGTCATACGCGCGAGCGTAATGTGAGGGGCGTACTTTCGGCCATCGGGTTCAAGTCCGGCGTTTTGCGCAATCCGTTCGACGTGTCGCCGGAGGTGATCCAGTGCATCAGCCTTTTCAATTCCAATCCAGACGGCCCGCATATGGCTGTGGCCGAAACAGCCGAGCTCCGACGGGATCAATTCGAGTGGGCCCGGCGTCACGTCAGCCAGGCGCTCACAAATGTCGTCGAGTACAGGTTCTTGGCAGGCACCAAGAAAGCGCAACGTCAGATGCATGTCGTCGGCCTCGACCCAGCGAGCGTCGGGGATCGCGGGGCGGATCATCGCGAGGCGCTCACGGATGTTTGCCGGCAGTTCGAGTGCCACAAAGGCGCGGATCATCCGTCCGTCCGTGCTGCGCGGGCCTCGAGGATGCGTGCGACGAGTCCGTCGACCGTTGGGGTGAGCCGCGCGACAATCTTTTCGACGCCAGCACGGTTGGGATGAATGCCGTCAATCTGGTTCAGCGTGCGCTGCATCGCGACACCTTCGAGGAAGAACGGATCGAGTAAAGCGCCGTGTTTTTTCGCTAGCTCGGGGAAGGCCGCGTCAAAGGCGGTGTAATATGTGCGTCCGGTGTTGCGAGGGGCTTTCATCCCGAGCAGCAGCACTTCCATGTTCTGCGCTTTGAGCTTCGTGAGGATCGTATCGAGGTTCCGGCGCATGCGTTTTGGCGACAGGCCGCGCAGGAAGTCGTTGCCGCCAAGCAGCACCATCGCCCCATCCGCGTCCGACGGGATGGCCCAATCGTACCGGGCAAGTGCTGCTGCGGTCGTGTCGCCGGAGACGCCGGCATTGACGATCTCGATGTTGGGGTAACGCGCGCGCAATGCGGCCTGCATTCGGGCGGGGAAAGCATCTTTCTCATCAAGACCGTATCCGGCGACGAGGCTGTCGCCGAATGCCACAATCTTGATCGCAGCCGCGGAGACCGGTGCGGTCGCCTCTTCGGCCGAAACGCGCGTTACGAACGTCGCCTGAAAGACCGTGATGGCAAGAACGGCGATTGCAGCCGAGACTTGAAGCGATCTGGGTGAAAGGTTGATTGATCTCATGGGGCCTCCGATATCGTAGCGGAACGCAACACTGCGCATGTCCGATTCTGTCATCAGTGAGGTGGTGCGACGACTGATGTGGAGGCTCGGGAGACAATCCTCAACTCGGCTCCCCTCAACCCGGCCCGATGCAGCATCGCGCACCGACCCTCTCGACACCTTTCTCGTCAGCTATCCGATCAAGCGAGTTTTCATGACATCTCGATCGCTAGACAACGACGTGGCGATTTCGATCGTTGATGTCCAGCTTACGCTTCCGAGCCAGAGTGTCCCCGTCGAAATTTTGAAAGGGATCTCGCTCGATATCGCCAGCGGTACGACCGTCGGGATCGTTGGGCCGAGTGGCAGTGGGAAGACTTCGCTCCTCATGGTGATGGCCGGGCTCGAACGTGCGACGTCGGGCGCGGTCGTAATTGCCGGGCAGGATCTTCAGACGGCGGATGAAGCCGCGCTTGCCGACCTGCGTCTGCGGGACATTGGTATCGTGTTCCAATCGTTCCATCTTGTGCCGACGATGACGGCGCTCGAGAATGTGGCGTTGCCGCTCGAGTTTGCCGGTGATCCTGACGCATTCGCAAAGGCTGAGGCCGCGCTTGGCAATGTCGATCTTACGCATCGGCTCGCTCACTTTCCGGCGCAGCTTTCGGGCGGCGAGCAGCAGCGCGTGGCACTGGCCCGTGCGGTTGTGCATCGGCCTCGCATTTTGTTGGCGGATGAACCAACAGGAAACCTCGATGCGGCGTCTGGCAAGCTCGTCGTCGAGCAATTGTTTGCGTTGAGTGCGGACGCGGGTGTGACGCTTGTGTTGATTACGCACGATGCCGGACTTGCGGCCCGCTGCAGCCGGGTCATCGAGATTGGCGACGGGAAGATCGTCGGTGATCGCACGGCGATGGGGTCAGCCGCTCCGTTCGAGGTGGCGTCGTGACGGGTGTGCGAACTGTCGCGAGCGGGCGCGATATCGGCGCTCTTTTTCGCCTTGCGCTGCGAGACCTGCGCGGTGGGCTGCGCGGCTTCACCGTGTTCGTCGTCTGCGTCGCGCTTGGCGTCGGCATCATCACAGCCGTCAATATTGTTTCCGACTCTCTCACTGCTGGATTTTCCTCCGAAGGCCGCCGTTTGCTCGGAGGTGACATCGCGCTGTCACGTGTTCATCAGCCGGCGCGTGAGGACGAACGCAAAGATCTTGCGGCGCTTGGGCAAGTCAGTGAAATCGCGACGCTGCGCAGCATGGCCGAGGTGGTGGAACCAGCGAGGGGAGATGAGACCGCGCTTTCGCGTGTAATGGTTGAAGTGAAAGCGGTCGATGACGCTTATCCGCTGGCCGGGACGTTGGTCGGTTCGCAGAACGCAGATCTCGCCGCGTCGGTGCAGGCCGACCGGGTTGCGGTGGTGGCGCCAATCCTTCTTGAGCGGTTGGGTGTTGCCGTTGGCGACCGACTGCGTCTTGGTGAGGTCGAGGTGACGATTGCGGATACGATCGCCAAAGAGCCTGATGGGCTGACGGCCCGCGCTGCTTTCGGCCCGCGTCTGCTTGTGTCTCTTGATACGCTGAAAGCATCGGATCTGGTCGGTCCGGGGTCGCTGGTGCGGTGGCGGTATCGGGTGGCGCTGTCGGAGGAAAACCCCGGCGCGCGTAGTGATGCTGGTCTTGCCCAATCGGTCGAGGCTGTGAAGGCGACTTTCACACCTGCCGGATTTGGTGTGCGGGATCGGCGCGATCCCGCGCCCGGTATCACAGCTGGGATTGATCGGTTTCGACAGTTTCTCACGCTTGTCGGATTGACGGCGATGTTTGTGGGCGGGATCGGCGTGGCGAACGCTGTGGCGGCGTTTCTTGATGGTCGGGCGACGACGATTGCCATTCTTCAATCCCTCGGTGCGCGGCGGCGCCTTGTATTTGGCATGTATCTCGCGGAAATCCTGATGATTGCGGCGCTTGGCGTTGCCGTCGGGCTCGTGATTGGGATCGGCGTTCCATGGCTGGTCTGGCAGGCGCTTGCGAGCGGCGTCACGGTGCCGGTCAGCTTCACCGTCGCACCCGCATCGTTGTTGCTCGCGGCGGCCTACGGGTTTCTCGTGTCGCTGATATTTGTGCTCTGGCCGCTTGGTCGGATTGATGGAATGCGCCCCGCCTCGCTGTTCCGAGACCGTGTGGCTGGCACGTTTCGCTGGCCGCGGCGCGGTCTGTTGCTTGCGACATGTGCCGCGATGGCTGCGTTGATTGCGCTGACCGTGCTTGCCAACGAAGAACGCGCCATGGTGCTCGGTTTCTTCGCAGGCATTGCCGGGCTGTTCGGTCTTTTCGTTGCCCTCGCGTGGACGGTGCGGTGGGCGGCGCGGCGGTCGCCACGCTTCGGCTCGACCGCCTTGGTGCTTGCCCTGCGCAGTCTTGGCGGGCCTGGTGCGTTGACGCAGCCCATCGTCGTGTCGCTTGGAACCGGGTTGACGTTGCTCGTCGCTGTGACGCTGACCGATACGTCGCTGACTCGGGAGCTTTCGACGCGTTTGCCGGCGAATGCGCCGAGCTTTTTCTTCCTCGACGTTCGCAAGGACGTTGCGTCTTCGTTCGAAACCGATGTGGCGGCTGTTGCGCCGGGCGGCGTGCTTCGAGAGGCGCCAATGTTGAGGGGCCGCGTGATCAAAGTGCGCGGAGAACGTGCCGACAAGATCGACGCCGCGCCGGATGCGGTGTGGGTGCTGAATGGTGATCGCGGTCTGTCCTTTTCGAAAGACGTTCCCGCCGGATCGAGTGTGGTTGAAGGTGACTGGTGGGCAGAGGATTATTCCGGGCCGCCACTCGTATCGTTCGAGGCGGATCTGGCCCGCGGTCTTGGTCTCAAGCTTGGAGATACGATCACGGTCAACGTGCTTGGGCGACCGATCACGGCGACAATTGCCAATTTGCGGAAAGTCGACTGGGGCACGCTCTCGATCAACTTCGTGTTGATTTATTCTCCGAATACGCTTGCGGCCGCACCGTTCAACTATCTCTACACTCTCACGTTTCCAGGCACGCCAACACTGCGTGATGAGGCGCAGGTTCTTTCAGCGGTCGGGACGTCACATCCGGATGTGACAGCGCTGCGGGTGCGCGACGCGATTGATGCGGCGGCCGGGCTGTTGGATCGTATTCTGACGGCGATCCGCGGCATTGGAGGACTAACGCTGTTGATTGGTGCTGTTGTGCTTGCCGGCGCGATCACGACGACGCAGCGGCGGCGCGTGCAGCAGGCGGTGCTCCTGAAGACGATCGGGGCGACACCGCGGCGTGTACTTTGGACAGGGATGCTCGAGTTCGCGCTGCTGGCGGTCGCGGTGTCTCTTGTTGCGGTGGCGCTTGGAACGCTGGCGGCGTGGGCCATAACAACACGGGTGATAGATGTGCATTTCGCGTTTTCGGCATGGGCGGTGCTGGAGGCTATTGCGATTGCAGTGCTCCTGACGCTTGCATTCGGGGCGGTCTCGCTTTGGCGAGTGTTGCGAGCGCCGCCGGTGCCTTATCTCCGCGGGGTGTGATGCCAGCGGTCAGAATGATAGGCGAACGTCTTGCGGTAACTGTTCGTTAATCAGTCGCGAAGAAGAGACTGCGAGCGGCTGCAGTGCGCCCAAAAGCCCCTGTTTCGGGCACTCGCCCGCCTTGAAAGGGACTTGGAGGCGCGCCATATTGCGGGCAGGTTTGACTAGATCGAAGCTTTGACAAGGAAGGACTTCGAACTCATGGCTGAATACGACAA
>JBCBXF010000140.1:0-8669 GCA_039816705.1 Pseudomonadota bacterium | reverse complement strand
TGCACCGGTCGTTCGGCACGATATCGAGAAAGCGCTTATCGAAGTGCGCAACGCTGGCATCACGACGATCATTGTGGAGCAGAATGCCGTCGCCAGTTTTCGCATGCGCAAACTCCTGATCCGGTCTTGCGTGTCTCAACAACCCGCGTGAGGCCAACGGATCCCGGAAAGGCCAACTAGATTGCGAGGTAATCGTGTCGGAGCGCCTCGTTTTCGAGGACTTCCTGCGCGGAGCCGACGAAGGCGACCTCGCCCGTATCCAGGATCAGCGCTTTGTCCGCGAGCTTCAATGCGGCGACGGCATTCTGCTCCACAATGATCGTGGTGATGCCAGCGTTGCGCACTTCGATAAGCGCTTTCTCGATATCGTGCCGAACGACCGGTGCAAGGCCTTCATAAGGTTCGTCGAGAAGAAGGAGTTTCAGGTTGCGAGCCAGCGCCCGGCTGATCGCCAACATCTGTTGTTCGCCACCGGAAAGCGTGGTGCCTTCCTGTTTGCGGCGTTCTTTCAGGCGTGGGAACAAAGCGAAGATGCGGTCGTAATCCCATCCGGTGTCGCCCGCGATTGTTGCAAGCTGGAGATTTTCCTCCACGGTCAAACCCTGGATGATGCAGCGTTCTTCCGGGACGAGCTGAATGCCAGCAAGGGCTGCGTCATAGGATTTCGCATCGTGCAGCGGTTTGCCCTGCATCCAGACCTCGCCGGAGCGAAGTTCCGGTTCACCCGCGCGGGCGATCGCACGCAACGTTGAGGTTTTGCCGGCGCCATTGCGCCCGAGCATGGCGAGAATTTCGCCCTCGTTCACATCGAACGAGATGTCCTGCACGACATAACTGTCGCCGTAGTAGGCGTTAAGGCCGCGTACGGCGAAATAAGCGGTCGACGGATCGGAAACGAGAGCGGGTGCGTCGCCGGATGCGGCAGGCGCAGCGTGCGTGGCGGGCGCTTGCGGATCCACTGACGGCACTGCGGTTGCGGTCGCGTCTGCCACGACGGCATCCTGCGTTGGCATGTCGTTCATGGTCGTCATACCTCTTCTTCTCCGAGATAGGCCTCTTTGACCTTCGGATTGTTCTTCACTTCGTCGGGTGTGCCCTGTGCGATGATGCGGCCACCCGCCAGCACGCTGATGCGGTCCGCAAGCGAGAACACGACGTGCATGTCGTGCTCGATGATCACCTTGGTCATGCCGCCTTCCTTGATCTGCTTCAGCAGGTCTATCGTGGCGTTGGTGTCATGGCGCGCCATGCCGGCGGTCGGCTCGTCGAGGAGCAACAGACGGGGATGCTGTATCAGGCCCATTGCCAGCTCAAGGCGGCGCTTGTCACCGCGGGACATCGTCGAGGCGCTTGCTGTGAGCTGCGCCTGCAACCCGACGCTACGCAACACGCTCTCGGCTTCATCCCGTAGCGTCGTCTCGCCGAACATGCTGGAGAACGGGTTGAGCTTGAATTGTCCATCACGGCTGGAAAGCGCCGGGACCATGGTATTTTCGATGACGGTCAGCTCGGGAAAGACTTCCGGCGTCTGGAAAACGCGCGCCACGCCGAGTTGGTTGATCTCGTAGGGCGTGCGCCCTGTGAGGATTTCGCCGTCGAACGTCACGGAGCCGCGATCGGGTTTCAGGCGCCCGACGCAGACGTTCAGCAACGTCGATTTGCCCGCGCCGTTCGGGCCGATGATCGCGTGCGTCTCGCCTTCGCGGACATCGAGATCGACATCGGAGAGCGCGTGCAGCCCGGCGAAGCTCTTGTGCACGTCATTGATGTGCAGAACCGTGTTGGGCGTTCCGCGTTCGAAGGTGCGGCCCTTGTCGCTGGAGATTGCTTCCTGAACAGACATGAAAATTATCTCCTATTCGGCCGGTGCGGGTGCGGCAGCACTATCGGCTGCGTCGCGTCCGCCACCGGAGCGCCGCCGGAAGGCATCTCCGACCTTGCGGAAACCTTCCATCAGACCGCCCGGCAGGAAGATCACGATGACCATGAAGAGCAGGCCGAGCGTCAAGTGCCAGCCCTTGCCGACGAAGGGATAGATAATTGCGACGACGAAATCAGAAAGCCCTTCGGGGAGCCAAGAGAACCACCCCTGGAGGATCGTATCGTTGATCTTGGAGAGGATGTTTTCCATGTACTTGATAAGCCCGGCGCCAAGCACAGGGCCGATCAGGGTACCGACACCGCCGAGGATCGTCATCAGCACGACTTCACCGGACGCTGTCCAGAACATCCGCTCCGCGCCCGCCTGGGTGTCCATCGAGACCATCAAGCCACCAGCCAGCCCCGCGTACATGCCGGAGATGACAAAGGCGGCGAGCGCATAAGGGCGTGTGCTGACGCCGGTGAAGCCAAGGCGGTTTTGATTGGATTTCACTGCACGCAGCATCAGCCCGAATGGTGAGCGAAAAATCCGGATTGCAATGTAGAAGCTGAGGAGCATCATGACGGCGGCCACGTAGTAGCCGACGTTGAAGGTGAACTCCCATCCCCCGATGGCTAACACATGAGATGAGGTCATCTCGAAGCCGAAGAGATTGGCGGACGGGATCACTCCATCGGTTACCTCCGGGTCGAGCAGGCGGCTGTCGCTCAGCTTTGGCTGAAGCCCCGTCTCTCCGCCTGTGAGATTGAGGCCAAGCCAGCGACCGAGCACATCCGAGTAGGCCATCGCATATGCCATCTGCGCGAAGGCGAGCGTGAGGATGGAAAAATAAATCCCCGAGCGACGCAGGCAGATGTAGCCGATCACGACGCTGAAGAGGCCCGCCACGATCACGCCGAGCGCGATCGCCGGGATGATGTTCATTGTCAGCAGCTTCATCATCCAGATCGCGGCGTACGATCCGATCCCGAGAAACGCGGCATGGCCGAAGCTGAGATAGCCGGTGAGGCCAAAGAGGATGTTGAAGCCGATGGCGAAGATGCCGAAGATCACGAACCGCTGCATCAGGTCCGGATAGCCGGCGTTGAACTGCGCGAGGGCGGAATCCACCGGGAACGGATTGAGCAGGAATGGTGCGAACGCCGTTATCAGCGCAACGAGTCCGAGAAGCTGGAAGTCCGAGCGTTGTAATCCAAGCATGGCGTCAATCCTCCATCACGCCGGCGCGCCCCATCAAACCGCGCGGCCTGGTCAGCAGCACGATGATGGCGACGAGATACAGAATGACCTGGTTGATGGCTGGCACCACGTCGAGCACCGCGCCCATTGAGGCGAAGCTCTCGAGAATGCCGAGCATGAAGCCGGCGAGCACAGCGCCTGGTAGAGAGCCCATCCCGCCGACGACGACGACCACGAAGCTGAGCACCAGAAAGTCCATGCCCATGTGATAGTTGGGCGAGTTGATCGGCGTGTACATGACGCCTGCGAGCCCGGCGACGGCAGCAGCCAGACCAAACATGATCGTGAAGCGGCGGTCGATGTTGATGCCAAGAAGGCCGACCATCTCGCGGTCGGCCATGCCCGCGCGGACGACCATGCCGAATGTCGTGAACTGGAGAAACGCGAAGACCGCGCCAATGATGATCGCCGCGAAGACGAAATAGACCAGCCGCCAATAGGGATAGATGATCGTGTTGGCGTCGAAACCGAGCATCGCTCCAAAATCAAACGAGCCCGCGAATACGGCCGGTGCCGGAGTGGGGATCGGGTTGGCGCCGTAAAAATACTTGATGATTTCCTGCAGCACGATCGCAAGGCCAAAGGTCACGAGGATCTGGTCAGCGTGCGGGCGCTTGTAGAAGTGGCGGATGAGGCCGCGTTCCATGATCACACCAATCAGCATCATGATTGGGATCGCAAACAGGATCGATAGCGGAACGGACCAGTCGATTATGCCTTGGGCAATTGTTGGGCCGAAGAAGTCCTGAAGATAGGGCACGTCGACCTTCATCGGATTGCCGAGGAAATCCGTGCGGCTCTCGTCGATAACTGTGCGGGAAAGCGTGAGTAGGCGGCTGAGTGTGACGGCGCAGAACGCGCCAATCATAAAGAGCGCGCCATGCGCAAAATTCACGACCCCGAGGGTGCCGAAAATCAGAGTGAGGCCTAGCGCGATCAACGCATATGCTGAGCCTTTATCAAGTCCATTGAGGACTTGCAGAATGATGGCTTCCATATCGGGCACCAATGCATGCGTTCACGCGTGGGATGGGGGATCACCTCGCGGACACCGTTTCGGGAAACGTGGTGAGACGGGGCGGCACCTCCTCGGAAATGAGGAGGCCGCCCCGTCAGGCATATCAGGCGATCAGGCGCCCGGGTTGCATTTGCCGACAGCAACGGCGTTGCCGTCCTTATCGCGCATTTGCGGGTGGTCCGGTGCGTAGGTCACCTTGTCGACCGGCGTGACTTCGACGACTTCGAGAAGGTCGAATTCCGACGACGGGTTTTCCTTACCCTTCACGACCAGCACATCCTTGAAGCACTGGTGATCGGCGGCACGGTACAGCGTTTTGCCGTTGCCGAGACCATCGAACTCGAAGCCTTCGAGTGCTTCGACAATGCCACATGGATTGAAGGTACCGGCACGCTCTGCCGCATCGGCGTAAAGCATCGTCTGCACGTAGCAGGTGTGCGCAGCCTGTGACGGCGGGAAGCCGTACTTGGTGCCGAACGACTTCACGAACGCTTTTGAGCCTTCATCCGTCAGCGACCAGTGCCAGTTCGTCGAGCCAAAGATGCCCTTAACGTTCGCGCCAGCACCTTTCGCCATCAGACGGGAGTACAGCGGCACAACGATCTGGAAGTCTTTGCCGTTGACCTGTTTGTCACGCAGTCCGAACTGGACGGCGTTCGTCAGCGAGTTGACCATGTTGCCGCCGTAGTGGTTCAGGACGAGCGTATCGGCGCCCGACTGCAGAACCGGTGCGATGTAGGACGAAAAGTCCGTCTGGGTCAGCGGTGTCTTGACGGCGGCGGCTGTTTTCCAGCCAAGCGCTTCCGTGGACTCTTTCACGGCCTGCTCGGTGGTGTAGCCCCAGTTGTAGTCGGCAGTCAGGTGATAGGCGACGCGGTCCTTGCCGTAGTTCTTGGCAAGCACAGGCGCAAGTGCGGCACCGGACATGTAGGAGTTGAAGAAATGGCGGAAGCCATTGGCCTTCTTGTCCTTGCCTGTGGTGTCGTTGGAGTGGGTCAGACCGGCCATGAAAATGATGCCGGCTTCCTGACAGAGCGCTTGCACCGCAACCGCCACACCGGAGGATGAGCCACCGGTAATCATCACGGCACCGTCTTTTTCGATCATCGAGCGGGCCGATGCGCGGGCGGCGTCAGATTTCGTCTGCGTATCACCGGTGACGAAGGCGACCTTCTTGCCGAGAATACCTGTGCCTTTGAGCGCCTTTGATGAGAACGTTCCCATCATGCCGCCATCGCCACCACCGTTGATGTGCTCAACGGCGAGTTTGTAAGCCCGGAGCTCGTCCGCGCCTTCATCGGCGTATGGTCCAGACTGCGGGACGTTGAAGCCGAGTGTCACGGTGTCGCCTGTGGGGGCGTTGCGATATCCGGCGTGATTTCCGGCAAATGCCGCACTGCTAAAGAAATACGGCGTCGCGAGCGTAGTTGCTGCGGCGGCACCGGTTTTGATCACCCCACGACGTGTGGGGTTCTTGCGATCGGTCATCCGAGATCCTCCCAAGGATTATTTTGATCAGTCGCACAATCGACAGGCCTTTGGACGGCGCGCCGTGACCTCACAGTAGGCCAACCCATTACTAAGCGGCAATGATCCTTTGGGCGTAGTGCAGAAATGCCGCCCGTAACGGTCCCGAGCCGCTTGG
This sequence comes from Pseudomonadota bacterium, assembly GCA_039816705.1. Taxonomy (GTDB): domain Bacteria; phylum Pseudomonadota; class Alphaproteobacteria; order Rhizobiales; family CALHAX01; genus CALHAX01. Next base: position 2,885 of record JBCBXF010000140.1, on the reverse strand, counting down.
GAGCTCCGAACCCCAGGCACGCGCGGTTGGTCGGACTGCGCCACGGTGTGTACGTTTCAGCAGCAACGCCCTCTCAGAATTCTTCGAGGCCGTGCGGATCGGCACAAGCGCGTAACTTTCGATCGGTGGTTCCGTCAGGCCGTCCCAGCCAAGCGTCAGGCCCCGACCACTCGCTGCTGTTTCGAGGAGATAAACGTAGGTGCCAAAGGTGCGACCCGTGTGCCTGTCCAGTTAAGCTCCGGTCAGGGCCATCCAGTCGCGCCATGTTGCCCATCCGATAGGGGCTTTTTCAGCGCAAGCAGAGCTAGATCTTTCTATTTTCTGCAGCTTCACGAAGTCTGGCATGACAAATGAGATGCGAAATTCCCTGCGTACATGCGATCGTCAGCCGTTGTGCGGAACGACCTGCCGCGTGACTGACGTTGCCGGGACGCGCCACTGCGGAAGACGCGGAGAGTGCGGCGATCGACGGTCGGCGCGCGATCGTTCGGACACTGCGTGATCATTTGAGTGGAATGCCAAAAGGACATTTGGCAATGCTGTCTTCTGGAGCGAAGATGCCGAAACGGCATCGCGTTGGAGGTTGCTTTGTGACGTATCAAAAGCCTGAGCGTTGGTCGAAAGCGGCGAACAAGATTTTTGCGCACCAGGTCGGCTTTACCGCGCCGCCTCATGATTTCGACGCGGCACCAACGGATTTCATGCGGATCGCACCGGCGCATGTCGGCGTGCACGGCCGGATGCTGCATCTGCGTGGTTACGAACACGAGCTCAAACAGCGGAAAGACAATTTTGCGCTGCTGGAGGAGTTCGTTGAGTGCATGGCGAACAATGGTGCTGACGTCTGTGGACAGGTCGGCACCAACTGGGTGCATGCCTCCGGCACGACGCCGGATGAGATCCGGGCGATCTGCGATCGTATCGGCGAGACGTACGACACACCGTTCCACATGGCTGGGATGAGCGTTGTCGAGGGGTTGAGGGCGATCGGGGCCGAACGGATCGCGCTCAACTCTGTCTACTACTGGCCGGACTGGCGCGACGGGTATGCGCGGTTTCTGCGTGAAGCGGGTTTCGACCTCGCGTATGTCGGCAACTTTGTCGATCAGGGGCTCTATGACACGCAGGACGAGGTCAACGCGAAGACGTGGATCTTTCCGCATACGGATGCCGTGCGATCCTTCGAGGTGATGATGGAGTGCGCGGGTGACGCTGACGCCTTCGTTGTCAACGGGATGCCGAATTTTCGGCGCGCCGACGGACTGACAGAGCGTATGGTCTCGCGAGAGGTCGAGCTTGAGCGTTTGACGGGCAAGCCGATCATCTCATCCGATAGCGCGCTGTACTGGAATATCTTCCGCACGCTCGGTGTGTCGCCGACAGTGGAGCGAGGCACACTGCTCTCGAGCCTCAACGGTGCATGATGTGCCTCGCGCAAGGAGCAAAAATGATGACACGGCTGATCAACGCAGACGATGCCACAGCGTCGTTCGGCGGATATCCCCAAGCGCTGGAGGTCAGCGGCACAACCCGTCGGCTCTATGTGAGCGGTCAAGTTCCGGTCAACACATCTGGAAGCGTCCCGGAGACGTTCGCCGCGCAAGCGGAGCTGACGTGGCGAAACGTACTCGCACAAGTCCGTGCAGCTGGCATGGAAAAGGAAAATATCGTCAAGGCGAACATTTTCCTGGCAGACCGGAAGTACGCGTTGGAAAACCGAGAGGCGCGGCTGCGCGTGCTTGGCGATTTTTGTCCTGCGCTCTCGGTCGTCATCGCTGATATTTTCGACGAAGCGTGGTTGCTTGAGATTGAAGCGATCGCAGAGGCTTAGCGCCCACGCATTATCATCAGTATAAAGATCTTCTTATGAACAAGATACTCGTGCTCTGGGCGACGCCGCGCTCAACCTCTACCGCGTTTGAATGGATGATGCGTCAGCGGGGCGACATGACCTGCTTTCACGAGCCGTTCGGTGAATGGTGGTATTCGGGCGATGATGCGCCGTGGCCGCGATTGACCTGTGACAGTGCGCGCAAACCCGGTCTCACCTTCGATACGGTGTGGCAGCGGCTGCGCGATGCCGCTGCGGCAGGCCCGGTGTTCTCGAAAGACTTTCCGCACTATGTCGAGCGCTATTGGGATGATCAATTTCTCTCCCATTTTACGCACTCATTTTTGATCCGCGATGCCGCGAAGGTCTGCACGAGTGTGCAGAAGCGCTGGCCGGACGTGCACTTCAAGGAGCTTGCCTTTCCCGAGCAGCGGCAACTCTTTGACCGGTTGTGCGATCGCGATGGCGTGGCGCCGCCGGTGATCGATTCAGACGATCTTCTGGCCGACCCGCACGGGATGGTGGCCGCCTATTGTGAGGCGGTTGGCATTCCGTTCATCGCCGATGCGCTGACGTGGGAGGCGGGCGCTGATACCGGCACCTATAGTTGGTACGATGGCGGGTCGTGGCATGAGAAGCTCAAGAACTCGACAGGACTTGCGCCTCAGGAGCGCGGGTATGTTGATATCGAAAAAGCGCCGGAGCGGGCACAGCGTCTCCATGAATTCATGGCGCCTCACTATGCGCATATGCACACCCATCGACTGAAACCGGTTGCAAACGCAAGTTGAGGTCTTGAACGCCCGGTGATGTCGGCGCTAGCTGAGATTGCGCGTGTCGCGGGCGCTGCAAATTGCGGCCGGAGGGAGTGATTTCGATGATCAGTGATACCGAAACGCGTGACCGTGCTGATGTTGCGACGGGCGGTTCCGGAACGCAAACGCACCTAGACCGGCTCGAGGCGGAAAGCATCCACATCATGCGTGAGGTGGCGGCTGAATTCCGCAACCCTGTGATGTTGTACTCTGTCGGCAAGGACTCCGCCGTCATGCTG
>JBCBXF010000013.1:0-24216 GCA_039816705.1 Pseudomonadota bacterium | reverse complement strand
AGCAGATCGACCTCTGCAACCGACAACGTTTTCGGCAGCGCCCGTTCGCGTCGCGGGCCGTCGACATGGCGTGATGGGTCCTCGTCGATCAGCTCTTCGCCAAGTGCGAACCGGTAAAACTGACGGATGGCGGAAAGCTTCCGCGACCGGGACGAGACAGCAAGACCGTCATCACTCAACGCGGCGAGATAGGATGAGATGTCATCGCGCGCAGCCTTAAGCGCTTCGGTGCCACGGGCAATCAGGAACTCGGTAAAGGCCGTTAGATCGCGTCGATAGGCGTCTAGAGTATGGGGCGACGCGCCGCGTTCGGCGCTCAGCATCGCGAGAAATTGCTCAACAACCAGAAGATCACTTCGGCGTGTCATCTTCTTCATCGACGGCCCTGCCGCGGCCAGATCGCAAAAATCTGCTCGAACGCGAGCGCCGTCGCCGCATCACCATGCCCAGCGACGCGCAACGCCCGCAGCGCATCTCCAAGCGTAATTAAGTTGGCCCGACCGGCACCGTCTGGCCCGATAGCCGCAACCGCGAGCAACAGCGTAAGCCCGCCGTGCCGCGCTTTCGCGGCGCTCGCGAGTTCCGAAAGAACACCCGTTTCTGGCAGGGCACCGTCACTCGGCTGAGGTTGACGCGTGGCGGCGTTCCACATCGGAATCGGGACGATGTAACCAAGCGCATCGAGCGACGTAACGAGACGATGGAGCGGCCCCGATGCAAACCGCCCGTTGATCGCGAGACGCTCAGCTTCGGCAAGCCCGCGCCGTGAACGACCACGCTCGCCAGTGCCTTGCAACCGCTCGACAAGATCAACAACCAATTGCCAGTGCATCAGGCTGCGACGTCCACCGGCGCCCGCAACCTGCCCTGCGGACCCGAAGATCGCCCAGCCAAGCGCGCGCCCCGCATCCCCGGCAGCAAGCGATACCTCAACCGCCGTTTCCGCAAACGCGCGCGCATCGCCCGTCTCGCGCAACTTACGCACATCCGGTCCAAGAGCCGCCGCGACCACCGGATACAGTCCGCCCTTCGTCGAGAGATCGAGCAGCTTGCGGGCATCGCGTAGCACCCGCGCTGTCCCCCGCGACGCCCGGGCCCCGCGCGCAACCCGTTGCAGCAACGCAGCACGCTCTCCTGCAGCACCGGCCACTTGACCCACACTCAAATAGACAGCGCGCAAACCGCGCCCAGAGAGCACACCTTTTGAGACGGCATGCTCCGCTGCGCCGAGCCGCACCACGCCCGCCACGTCAGGATCGTTGGCGAGTGCAACCAGCAGCGCCGGCGTTGCAATGTCGAAAAACCGCCGTCGGGGCTTGTATCCGCCAAGCACCATCAGCTTGCCCGGCAGCAACTCGAGACGGCGCGTTTTCGGCAGCTCAGGCGTTGCGCCGAGCGTCAAACTATCGACCACGCCGAAGGTTTCAGGCGCATCGATGCCGCGATCCCGCGCCAGCTCGATCATAAGGGCGGCGCGTTTGCGATCATCGCGACGAAGCGCACAGTAGACCGAAACTTCTACGAACGATGTCTGCAACGGCTGCGAAACCTTGCCCGTTTCACGGATCATCGAGGGCGCATCGGCGCACGCTGATGCACCATCACCGAGCGCGATGCGCGACTTGCCGGCAAGGATGTTCAGCAGACCATAACTGCGCTCAGCTCCCCGTGCGGTCTGGGTCGCGACAATCTCTTCAAAAGCACCCAGTCGATAAAGCCCCTGCATGCGAAGCGCCTCAAACGAGGCGTCGTTAAATGCACCCTGCGGCGGTGTGGCGTCGGTCGCGAACAAACGCACCCAGATATCCCTCACGGCACGGGATGACGGTCTTTTGGCGTAGCGTCGTGAGAGTGCCTCGAAGCGCTTCATCGTCACACCACGCCAGAGATCGCGGGGCAGACCAGTATCGCGCTGGCGCGCGGTGGTGACACGCCGGCCTGCACGCGGCTGCGAGGCCCGCGCATACGGATCGACCCAGCCACCCGAGCTCTCCTTCGGACGCTCGGGGCTTCGGATCGCCGCCTGATCGCGCGACACATCAGGCGGTGGCAATTCACGGCTCAGGATGCGCTCGACCGTCAAAGCACCATCGGTCTGGCCAGAGGAGGATGCAGGCGCAACAGACGGGAGGACACGCTGGCGTGACGTCCGCGCAATCGAGCGTCGCGGTTTGGTTTTCGCTGGTACGTTCCGCGTCTCTCGCAGCACGTCAATGACGGGCTTTCGGGGATCAAGAGCAAGCGAAGGCTCTGCGGCGCGAGCCTCGTGGGCATGAATAAATGATCCAGCAAGCAGCGCAAACGCAACCGTGCTAGTTCTGAATGCGTACACCGCCACCGACGTTTTCGCTGGTCTCCGCCTGAGGCGGCTCAAAGTACACCGCCAGAACATACAGCCCCCCGCTCACGATAGCCCCCAGGATGCCGATCACGACCAGAAAACGTATCAAGCTCGGCATGACATCCTGTCCAGTACGCTGGGTGGGCGGTGATCGTGGCACCGTTATGGCTTGATTCCCCGCCGATGCCGTAGATGACACGTTCGCCAGCTGCCCCGCAATTGCCTGCCCTGGTGACGGGTCGGTCCGGCAGGTCACGCCACCCAATCTGCAACGGTGTCAAAAATCGTTGTCAGATTCATGACTTTATGAAAGTTTGCGCCGCTTGAACGCCGACACGGAGGGACCGTCGAGTATGGCATCGCAGGCCACCTACACCGCCAGCCCAATGCGCAACGATCCAGACATCAAGGCCATCAAGGCCGGTCTCGGCTCTCGCTCCATCGTGCTCGTCGGCCCGATGGGTGCTGGCAAGTCTTCAATCGGCCGTCGCCTCGCGCAGCAGCTCTCTCTGCCATTCACCGATGCGGATACCGAGATCGAGCGCGCTGCGGGTCTGACGATCACCGAAATCTTCGAGGAACACGGAGAGCCAGCGTTCCGCAGTGGGGAAGCACGAGTGATCGACCGTCTGCTGAAAGACGGCCCGCAAGTGCTTGCAACGGGTGGCGGCGCGTTCATCGACGACACAACGCGGGAGCGTATTGGCCAGAAAGGTGTGTCTGTCTGGCTCAACGCAGATCTCGATCTGCTCGTCCGCCGCGTGCAACGACGCGACAACCGACCGCTGCTGAAAGGCAAGGATGCACGCGAGGTGCTGACCCAGCTTCTGGAGGAACGCAACCCGATCTATGCGACGGCCGACATCGCCGTGCATAGCCGTGATGTCCGTCACGAGATCACCGTCGCAGACATCCTCGTCGAACTCGACAACCGCTTCTAAGACCGACAGGTTGACTGCTGCAATGCCTGAGGCAACATCCGCCCAAGGTGCGCGCGATGAGATATCACGCGTCAACGTCGCACTCGGTGAGCGCAGCTACGACATCCACATCGGCGCGGGGCTGATCGAAAAAGCACCTGGCCTGATCGCGGAAGCGCTCGGCGATACACGTCTTGTCATCGTCACCGATGATCATGTTGCAGCAGCACAAATACCCCGCCTTCAGACGGCGTTTGCAGGAACAGAGCTGATCCGCGATACGGTGATCGTCCCCGCGGGCGAGGCGACGAAACGGTTCGAACGCCTTGAACAGGTCTGCAACCGCTTGCTGGCATCCGGTCTCGAACGTGGCGATGCTGTCGTCGCTCTTGGCGGTGGCGTCGTTGGCGATCTCGCCGGCTTTGCGGCCAGCATCGTCCGTCGCGGCGTTCGCTTCGTCCAGATCCCGACGTCCCTGCTCGCGCAAGTTGATTCATCCGTTGGCGGTAAAACCGGCATCAACACCGCACACGGCAAAAACCTGATCGGCGCATTTCACCAGCCCGCACTTGTGATCGCCGACACCGATGCGCTCGCAACGTTGTCAGATCGCCAGCTTCGCGCGGGATACGCGGAGGTGGTTAAGTATGGGCTCCTCGGCGACCGCGAGTTTTTTGACTGGCTGCAGATAAACGGGAGCGCCCTGCTCGCACGTGACCAGGCGGCCATCAGACAGGCTGTGCGTGTCAGCTGTGAAGCAAAGGCGCGCATCGTTGCAGACGACGAACGCGAACGAGGCCAGCGCGCTCTGCTCAACCTCGGGCACACGTTCGGCCATGCACTCGAAGCATGGGCTGGCTATTCTGACCGGCTGCTGCACGGCGAGGCGATCGCGATCGGTATGGTGCTCGCCTTCCGCTATTCAGCCCGCATCGGTCTCGCGAGCACCCAAGATGCCGACACGGTGGAAGCGCACTTCCGAAGCGCTGGCCTGCCCACGTCTATCGCCGAAATTCCGTCGAACGCCGGGCCCACTGGCCGCGCGAACGCAACCCCCTCGGTATCAGAGATGCTCGCTTTGATGGGCCAGGACAAGAAGGTCGAGCGCGGCAAACTTGTCCTCGTTTTGGCACGCGCCATCGGCTATGCGTTCACCACGTCGCAGATCGACATACACGAACTTGAGACTTTCCTGACCGAAGAGCGCACCCGCTGAACATCCGCGGGCACGTGAAGCGCGTGCGAAGGCGGCTGGATTGCATCTGTGACAATTTCGGATTATTTTTCTCCTGAACATGCCGTGCGTGAAATTGGGGAGTGAAATATGAACGTTTCACGACAACCCTGGCTGATCGCGGTCGCCATCGCTGTGGGCACATGCGCATCAGCAGCCCGAGCACAGCAGAACGCACCGGCTGCCCACTCGCTGCTCCAGACAATTCAGAACCCGGTGACAGCCGCTGCACCGACCTCGTCTATTCCAAAACGTGTGGGCTGGATCGAAGGTGAGCTTCGCAAGCAAATGCAGGCTGGCGGCTTCACCTGGGGCGCTCCCGTCCACGTCCGGATTTTCAAGGCTGAGAACACACTTGAAATCTGGATGGCGAGGAATGACCGTTTCGCCCGGTTCAAATCGCTGAAAATCTGCAAATGGTCCGGCAAACTTGGACCAAAATTTCGTGAAGGCGACGAGCAATCGCCGGAAGGGGTCTACGCAATAACGCGAAAGCACCTGCTCTCACGGACAAAAAACCATCGCGCGATCAGCCTTGATTTTCCGAACGCCTATGATCGCCGACACAGCCGGACCGGCACCTACCTGCAGATTCACGGCGGCTGTGGATCTGTCGGCTGCTACGCCATGACGGATCGCGGCATCGAGGAGATTTATCGTCTACTCGACGCCGCATTGGATGGCGGACAACCTCGGATCATGGCGCACATTTTCCCGTTCCGAATGACGGAGAAAAATCTGACGCGGCGGAAGACGCATCCATCACACAGCGAATGGGCCATGCTTCAACCGATCTACGCCGCATTCGAACGCACACGGACGGTTCCTGCCGTGCGTGTCTGCGGGCGCCGCTATGTTCTCAACAGCCATGGCGCCCGTCCGCCTGAGCGATGCGTTCCGGTCTGGCACAAGCCATCGAAAGGACACTCCACCAAACAAGTCGCGACAGCGTCAGCCGAACCGTCCGCTGCGCGCAAAGCGAGAAAGAGGCCTCGCATCGTCGTGCGCTGCAATCTCAACCTGCCAAGCTGTCGCCGCTGGCTTGCCATTCAACGTCGCAAACTTGCACGTCGCGGCGTAAGCGCGCCGGGCATACGGCAAGCAGGCCCCGGGTATGTACGTCGTGGCGGAGCACGCCGTGCAATCTCCGGCAAGCGACGCGTGTCACGCAATCTCGCACGCGAGCAACGTCGGCGGCGCCTGAGGCGTTAAATGGCTGCACTTGAGAACGTGTTCTCAATCCGGCTGATTTATCCGCTCGCCTTTGACACGCAACACCGCGTGCCAGCTGCGCCACGCGATCGAGAACGCCTGCACGTTTTTCCACACGCGAAACTTGTAGAATCAGCAGCGCGCCCTTCCCTTAGCGTCAACGCGATGCGCTCTCGGGGGAGATATAAGATGACGCATTACAGAAGTTTCGCCGCGACAGGCGTCACCATAGCCGCCGCCGCTGCACTGATCGCAACAACGACAGCGGCCTCAGCCGGCAAGCTTGAGCGCGGTAATCGAAACATCATGCCGATTTTCGAGCGCGGCACCTACGCCGAAATATCCGGCGCTTTCATTTTTCCGCATGCGTCCGGCAATGACGATGCCGGCAACGAGTTCGGCAACTTCTACCAGCGCGATACGGATTTCGGCGGTGCTTTCAAGATCGACTGGACCGATCGACTCTCATCCGCCTACATCGTGGACGAGCCTTTCGGTGCAGATATCGCATACGATAGTGCCCCGCTCGGCACACCTATTCGTGGAGGAACGGCGGACGGAACATTCGCAACGCTCTCCAGTATCGCCATCACCTCGCTCACACGTTACAAATTCGATGAGAATTGGAGCGTCTACGGGGGCACACGGAGCCAGCGCACGGAATTCGAAGTCGGGATCCCGGTTTTTGCCGCCGGTGCTGACTATCGCGCGAAGGCCAAGGCCGATTGGGGTTTCGGCTGGGTAGCCGGTGTTGCTTGGGAGATGCCTGCGATCCGGGCGAGAGCCTCACTGACCTACCACTCCGAGATTGAACACACCTGGACGCTGACCGAGCGAAACAGTCCGATTTTTGGACCCGTCTCGCAGTCGCGCTTTACCAATCAGACCCCGCAGGGCGTCGATTTCGATTTTCGCTTTCCCGTCGCCCAGACCACACTGATGTACGGCAACGTGCATTGGGCTGATTTCAGCGAGACCGCGCTGTCATTGCCCACAGTCACCGCGATAGCCGGTGCCCCTGTGTTGGACTACGAAGGTGACAACTGGTCGGTAAAGCTCGGTGTTGCGCAGGTGATGCGGCCTGACTGGATCCTCGCCGGCGACGTGACCTATGAATTTTCAAGTGGCGAGCAGCGGAGCCCGTTTCGCGCAGGCGATGGCGAAGTATCGCTTGGCCTCTCATCGCGTCACCAATATCAGGGCGCCAACATTACCTTCGGTGCTCAATACAAAATCATCGAAGACAATGAAGGCCCTGTGACATTCCCGGGTGGGGTGAATTTCCGAGACCAGGACGTCTTCACAGCCGGCGTGAAAATTGGCTTCAATTTTGTCCCGCAAGCCAAACCTTCCCTGAAATAGCCGACGCCAACGAAGGCTGAGACACAAACGGCGCGGATGGAAATCCGCGCCGTTTTTAAGTGCACTGCTAACCGTATTGCGAGCGTCAGATGATCTCGTCCTCATCGAAGACAGGATCTCCTTCCAGCTCACGCGCATGATCGCTGACGACAGCTTCGGCATCTTCTGGAGCGCGCACACTGGCAACGTGAAAGAGCGCATCTCCAAGGTTGACGACCGGTAGATTGGTCCGACCAAGAACGATCCCGTCGAACGCCGCGGGAACCTCGAACTCCCCACCGCCGTAGGGACTGGCCACAAGCGCCATGATCTCACCTTCCTCGACGCGATCTCCTGTCGTCTTGAGGGTTCGAACGACCCCGCTTTCCGGCGCCCGCGTCCACTTGCTGGAACGCGCAAAGACTGGCGACACATCGCTTGTCACATCATCGCTCAGGGAAATCATGTTTTCACAGGCCAGACACCCGAGCACACCGCGCACGCCGGCCCGCACGGACAACTCATCCAGCCGCAATCCCTCGCCCCCCTCATAAACAAGCACATCGATCCCTTTTTCTGACGCCGCCTGTCGCAACGATCCCGGCCTTTCATCTGAGAACAACATGACCGGGGCCCCGAACGCCCGTGCCAGCCCACGCGCACGCGGCGTCAGGAATCGCGAGCGGATCTGCGGCAGGTTGGTTCGGTGAACCGCAGCGGTGTGAAGATCGATCCCAAAATCTGATCGCGCCACAACCTCAGCCATGAAGATGTGAGCCAGCTGAGCGCCCAGTGATCCACGTAACGCCCCCGGGAACGAGCGATTGAGGTCGCGCCGATCCGGCAGATAGCGCGAGCGGGAGATAAATCCGTAGCCATTGACCACAGGCACACACAAAAGCGTGCCCGCGAGCGCCTCCAACTCAGGAATTCGCAACAACCGCCGGATGACTTCGACACCGGTCAACTCGTCGCCATGCAGCGCCGCGCAGACAAATGCCGTCGGCCCAGGATCCCTACCGTGGATCACATGGATCGGCAGCGTCACAGGCATCTGGTTTGAAAGATTGGCCACCGGGATCGAGACAAGCCTCTGTTCACCAGGCCGGATCGTTTCGTCACCAATCTTGATTGAGGGCGTGTCGGTCGTCATCGTACCGTCGTTTCGGCAAAGCCAGTTGTCGTGTCGCGCATTCCGGTCAGCACACAGACCATAGAACTCTAGCCGGTTCCGCGCGTTCTCGTTTTCCCGGCCTTCGCATGTTTTTCCATGAAGCCGATGATCATCCCGGCGATATCCTTACCAGTCGCCCGCTCAATTCCTTCGAGGCCGGGAGAAGAATTAACCTCCATCACCACCGGCCCACTATCGGAACGCAAAAGATCAACGCCGCAAACATTGAGCCCCATCGCCTTTGCCGCAGCACGGGCAGTGTCGCGCTCCTCCTTGGTGGTCTTGACCATCGAAGCCGACCCACCGCGATGCAGATTGGAACGAAAATCGCCCTTCGCGCCCTGACGCTGCATTGCGGCAATCACCTTGTCCCCGATCACAAACAGCCGAAGGTCCGAACCGCCGGCCTCCTTGATGAACTGCTGGACGAGGATGTTGACCTTAACGCCGCGGAACGCCTCGATCACCGATTTGGCCGATTGCGGCGTCTCGCCGAGCACGACCCCGATGCCCTGTGTGCCTTCCAGCAACTTGATAACCGCAGGCGCGCCGCCAACGAGCTGCAGTACCTTTTCCGCCTGCTTCGGATCATGTGCAAACGCCGTATCCGGGAGGCCAATACCTTTGCGAGAGAGCAACTGCATTGAGCGCAACTTGTCACGCGAGCGCCCGATCGCCACGCTTTCGTTGAGTGGAAAGACACCCATCATTTCGAACTGACGCAAAACCGCGAGACCGTAGAACGTGACCGACGCGCCGATCCGCGGGATCACTGCGTCGTAGCCATCGAGTTTGCTCTCGCCAAGATAGAGCGACGGTTTGCGCGAGGCGATATTGATCACAACCTGCAGTGTATTGATCATGTCGAGCGTGTGCCCGCGTGCTTCGGCCGCCTCGGCCAGACGTCTGTGGCTATAGAGGCCAGGGTTGCGGCACAGCATTGCCATTTTCATGGGCGCTCCTCCTATTTTGGGAGGCAGTGTGCCTGCGTTCGCTGAGTGGGTCCAATCGCTGCACAGCGACCTGCGTGACGAAAGAGATTATATGCGCCCGTGCAGGAACGAACGGGCCGGGTTGACCAAAAACCGCCGTTTGACCGCATCCCGGCCAAGCAGCATGCGAAACCCCATTTCGTCTCGGCGTGTCAATGTCATGTCGATCTCGAGGGCGTGGTCGCCGATTGTCACCGGAACACGGATCACATAGCGGCACTCAGACAACCCACCGGAATTCTTGATGTCGCGACGATCGAGTACCGCCGCCTGACACGAGACACGCGGCGTTGCCTTGCGCTGCACCGGATGAAGATCGAACGTAACGTGTGGAACGCCGTCGGCTTCTTGCTCGACGATATTGTAGGCGTGCACAGCCGATGTTTTCGCACCGGTGTCGATCTTCGCTTTGATCCACACGTTGTCGAATTGCGGAAAGCGCACCCATTCACGCCACCCGATGAGTGGCAGGGTGCGTTGGCCCCGCGGTTGCTTGGCCACCACCATTTTACACCCTCAAAGCATCAATCCGACGGTAGTGCTCGAGCGCTTCCGGGTTGGCGAGTGCCTCCGTGTTCGCAACATCGCGACCATGCACGACATCGCGAATGGCAAGCTCGGTGATTTTTCCGGATTTGGTGCGCGGGATGTCCGGCACAGCGACGATTTTCGCTGGAACATGTCGCGGTGAAGCGCCGGTGCGGATCTGCGTGCGAATGCGTTTTTCCAGATCCTCGTCGAGTATGGCGCCGTCGCGCAGCACGACGAATAGGACAATACGCACGTCGTGATCCCATTGCTGGCCGATCACAACCGACTCCATGATCTCCTCAAGCTGTTCGACCTGCCGATAAATTTCCGCAGTCCCGATTCGTACACCACCCGGATTGAGCGTCGCGTCAGAGCGGCCATGAATGATCATGCCTCGTGAAGGCGTCCACTCAGCAAAGTCGCCATGATGCCAGACATTCTCGAACCGGGCGAAGTACGCGCGATGATATTTTTCTCCGCTATCGTCATTCCAGAACCCGACCGGCATCGAGGGGAACGCATTGCGGCAGACAAGTTCGCCTTTACCGCCATCCATCGTCGCGCCGTCGCTGGCCGCCACATCTACATCCATGGCGAGCCCAGGCACCTGAATTTCGCCCCGCCACATCGGCTTAAGCGGCGAGCCAAGCACGAAGCAAGACACGATATCGGTCCCGCCCGAGACGGATGCGAGGTGGATATCTGGTTTCACGTCGGCATACACATAGTCGAAGGATTCAGGTGCGAGCGGCGAGCCCGTCGACGTCATCATGCGCACGCTGGAAAGATCGTGTGTCTCCCGAGGTCTCAGTCCAGTCTTCTTGCAGGCATCGATGTACTTTGCGGAAGTGCCGAAGACATTCATTCCCACGTCATCCGCAAAATCGAAAAGCACGCGCTCCGTCGGGGCAAATGGCGAGCCATCGAACAGCAGCAGCGTTGCTTTGACCGCGAGGCCAGTGACCAGCCAGTTCCACATCATCCATCCGCAGGTGGTGAAATAGAACAGTCGCTCCCCGGCCTTCAGATCGCAGTGCAGCACATGCTCCTTGAGATGCTGCAACAGCGTACCGCCCGCGGAGTGCACAATGCATTTCGGCACACCCGTCGTTCCGGAGGAAAAAAGAATGTAGAGCGGGTGCGCAAATGGTAACGGCACGAATGTCGGCTTCGTCGGCCCATCGCCTTGCATAAGCTCCGGCCACGTCACCACCGTTTGGCGATCGTCTAACGCCTCACGCGTGAGATCGGCATCGCCGGCGTACGGAACAAGCACCACGCGCTCCACGCTTGGCAGCGCGGCGCAGATCTGAACGAGCTTTTCACGAACATCGATCCGCTTGCCGTTGTACCAGTAGCCGTCCACAGCAACGAGGACCCGCGGCGCAATCTGGCTGAAACGATCCAGCACACCTTTGACACCAAAGTCAGGGGAGCATGATGACCAGACGGCCCCGCTCGCAGACGCGCCGAGCATCGCCGCGATGGTCTCCGGCATGTTGGGCATTATCGCCGCGACACGATCACCGGCTTTGATATCGAGTGTCGTAAGAAGAGCCTGAAAGGCCGCCGCGCCTGCGCTCAGCTCATTGAACGTCCAAGTCGCGTCAGCCTTGTCCTCGCCACGAAAAATCAGCGCGGGTTGATCACCATCCGCTCCGCCAGCTCCCCGCAGCAGGTTTTCCGCAAAGTTCAGTTGTGCCTCTGGAAAAAAACGCGCGCCCGGCAGCTTGTCGGCGTCAAGGAGGTAGGGAGGCGATCCCTTCTCTCCGACGACGTCGCAAAAGTCCCAGATGGCATCCCAGAAGCCTGCAACGTCAGAAAGCGACCAGGCGTGCAGCGCATCGTGCCTCGCCGCCGGGTCGGCGATGGCATCCACCGTCGCTGCAAAACGGGCATCCCGCGTGCTGATCATCCGGATGAACGACGTCATATTAGCTGCCGCAACAGAATCCGCGCTCGGCTGCCAAAGTGGTTTCGTCATCGCCCCGCAGTCCTCTACCTGTGCGCGATACAGCCGACAGCTCGACAGCACCGCACACACCCGCCGTACTTGCATGTTTGTAGTGACGTCGCGCACCTGTCGACAAACCGTCAAGCCCTGTTGGCCTGCACCGTATGTGTATGACAGTTTTATCGGATACGACGAATCACAGCGCAAATTTGTCACCCAGAACAACGAGATGGCGCTATAACGACGCGTGAAGCGGGAGGAATGCATTGCGTGACCGGGGCGATATGGTGGGGGAGGCGAACGCTGTTGCCGCCACAGGCGCCACGAAATGTCGTATGCGCCTTTTTCGCCCCGCCGCAGCGCTTGTAGTATTGGCTGGAACCCTTCTCACAACGACCGACACGTCCTTTGCGCAGTCGATTGCCGAGACGGCACCAACCGCCACTGATACAGCTCAGGCGGACGCCCCCGCGCCCGACACGTCGCTGACAGACTTCGCCGACAAGGCAAAACTGTATTGGGGGTCCGCCCGGGTCGAATTCGGTCAGGACGAGGTGATCGTCCGCAGACCAACGTTCGACGTTGCAACCTCAAGCCATACGACGCCGCGTGCCGCACTGACCGATCCCGGGCTTTTGAGCGCAATCCTGACCCCAGCATTTGAAGCACTCGACGGAATTACGGCACCAAAAGTTCAGATCATTGACGGAGCGGTACAGATCACCCACGGCGGCGTGGCCGTCCATAACGTCTCCCAACTCAACGCACGCTTCAGTATAAGCCCGGCGAGCGGTCTGCTGACGGGCAAAGGCACCTTCGCAATGCGCGGCGAAACCGCGACCTTCAGCCTTGCGCTTGCCCGACCACTCGTTCCCGAAGAGCCAAAAGCAGATGAGGGATCTCAAAACCAAAAAACCGCAGATACGACGGGCGCGACAAAAAAAGTCGGAATTCCCCTCCGTTTCGACGTGACCGGCGCCGGTTTACGCGCGCGCTTCGATGGCCACTTCCGGAGCGACGCAGAACTCGCGCTACATGGTGAAATCAACATCACGATTACTGATCTGCCAAAGCTTGCGCGCTTCGTTGGTTTTTCTCCCTCGCCCAATGCGACGATCGGAGAGGTGCGCGCGGCCGGCGATGTGAAATGGCGTGCGGGGATCTTCGATGTGTCGAACGGCACATTTGCGCTTGATGGCAACCGCGCATCCGGTGTGCTGACCCTAGATATGCGCAAACCGCGCACTTCGGTGCAGGGCACGCTCGCGATCGATGAACTTAATCTCTCCGCCTACATCGACAAGCCAAAGCATGCACAGCAGGCGACGATGCTCAACACGCTGATGCCGACGTTGGCCCCCGAGATGACGATCAACGCACCGATGCTAAGAGACTTTGACGCAGACCTTCGCGTCTCCGTGAACAGCATCACAGCCGGTGCGTTTTCAGCCGGCAGCGGGGCGATGACACTTACGTTGCGCTCAGGCAAGCTGCTTGCCGATGTCGCCGAGCTGCAGGCATTTGACGGCGCAATGCTTGGCCAGTTCGAACTCGATGTAACGGGTTCGCAGATCAAACTTTCTGGCCGGAGTTTGTTCGATGGCGTCGAAGCGTCGAAACTCATGCGCTGGGTGACCACCGTGCCGGTGTTGCGCGGCGCGGCGCGGTTGACAGCCAATGTTGCAGCGACAGGGCAATCGCTCGGCGCACTGCTCAGCTCGATGACGGGCGACATGCGCCTCACCATGTTGAACGGTGGTGCCGTCCTCATCGACATTGATGGCCTGATGACACGCGCCAAAGGGAAACCGCTGGTTGGGTGGGATACCGCACGCAGGGCTGAGACGCGCTTTCAGACTCTCGAGGCGAAGCTGGACGTCAAGAACGGCCGCGTCTCCTCCAGACGCCTGGTTGCTCAGCGCGCTGCCAACGCGATTGTCGGTATCGCCAATGTTGATCTGACCGATCAGTCGGTGGCGGTGCGGATGACGGTGCGTGACATCACCGACGGCGAAAAGCGCGGGGACACCGTTCTCTCGGGTGGCCCTGTGCTTACGCTGCGCGGTCCGTGGGACGAGCCGTCGATAACCGTCGAGCAGCAGGCCCGCAATACGGTCCGCCCCCGCGCCGCGTCGTTCAAACAAAGTCTCGCCGAATAACGCGATTTCTGAGCGTCGTACCGTCACGAAACACGGTGTTTGCGTCACCAAGCGCTGGAAATTGTGACAGCCGCGCCTCCGCAGCAAGAAGGGCAATCAAATGACATCGTTGTCAAAGGGCTGTTTGGCAGTCACCAGCGTTGTGCTCTCACTCGCGCTTTCAATCACCAACGTGACTGCACAAACCGTCAAACTATCGCCTGAGGACAGTCCATCCGCATCGCAGGCCTCGACATCCGAAGCGGCAACAAAAACCGACGACACGCAAGCGCCCCTGTCAAAAAATACGTCCACTCAGCCCGCATCCCCAAAGCCTTCTGCCGAAGAGGTCACCACCTCACCCGATACGTCCCCCACCACCGAGGCGGCCGAGACTGCCGTGCAACCAAAGCCAACGCCTCCACCAGCTCCTCCAAAGTCCCTGACTGTCGCGACCTGGGACGGCGCCTACGGTGAAGCGCAACGCATTGCGCTTTTCGATCCGTTTGCGAGTCGAACCGGGATCGCCATCAAGACAAAGCTCCACACGGATGGCGCGCGCCTGCGCAAACCCGACACCGCCGAACAACTCGACTGGGACATCGCCCATATCCCTTCGGACGCTGCAATCGCCGCCTGCGACGCTGGGACAGTGATCGCGCTCACTGACATGCAACCAAAACCCGACCAATTTATCTCCGGCTCAATCGGCAAATGTCACGTCGCGAGTGCAGTCTGGTCCTCCGTCATCGCGGTACGCGTCAGCGAGGCATGGCCGGAAACACCGACCGCACTGGCAGACGTGTTCGACCCGAAACGTTTTCCCGGAAAACGCGCCTTCCCCCGCCAGCCGCGCTTTCTGCTGGAAACGGCGCTGTTGGCGGATGGCGTCGCACCGTCAAACGTTTACGCGACCCTCGCGACCGATGTTGGCCTCGCCCGCGCGTTCGCCCGGCTTGAGAACATGCGGCCTCACATCGTGTGGTGGCGCGCCACGAGTGAAGTGCCCACGCTTTTGGCAAAGAAAAATGTGAGGTTTGCGTTTGGCTTCAACGGCCGGTTCTTCAATGCGTTCGCGGGCCGCAAAGACGTGCCGCACCTGATTTGGGACGGCCAGCTCTACGGCATGAACGCATGGGTAATCCCAGCCAAAAGCAGGCATAGCGCGGCTGCGAAAGAATTTATCTCCGCCGCACTCACAACCGATGTCATGCGCGCGCAGGCAAGCCGGTTTCCCTATGGTCCAACACGCCTCACTGCGGCAAAGCCACCCCTACGCAACGACGCACTCGGTCTCGACATCACGGGGTTTCTCCCGACAGCGCCAGACAACTTCTCTCGCGCGCTGGAGATCGACGAGGCATGGTGGCAACGGAACGAAGCCCGTTTGATCGACCGCTTCAACGCGTGGGTTGATGGCGAAGCGGCTCCAGCACCTGAGGCCGAGTAAAGGTTGAGCGCCGACGGACAGCCACAAAGAACCCGCGCAATGCGCCTGGCGCAGGGCTGCCAAGATACCCAAAGCTCATTCACAGCGCCTCAAACTTGACCCGTCGCATCAGCGCAACACTGCCATCTGGAGCACGCGAAGACCGACGATCAGCGACGTGGAAAAAACGTCGAGGAACATCTCAAGAACCGATTGACCATCCACGACAGCGCGATCGTTAACCAACGCCATAGCCTCGATTTTTCAGGACAACTCATTTTTGGCGTCGCGCGCGACGTTTGAAAACGCTGTCGCAAAATCGTCACACGAGGATCACGTCGCCGGGGAAACCCACGCGACCGCCGCGCGGATTTCGACCGAAGATGAGATTCAACGTCTTCCAACACCTGCCATCGAAGCGCATGTTCCGGCGGTGGATGCGGCCGGGCTGCGGCAAGGCTGGTGGCGTCCACCCAGGGGGCGTTCATCCAGTCGCGTGACTGCGTTGAACACGGTCACAGAGCGGGAGTGGCCGATGGCGAGGCTGGCGACGGGTGGAAACATCCGTCAGCCAGCCTTGTCGGTTGTAGGCCTCTGAGTGTCGAACGCGCCGACACTCGACAACGCGGTTAACCAAGCGTTACCAATCCTCGCGCGGCCCACCGGAAAACGCCCACAATGGCGCGGCACGTGAGTAGGAGCACGCGTTGTCGTAGGTCGGCTTTTCCGCGCCATACGGCAGACTTTGAATAGCGCCACGCCACCAGTTCGGACCGAAGCAACGATGGATCTGCAAAGCTTCGAGCCCAAATTTCTCTGGCTCCTCGGATTGCTGACACTTTATTGCGTCTGGTGCGTGGGCAGCGGGATCTTCGGCGCTATGCGTTCTCGCAGCGCGAGCGATTACTTCATCGCCGGGCGTGGGCTTGGAACCTGGGCCTTCGTGCTCGGCGCGACAGCGACCGCGTTTTCGGGCTGGACCTTTCTCGGCCACCCAGGCCTGATCTACCGGGACGGCTTCCAGTACGCTTACGCCTCGTTTTACGCGATCACCATCCCACTGGCCGGCGTTCTGTTCATGAAACGCCAGTGGCTGCTTGGAAAGCGCTACGGTTTCGTCACCGCTGGCGAAATGTTCGGAGAATATTTCCGCAGTGATGCGATCCGGATGCTTGTCGTCCTCGTCGGCCTGATGTTTACGATCCCGTTCCTCGGTATCCAGTTGCGGGCGTCCGGCTATCTTGTCTCGACACTCAGTGACGGACTGGTGCCGGGCTGGCTTGTTATTTATCTCCTCGCTTTCGTAATGTTTCTGTACGTGGCCACAGGCGGGTTTCGCGCCATCGCCGTGGTCGAGGTTGTTCAGTGCATTCTGCTTGGCGCTGGTATCATCCTCCTCGGTGCCCTCCTCCTCGCGATGATCGGTGGCGTCGACCGCTTCATCGAAGGGATCGCGCTGCTCGGTGAAACCGACCGTAATAGAACGTCCGAAGGTTACAGCCACTTCCTCGCAGTGCCCGGTGTCATCGAGGCGACCCGTGATGGCACGAGTGCACCCGGCGGACCGTGGACCGCAATGATGATCCTCACTTACGTCGTGGCGATCATGGGCATTGCGACCAGCCCAGCGTTCACGATGTGGGCATTTGCCAGTCGCAGTCCTGCAGCTTTCGCCCCGCAGCAGACCTGGGCGATGGCCGCAGCCGCGGGCTTCGTACTGATCGTCTTTTCAGCAATCCAGGGGTTTTCCGGCCATCTTCTCGGCGGCAACATCGATATGAACTTCGCCGGAGAAGCGTCCGGCATCGTCGACAACCGGATCGGCCTGCTCACCGGTGATGCGGACATCATGGATCTCCCCGGTCAACAGGATCTCCTCGTTCCTCTGTTGATGAATCTCTTCGGCGATCAACTGCCATGGCTTGTCGGATTGCTCGGCGTTTGCGCCATCGCGGCGATCCAATCGACTGGCGCGGTTTTTCTCTCCGCTTTTGTCAGCATGCTGACCCGAGATGTGGTGAAGCCGTACCTCATGCCGCACGCCACGCATCGCGTTCAAAAATTTCTCGCCCGTTTGTTCACAGCTCTCGTGCTGATCGCCGCGGCACATTTCGCCACTGCGAGCGAAGACTACCTTGTCCTGTCAGGGGGGCTTGCTGTCGCGCTTGGCTTCCAGATGCTCCCGGCTCTCATCGCAATCTGCTATGCGCCGTTCTTCACGCGCTCCGGCATCCTCGTCGGTCTCATCTTCGGTCTCATCGCCGTTCTGGCGACCGAGAAAATCGGCGGCCAGATGGCCGTCCTCTTCGGCTTCGAGCTGCCCTGGGGTCGCTGGCCGCTCACCATGCACTCCGCCTTCTGGGGCATCCTCGTCAATCTGACAGCGGCATCATTTATCTCCGCGGTCTCGCATTCAAACGAGGAGCAGGCGCACCGGGACAGTTTCCATGAGTTCCTCCGTGGCCATGCTGCTGTACCGCAGGACAGTCGCCGTCTGATCCCGATTGGATGGATTGCCGTGCTCGTATGGCTGTTCTTCGCGATCGGACCGGGGATCATCCTTGGGAACACCGCGTTTGGCGATCCAAACCGTGCGGAAACGTGGCTCTTTGGCATCCCATCGATTTGGGCATGGCAGGTTTTGTGGTGGGGTCTCGGGGTGGTGATGATCTGGTTTCTCGCGTCCCGGCTCGCGATGTCCACCTTACCCTCGCGTGAGGTGCGTGCGCTTGACGAAGACTATGGCGATCGCCTGCCGGACCTTGTGAGGCAACGCCTGACGTAGCCACCCGGTTCGCCAAACAGGAAGGACGCGGGAACACGGTGCGTGGTCCCATGCAAGGGTTGAAGATGTTCGAGGTTGAGTATGCGTAGCAAGACATCCCTGACCGCAGCCATCGGCGCCACACTGTTCGCCGTGGTCGCAATCGCTGAGTTTCGGACGCTGGGCACCTCCAGCAACGCCTATGCGACCGCCAAGAGTGCATACACAGTCGGGAACTTTGCACGCGCCGAGCGTCTCTTCGCGCACGTGGCACGCAAGCATCCCGAGAATGTCGAAGCGCTGCAGGGCCTCGCGATGGCGCGCCTCCAATCCGGCAACATAGATGCCGCGCGCAGAAACATCGCCGCACTGATCGCGATCGAATCGGGCAACACTTGCCACCTCGCGCTGCGTGGCATCATGCATGACATCGCCGGCGAATACCGCAATGCGGTGGCCGACTACACAACCGCTGCTCAAGGCTGCGCGGCCGCAACCCATGGCGCCACGTGGTGGCAACGCATGACCCTCGATCTCCATGCGCAAACACCGGCAATTGCAAAACGGCTTGCATATCTTCGTCGTGAACTCAGTCGCCCGCTCGCCGAGCGTCGAATTTTCCCACCTCGCCTGCGCGCGCGCCAAAGCCGTTTCGTCCAGAGCGTCTGACTGGCAACACCACGCCGTTACAACCGTTAGCGTTGCGAATTCAACAATGTTTACAGAGCATTAACACTAAGGTTGAAGTGTCGCCGTGTGGGAAGTGATTCCCGCATTGCTGGCGGCGTTAGCCGCGGCCTGGAGGTGAAACCGGATGAACACACCTCGACCGAGCCTGCTTTGGCAACGGCACACCACTTCGGTGCGTGTCAAACCCGAAGCAGCATGCGCGCCGCGCTTCAGGGCGTGTCGCACAACGTCTGCGTCCCACGCAGCCCCACCCGCATCATCGACGACCGGCTTGCTTCCATCCCCATCGCCTCTCGCGATGTCGATGTGCGCAACCGCAGTCGATGGCGCATCGAAGCAAAGACCGGGGCCGCAGGGCCGCACATCCAAAACGATGGAGCAACCATGCTGGAACGCATGTTCTCAAAGCTGTTGGATCGAACCCCGAGAAACCACCACCGCGGATACGATGTCTCACACCATCGCATCTTCGGTGCTACGCGCAGGGAGCTCCTGCATCTTTCGCATTTTCTCTGGCGCCACCAACATCTCCATCCACCCAGTACCATCTGAGTTAAAGTCATCCGCCTCCTGATCGCACGATCAATAAAGGCGCAGGCACCCGCAGGTCGGCTTCTGGCAACAGAGGCCGGCCTGTTCTGCTTGTGCCGTTGGCACCTCGCGACTTCAGGCGCGAGAAGTTCACGCGGATGTGTTTCCCGGATGCTTGTGCCGGAAACAGAACGCGCGTTGCCTGTCAGTGACGAGGCGATGACTGCTTTTCCCGGGGGACACCATGCCGACGAACATCTTCAAGCGGCTTTCATCGGCTGTGCGCCTTGCGCTTGCGAGCCTTGTCATCCTGCCGTCGGCACCGGCGATTGCAGCTGCCTCAAACACCGACGCGAAAGCGGAAAAACGCGCGCCCAACCGCCTCGCCGGAGCTCCGTCGCCGTACCTGCGTCAGCACGCGTACAACCCGGTCGACTGGTATCCCTGGGGCGAAGAAGCTTTTGCGAAGGCGCGCCGCGAGAACAAACCGATCCTGCTCTCTGTCGGATATGCGACCTGCCACTGGTGTCATGTCATGGAGCGCGAGAGCTACTCTGATGCCGAAATTGCAAAGCTTCTGAACAGCGGGTTCGTCTCGATCAAGGTTGACCGTGAGCGGCTCCCGGAAGTCGATGAGATTTATATCCTCGCAACGCAACTCCTCACCGGGCAAAGCGGCGGGTGGCCTAACAATGTACTGCTCACGCCGGACCTTCTCCCCTTCTACGGCGGGACTTATTTTCCGCGCGACGCCTACGAGGGCGTTTTGCGCGAGGTCGCGTTGCAGTGGCAGTTGAACCAGGCGGCCATCGTTCAGGAGGGGCGGCGTATCGGTGGCATGGTCGACCAAGTGATGAAACACCGCGCCGAAGCCGCCGACGTAACCCCAGACGTCCTCGCCACGGCCGTGACCAAGACGACCGAAGACCATGACACCACCCATGCCGGCATCGGCCTCGATGCAAAGTTCCCCCGCGAAAGCCTTCTGCTTTTCCTGCTTGATCAGGCAGAGCGTCGCGGCAACACCGAGGCACGCAACGTCGCGCTCGAGACGCTGGATGCGATCATCGCGGGCGGGCTGCACGATCACGCCGGTGGCGGTTTTCATCGCTACACCGTCGATCGCGCATGGCAGATCCCACACTTTGAAAAGATGCTCTACACGCAGGCTGGCGTCGCCCGTGCGCTGATCCAGGCACACCGCATCACAGGCGCCCCCAGATACGAGCGCGCTATCCGACGTCTGTTTGCTTTCGTCCTGTCGGACCTACGCTCACCCACCGGAGGCTTCTACGCCGCCTTTGACGCCGACAGTGAAGGTGGCGCGAGCGAAACCGGCGAAGGCCTGTTCTACGTTTGGAAAGATGACGAACTCGATATCCCGCTCAGCGCCGATGATGCCGCGTTTGCACGCACGGCATTCGGAATCACAAAGACCGGCAACTTCGAAGGACGCAATACGCTCCATCTCGACGGCGGCATAGCTTCGGCAGCCAAGCGCGCCGGGATGACGCCATGCACCTTTGCCAGGCGGCTTGATTCCGTTCTTGCCAAACTACAGGAGCATCGCCGCACCACGCGCAAAGCGCCAAGCCGTGACAACAAGGTTCTGACATCGTGGAACGGTGCGATGATCGCAGCGCTTGCCGAGGGCGCCATGGCATTCAACGAACCTCGCTGGGCAAGCGCCGCGGAAAACGCCGCAACGTTCTTTTGGAATGAAATGGGCGCATCATCCGGCAACCTGAAGCGCCAACACTTTGATGGCGAGGCAACCCTCGTCGCAACGCAGCAGGGACATGCCCTGATGGCCCTCGCCTATCTCACCCTCTACGACGCGACCTCCAATGACGCATGGCTCACCCGGGCGAAAAGTCTCGCGCAGGTGATGGAGAAAAAATTCAGGGACACTGCGACGAACGACTATTTCATGACAGTGTCTGGCGGGTTTTATCGCCCGAAAGTATCAGCGGACGGCGATCTGCCGGCTGGCAATGCGGCAGCGATCGACCTGTTTGCACGTCTCGCACGCCGCGATCTCGATCCCGAACACCAGGCCCGCGCGGAAGCGATCCTTGCTGCCGTATCCGGCAACGCGATCGAGGAGCCGACAAGCCACGCCTACACCCTCCGCGCTGCGGATCAGTTGCTCAGCGGCGAAACGGGGCCGCATCAGTTTGCCGCCAGAGGTCGCGTCCGCACGACAGCACGCGCTGACACAACACAGACAGCAACCATCACGATCAGCGTTGCCAAGGGATGGCACATCAATGCGCACAAACCGCTGGAAGACGCCTTCATCCCGACCGTGATCGCGCCAACCAGCACGAAAATCTCTGCGCCCGAGGTCACGTACCCAACGCCAAAGGTCCAAAAACTAAAGTTCAACGACGCCCCGCTCGCCCTTTACGAGGGCCAGATCAGCGTCGCGATCAAAGCACCGGACGGAAGTGCGCTGCCCCACAAGCTTGCGCTCACCGTGCAGGCGTGCAGCACGCGGATCTGCCTTGAACCAGAGACCGTCGTCCTGCCCGTACTTGGACGCCTCACGAAGGAGTAAGGCGAAGCCAGGCTCTAAGGTCGTCGGCACCCATCGGGCCAACGTGCAAAGCGTTTCCACGTCGAGACCAAAGTGTTAGGCAGCAGCAACCGCGCGATCCACGCGCTCCTCAGCACGCGAGCTGCGCATGGACACACCGCATTCCCCTTTTGCAACGCCCGACGACATCCCGGATCGCGCGCGTTTTGGCGTCGGCATGGAAGCCGTCCGGTTCGCAGCGATGTGCCTGTTGAAGCTTGCAGGATGGCGGATCGCCGGCACGATCCCGCCGGTTCGCAAACTCGTCTTGATCGGCGGTCCGCACACCAGCAACTGGGATTTCGTGATGCTGGTCCTTTGTGCGTTGCACTATCGCGCACCGACAAACTGGATTGGCAAGGACGCACTGTTCAAGCCGCCCCATGGCTGGCTCATGCGCCGCCTCGGAGGTTTCTCTGTCGATCGTAGCAAGGCCAACGATACTGTCAGTCAGGTGATTGAGGAGATTAATCGCCGCGACGACATGATTCTCGTGATCACGCCGGAAGGCACACGCGGCAAGGTCACCAAATGGAAGTCGGGATTTTACTGGATCGCCCACGGTGCCGGCATCCCGATCGGCATCTTCTATGCGGACTATGGCCGCAAGGTCGCGGGCTTCGGCCCCACCTGCGAGCCAAGCGGCGACTATGAAGCCGACGTTGTTGCCATCAAAGACTTTATGGCGACCATCATGCCGAAAAACCCGAACCGCATTCCAAAGAGCGAGCACAACAAACCCCAGGGGTGAACCGCGCGGAGAGCCACTTTCCCCTCCCTTTTCCAAGAGGTACCTGACGATGAGCGCCGAACATCGCGAACCGACTTTCCGCGAGAACGTTGACCTGATGTTCAACCGCGCTGCAGAGCGCCTCGACCTCGAGCCCGGCCTTGAGGAAAAAATACGCACCTGCAATTCAACCTACACCGTGCGCTTCGGTGTGCGGTTGCGCGGCGCAATCCACACCTTTACCGGCTATCGCTCCGTACACTCCGAACATATCGAGCCGGTCAAGGGCGGCATCCGATACGCCGACAATGTCCATCAGGACGAGGTCGAAGCGCTCGCAGCGCTGATGACTTACAAATGCGCGCTGGTCGAAGTGCCCTTCGGTGGATCAAAAGGTGGGCTCCGCATTGATCCGAACGACTGGGAAGAACACGAGCTTCAGGCCATCACACGCCGCTTTGCCTACGAGCTCGCCAAGCGGGATTTAATCTCTCCCTCCCAGAACGTGCCGGCCCCAGACATGGGCACCGGCGAGCGCGAGATGGCGTGGATCGCAGATCAATATTCCCGCATGAATACCAACGAGATCGACAGCCGCGCCTGCGTCACCGGCAAACCGCTCCAATTCGGCGGCATTGCCGGGCGTGTGGAGGCGACAGGCCGTGGCGTTCAATATGCGCTGCAGGAGTTTTTTCGCCACGCCGATGACGTGCAGGCAGCGGGCCTTTCAGGCAGCCTCGACGGCAAGGCTGTCATCGTCCAGGGCCTCGGCAACGTGGGATACCACGCCGCAAAATTTCTCTCCGAAGAAGACGGGTGCCGGATCATCGGCGTCATCGAGCGTGACGGCGCTGTTATGAGTCACGATGGCCTCAACATCGACAAGCTGAAATCCCACATCGCGCAAAACGGAGGCGTCACTGGGTTTCCCGAGGCTCAGTATATCGAGAACGGCAACACGGTTCTTTCCGAAGCCTGCGATATCCTGATACCGGCGGCGCTCGAAGGCGTCATCAACCGCGACAACGTGGATGCCATCAAGACGCATCTCATCATCGAAGCCGCCAATGGTCCCGTCACAGCGGATGCCGATAAAAAACTCCGCGACAGAAACATCGTGATCATCCCCGACATGTACGCAAATGCCGGAGGCGTTACAGTCTCGTACTTCGAGTGGGTGAAAAATCTTTCGCACATCCGTTTTGGTCGCATGGAGCGCCGCGCCGAGGAACGCAACCATCAGATGCTGATGGCCGAGATCGAACGCATGACAGGTCAGCGGTTCTCCGACGCCTTCGCACAGCGCTACGCCCAGGGCCCGGACGAGATCTCACTTGTCCGCTCCGGCCTCGACGACACCATGCGCACCGCCTATCAGTCGATGCGTGACGTCTGGCACCGCCGCGACGACGTGCCGGATCTGCGCACCGCCGCCTACATCGTCGCCATCGAACGCGTCGCCGCAAGCTACCGCGCACTCGGCCTGTGACGCGAGCCGCGACCATGACGGTCGCAAGGAGAGTGACGGATGCCAAAGTTCATCCTCGGTACGATCTTCGGCGTACTGATGTCCGTGGCCTATGTCCGCTATGACCTCGAGCTCCCAGGCTGGATCACGCTTCCAGCAGTGCTCGACCGCAGTCTCAGATCAGCAGCA
>JBCBXF010000139.1:0-8760 GCA_039816705.1 Pseudomonadota bacterium | reverse complement strand
GACGGAGATAAAACCCTGCTTCTTGCGGGCACGCAGATAGCGACGTGCGAGTAGCCGTTCGAAAGGCGCGAATGCAGATGTCGGCTCACCGGCCATGAAGGCGCCTCGCTCTCGAGAAAAGACTGAGACCTGTCGGATTAATCAGAGCACGTCGCTCAGTGCATCAGTCAGGAACGCATGTGTCGCGTCAGGGGTCAGCGACTGACGCGCTCCGCTTGCACGCGTTTTCACTTCGAACTCGCCGGCCTTGATGCCCTTCGGCCCGACGATGACCTGATAGGGAATGCCGATCAGGTCCATGGTCGAGAATTTCGCGCCGGCGCGTTCGTCGCGATCATCGTACAGTACGTCGATGCCCGCCGCCTGCAGGTCACGCTCGAGTTTCTCGGACGCTGCATCGCACGCTGCATCACCCGACTTCAGATTGATGACCGCGACGTGGAACGGCGCGACGGACGCCGGCCAGATGATGCCGTCGTCATCGTGGAACGCTTCGATGATCCCGCCAGCAAGGCGTGACACGCCGACGCCGTACGATCCGCTCTGTACGTCGATCATTGTCCCGTCCGGCCCCTGTACGCGACACCCCAGCGGCTCTGAGTACTTTGTCCCAAAGAAGAAAATATGGCCGACTTCAATGCCGCGGGCGCTGACGCGTTTGTCCTCAGGAACGGCCGCTTCGAACGCCGCTTGGTCGTACTTGTCGTCAGTTGCGGCGTAGCGCTCTGTCCAGCGATCGACTGTCGTCTGCAACTCTGTTTCGCTCATTTCGCCCTCACCCGGCAGCGGCTCTTCCAGCAGATCAGCGTGAAGATAAACCTGGCTCTCGCCGGTCTTGGCGAGCACGAGAAACTCGTGGCTGAGATTGCCGCCGATCGGTCCGGTTTCAGCCACCATCGGTATGGCCGTCAGTCCCATGCGCGCGAAGGTGCGCAGATAGGCGACGAACATCCGATTGTAGGAAACACGGCCGGCCTCGGCCGTCAGATCGAAGGAGTACGCATCCTTCATCAGGAACTCGCGACCCCGCATCACACCGAAGCGCGGGCGGACCTCATCGCGGAACTTCCACTGGATGTGGTAGAGATTGCGCGGCAGCTCACGATACGATTTCACGCCATCGCGAAAAATCTGAGTGATCTGTTCCTCGTTCGTCGGACCGTAGAGCATCTCGCGGTCATGACGGTCGGTGATCCGCAGCATTTCCGGACCATAGGCGTCGTACCGACCGCTTTCGCGCCAGAGATCTGCGGGTTGGATCGTCGGCATGAGTACTTCGTGGGCGCCCGCGCGATTTTGCTCTTCGCGCACGATGCGCTCAATGTTCTTGAGCACGCGGAAGCCAAGCGGCAGCCATGAATAGATTCCCGCGCTCGACTGGCGCACCATACCGGATCGCAGCATGAGCTGATGCGATACGATCTCCGCCTCTTTCGGCGTATCGCGCATCACCGGCACAAAGTATTGGGACATCCGCATGGAATGCTTGCTCCGCTCGTCGCGTCCTGGATGGGTTTAGCGCGGTCGGGTTGACCCGCACCTCACTGACTGGCCCGCTGCATACCGACGAATAGCAGAGCGTGCAATTGTGCCACTTCGTTCATCCCGCACCGCACAATTGATGGGCAGTCTGCTGCAAAAGATGCAAATCGGCTGGTGACATCGTGGGACGAGTTGGCTAGGTTGCCTGAGTTGTGCGTTAGACGAAAGACATGGAACGCGGTCACGCGAGTGATCATCGCCCAAGTCTTGGGAGGAAGAGGACGCCCCCGGGGAACGTGCCCGGCGAGGATGTCCCACCAACAGGGCGGCAGTCCTGAAAAAGCGAGGCCTCACAGCCTCGCTTTTTGCATTTCAGGCGACCGGCACAGTCAGGGGATCGCTCAGCGCCCGAACAGAAAACTCTGAATGCTGATGATGCCGAAGGCGTCGAGTGCATATACGGCACCGAATAGGGCCGCAGAGACGAGCGTGGTCAGCAACGCCTTGAAAAGCAGTCTTGGCGCGATGGGCGCCCCGGGCTCTGTTCCCGGCACTACGGAACCATCCTCATCCTGCGAGCGCACGCCGAGGGGGAGGATGGCAAAGAGGACGGTCCACCACAGCACGAAGTAGATGGCGACTGCGAAGACGATACTCATCTCTTCACCTCTGAACGGTTTCGATTCCGCGCCGGTCGTTGGCGCCGTCAGGCCTGTTCGAGCTCAACAAGCGTGCCACAGAAATCCTTTGGGTGGAGAAAAAGAACCGGCTTGCCGTGTGCACCTATCTTCGGCTCACCGTCGCCAAGAACGCGTGCGCCCTCACGGACGAGGTGATCCCGCGCGACGATAATATCCTCTACTTCGTAACAGACGTGGTGGATGCCGCCCGCAGAATTTTTTTCCAAAAATCCGATGATCGGAGAGCCATCGCCGAGTGGCTCCAGAAGCTCAATCTTCGTGTTCGGCAGCTCGATAAAAACTGTTGTCACACCGTGATCGGGTTGCGCCACTGCGTCTGTTACCGTCGCGCCAAGCGTATCGCGGTAGACCGCGGTTGCCGCCGCGATGTCGGGCACAGCAATCGCCACATGGTTCAAACGTCCCAACATATTATTCTCCTTCGTCGCAAGGGCCGGGCCCTTTAGATAATGGCAACCATGGCTTTGCAGATCGGCTTCTTGCCCCACGCATCGCCGATGGCGGCGCGAGCGGCACGTGTCACGGCACGCTCCAGCGTTTCCACGTTGCGGCGGCGTGCCTTGGGCATGCTCTCAAGCGCACCATCCACGGCTGCGTAGGCGATCTCGTCCATTGCCTTGCCGTCCGGGCCATACTCCGGGATGCCATCGAGCACGACATCGGGATCGATCAAAACCTCGCCTTTCGAGGAGACGACGATCGAGACAACACAAATGCCGACACTCGAGAGTTTGCGGCGATCGCCAACCGAGCGATCCTGCGGGTCGAGCATCAATCGACCATCACGGAAGATGCGGCCGGTCGGCAGGGTGTCGAGCAGTTTTGGCGTCTTGCCGCTCAAAAGGGCGAGCGAACCGTTCGCTACATAGAGCGCGTTCGGGATGCCCTGCGCTTCGGCGTAGCGGACATGCTCCTTCATGTGACGGACTTCGCCGTGCATCGGGATCAGCGTACGTGGCTTGATCCACTGGTACATCTGCGCCAGTTCGGCTCGCCGCGGGTGGCCTGTCACGTGGACGAGCGCCTCGGTGTCGGTGACGAGTTTGATGCCTTGCGCCGCGAGCTGGTTCACCACTGCGCCGACCGTTCGCTCATTGCCGGGGATCGTGCGGGAGGAAAAGATCGCAGTATCGCCGGCAGTCAGTGTGATGTGCGGATGGTTGTCTTCCGCGATACGCGCCATGGCCGCGCGCGATTCTCCCTGACTGCCAGTGCAGAGCAGAAGCACCTTGTCGCGGGGCTGATAGCCATACGCATCCTGGTCGTGAAACTTAAAGCTTTTCGGCAGATAGCCAGTCTCGATCGCTACGCCGATCATGCGTTGCATCGCGCGGCCGGCGACGATCAGCTCCCGATCGTTTTCACGGGCGGCTTGCGCGACGGATTTCATGCGGGCGACGTTGGAAGCGAATGTCGTCACGGCGACACGCCCATCGCAAGCGCCGACGACATCACTGATCGACTTTGCGATATCGCCTTCTGATGGGGAGGTGCCATCGCGAAACACGTTTGTTGAGTCGCAGATCAGGACATCGACACCCTCCGCACCGAGTTCCTGCAGCCGCGCTGCGTTGGTCGGTTCGCCGGTGATCGGCTCGGGGTCGAGCTTCCAGTCTCCGGTGTGCAGAACGGTCGTGCCGCCATGACGGATGCAGACGGCATTTGGCTCCGGGATCGAGTGCGCAACGGTGATAAGTTCGAGCGAAAACGAGCCGACGTCGAATGTGCTGTTCAGCGCGACTTCGCGGATGTCGAGTTCGAGGCCCCGTCCATACTCTGCGAGCTTTGCGCGCAGCAGTGTCGCGGTGAACGGTGTTGCATAGATCGGCGCATCGATCGGTCCCCAGAGGTCGATGACTGCGCCAAAATGATCTTCGTGGGCATGCGTTAAGAGGAGGCCGACGCATTTGTCCGCCTGTTCGGCGATGAAGGTCAGATCTGGCAGGATGACGTCGACGCCCGGTTCGCCCGGTCCTGGAAAAGTAATGCCGAGATCAACCATCAACCACTGGCGCTTGCGCTGTGACCCGGCGCCATAGAGATAACAGTTCATGCCAATCTCGCCGGCGCCCCCGAGCGGAAGGTAGACGAGTTCGCTCTCGGACGTGCTGGCGTCGGGCATGAGGGTCAGTCTCTGTCAGTCGTGGTGGCGGCCTCCCTGGTCGGTGACATGACGTCGCCGTAGAGAATGCGGTGCGCGCTATCGGGTGTGTTGAGCAGCAGCGCGCCGTCGGCGTCAAGGCCGAGGAAAGCTCCGGTCACGGTGTCGCGGCCATCGTACACACTGAGGCGGGTGCCTTGCGGGAAACTGCGGTCGCTCCATGCCTGGCGGATCGCATTAAAGCCGGTGCCGTGGTCCCATATCATCGCGGCGCGCGCCCATTCGGCGGCAAGCAATTGCCAGACTTTTTCAACCAGACCGGCATCACAAGCGCTTTGCGCGGCTGAAACATGTCGCGCGAGATGCGTCGCCGGGTAGCTCACTCCTGCTGGATGATGGGCGACGTTCAAACCGAAACCGATGACCACGTCCAGCCCGCCTCGCGAGGTCGGCGCTTGGCGGCTTTCCACGAGGATGCCACCGATCTTTGCGCCCCCGAGCAGGATGTCGTTTGGCCATTTGAGAATGAGGTCAGATCGCTTCGGCTCGTCGAGACATCTGGCGAGGGCGCGGTGCGCGGCAAGGCCGGCGACGAACGGGAGCTGCAGTGCGGTTGCGAGCGGGGCGTCGAGGGCGAGCAGCAGGCTTGCGTAGAGGTTACCTGGCGGCGAGACCCATCCACGTGCACCACGACCACGCCCGCCGGTCTGTTCACGCGACACGATCCAGAGCGGCGTTGCAACGCCTTGATCGGCCTGGCGGAACGCCTGTGCGTTGGTCGAATCGACCGTCTCCAGCGTCATCCGATCAACGGATGCGACGTCATTGGTCACTGCGGGAAGATCGACTTCGCGGCGGCGCTTGCTGCGGTCACCAGCGGGCCGGGATAGACAACGTAGAGCAGCACGAAGAGCCCGGCGCCGCCGAGCACGATCTTCAACTCTCGCGCCATGAGATCGAAACTTTCCGCCGCTTCATCGAAGAACATGATCTTGATGATGCGGAGATAATAAACGGCGCCGATCACACTCGCGATGACGCCGAGCACCACCAGCGGCCAAAGCCCAGCTTCAACGGCTGCTCGGAACACATAAAGCTTGGCGAAGAACCCGGCGAGGGGCGGAATGCCGGCGAGCGAGAACATCAGCATCGCAAGGAAAAACGCCATCGGCAGATTCGTCCGCGACAGGCCTGACAGCTCCTCGATGTTCTCGACGGCAACATCGCCCCGGCGCATCGCCATGATGCAGGCGAACGTGCCGAGCGTCATCACCATGTAGATCACAAGATAGATCAGCACGGCCTTGGTGCCTTCCGCCGTTCCGGCGGCAAGCCCGACGAGCGCGAAGCCCATGTGGCCGATGGAGGAATACGCCATCAGGCGCTTGATATTGGTCTGACCGAGCGCCGCAAAGGCTCCCCACAGCATCGATGCGATGGAGACGAAGACAATAATTTGCTGCCACTGCGCGGTGACCGGCAAAAGCGCATCAATTGTCACCCGGATGACCAGCGCCATCGCGGCGATTTTTGGCGCGGCGGCAAAGAACGCGGTGATCGGCGTCGGAGCGCCCTCGTAAACATCCGGCGTCCACATATGAAACGGGACGGCTGAGATCTTGAAGGCGAGCCCGGCGAGCACGAAGACAAGGCCGAAGATCAATCCGAGGTTTTGTTCGCCGCCGCCAGCTTCGAGGAACGCGGCGATATCGGCGAAGATTGTTGAGCCGGTGAAGCCATAGATCAACGAGGCACCGTAAAGCAGCATCCCGGATGAGAGCGCGCCGAGCACGAAATATTTCAGGCCGGCTTCACTCGAGCGCAGTGAATCTCGGCGCAGAGCAGCGATCACGTAAAGCGCCAGACTTTGCATCTCGAGGCCAAGATAGAGCGAAATTAGATCGCCAGCCGAGATCATCACCATCATGCCGAGCGTGGCAAAAAGCACGAGGACGGAGAACTCAGCTGTGAGCAACCCTCGCGCACGCAGCACGCCGCGCGCCATGTAGAGCGTGACGATGACACCGAAGAGCGTCAGCAGCTTCAAGAAGCGCGCGAATTGATCGGTGACAAAGCTGCCGTTGAACATCTGCTCGGCGGCGAGGCCCTGTGTGAGGATCAACGCGCCAGCAGCGACCATGAAGCCAATTGCAATCCAGAGCGCGCGCTCGCCGGTATTGCGTTTGCCAAAGGCGGCGTAGAGCAGCAGGTCCGTTGCGCCAATCGCCAAAAGGATTTCGGGGAAGATCGGCGCATACGCTGCCAGGGCGGAGATTACAGCATCCATGGCACGAGGCTCCGGCGCGATTGCATGAGGCAGGAAGGTGAAAAATCGGTTCCGATCACTGCGCGAGCCCCGCCAAATCTTTCAGGCGCCCGGCTTCGTTGAGCGCCTGCTGATACGTGGTGATCAGCTTCTGCACCGAGACATCGTGCACCTCGATTAGCGGAGCGGGATAGACCCCGAACAGGATGGTCAGGATCACAAGCGGTAGGATGTACGACATCTCGCGCTTGTTCATATCGAGGATGCCTGACAGCGCGGAGTTGTTCATCTTGCCGAACACGACGGCGCGATAGAGGTAGAGCGCGTAGCAGGCTGAGAGGATCACGCCAGTCGTGGCAAGGACTGCGACCCAGGTGTTGGCGCCGAAAGCGGCGAGCAGCGTCAGGAATTCTCCGACAAATCCGCTCGTGCCGGGGAGCCCGACATTCGCCATCGTGAAGACGAGGAAGCAAAAGGCATAGAGCGGCATGCGATCTACCAGACCGCCGTAGGCTGCGATCTCGCGGGTGTGCATGCGATCATAGATGACGCCAACACACAGGAAGAGCGCGGCGGAGACAATGCCGTGGCTGAGCATTTGGAAAATGCCACCCTGGATGCCCTGAACCGACGCAGTGAAAATCCCCATCGTCACGAAACCCATGTGCGCAACGGAGGAGTATGCGATCAGTTTCTTCATGTCCTCCTGCGCCAGTGCAACGAGCGACGTGTAGATAATCGCGATCACGCTCATCGCGAAGACGAGCGGTGCCAGCATGTCCGACGCAACCGGAAACATGGGGAGAGAAAAGCGCAGAAACCCGTAACCGCCCATCTTCAGCAGGATGCCTGCAAGGATGACGGAGCCTGCGGTCGGCGCTTCGACATGGGCGTCCGGAAGCCAGGTGTGCACCGGCCACATCGGCATCTTGACCGCGAACGACGCAAAAAAACCGAGCCATAGAAGCGTCTGCATCCCGCCCGGAATTTCGATACCCAGCACATTGAACGGCGCGAACGGGAACTTCGCTACCATCAAGGTCGGGATGTCAGTCGTGCCAGCGTGCCAGTACATTGCCAGCACAGCAATGAGCATGAAAACGGAGCCGAGAAGCGTATAGAGAAAGAACTTGAAGCTGGCGTAAACCCGTCGCTTGCCGCCCCATACCCCGATGATCAGGAACATGGGAATGAGGCCAGCCTCGAAGAAGAGATAAAACAGGATCAGGTCGAGCGCGCAAAACACGCCGATCATCAGCGTCTCGAGCACAAGAAATGCGATCATGTATTCCTTCACACGCGAAGAAATACTCTCCCAGCTCGCAAGCACGCAGATCGGCATGAGGAATGCCGTGAGGACGACGAACAACACCGAGATGCCGTCAACGCCCATCTTGTACCGGATATTGTCACCCAACCAGGCACGGTCTTCGACGAACTGGAAGTCCGCTGTCGAGGGATCGAAATTCCACCACAGGAACAGAGCGAGCGCGAATGTGCCAAGGGTCGTGTAGAGCGCAACCCAGCGGGCGTTGCGCTGCGCCGCTTCGTCATCGCCCTGCACCATCGTGAAGATGAACAGCGCGCCGAGCAGCGGCAGGAACGTGACCGCTGAAAGGAGAATGCCGCCTTCGATCATGACACGCCCCCGGCGGTGAACATGAACCAGGTGACGAGAAGCGCGACGCCAATCATCATGGCAAACGCGTAGTGGTAGACGTAACCGGTCTGAATTTTCACGATGCGGCCGCTCGCGTCCATCACGCGGCTCGCCACGCCATTCGGGCCGAGGCCGTCAATGATTGCGCCGTCGCCGGTCTTCCAGAAGAAGCGACCGAGCCACTTCGCGGGGCGTACGAAGATGAAGTCATATAGCTCGTCGAAGTACCACTTGTTCAGGAAGAACAGGTAGACGGGGCGGAATGCTTTTGCCGTCACGCCTGGCAGCCACGGCGCCGCGATGTAGAAGACGTATGCCAGCGCAAAGCCACCCGCCATCATCAACGTCGGCATCCAGAGCACCCACTCGGGGCCCTTGTGCATGTCGTGGAGCACCTTGTCTCCGTTGGCGGAGAAAATAGCTCCCTTCCAGAACGCGGCATCGCTGTCGGAGAGGAAATAGCCGGCGAAGACAACGCCCGCGAGCAGCGCACCGACGGCGAGCACGTAAAGCGGGATCAACATCAACTGCGGGCTTTCATGCACGTTTT
>JBCBXF010000138.1:0-8771 GCA_039816705.1 Pseudomonadota bacterium | reverse complement strand
TGAAACGCGGTACGCCCATCACATCGACTATGCGTTTCACTAGTTGGAACGTCGCAATCGCAGAAGCAGGATCGATCGTATGGTACCTGCTGAAACTTTCGCGGAACATCTCGCTGACTGGCTTGGATTTGCGGTCGGTTTCTTAGTTGGTAATTCGATCATCATCGTACCGCTTGCAATTCTTGCGGTTACTTTGACCCGAAGACGTCGACACAAACGTTAGCGTCACCAAAAGAAAAAACGGGCCCCGCAGGGCCCGCTTCCGTCGTATCGCTGAGACTTATCGTGAGGCCTAATTCTTCTCCTTGTCCACCAGCGCGCCCTGTTTGATCCAGGGCATCATGCCGCGGAGTTTTTCTCCGACTTCTTCGATCTGGTGGGCGTCGTTCATGCGGCGGGTGGCTTTGAATTTCGGTTGGCCGGCGCGGCATTCGCGGATCCATTCGGAGGTAAATGCGCCGGTCTGAATGTCCTTCAGCACCTTGCGCATTGTCTGGCGCGTCTCGTCGGTGATGATTTGTGGGCCAGCGTGGTATTCGCCGAATTCGGCGGTGTTCGAGATCGAGTAATTCATGTTCGCGATGCCGCCCTCGTAGATCAGATCCACGATCAGTTTCACTTCGTGGAGGCACTCGAAGTAGGCCATCTCCGGCGCGTAGCCCGCTTCGACCAAGGTCTCGAAGCCGCCGCGGATCAGCTCGACGAGGCCGCCGCACAAGACGACCTGCTCGCCGAAGAGGTCGGTTTCGCACTCTTCCTTGAAGGTTGTCTCGATGACGCCGGAGCGGCCGCCGCCGACGCCGCAGGCATAGGAGAGCGCGAGGTCGTGGGCGTTGCCGGAGGCGTCCTGGTGGATCGCGATCAGGCAGGGCACGCCGCCGCCTTTCTGGTATTCACCGCGCACGGTGTGGCCCGGGCCTTTCGGCGCGATCATTATGACGTCGGTCGTGCTCTTCGGCTCGATCAGGTTGTAGTGAACGTTGAGCCCGTGGGCGAAGGCGATGGCCGCGCCGTCCTTCAGGTTGTCGTGGATGTGCTCGTAATAGATGTCGGCCTGCAGTTCGTCCGGCGTGCACATCATCAAGAGGTCGCCCCACTTCGCGGCGTCGGCGACGGACATGACCTTGAAGCCTTCGGCTTCGGCTTTCTTCGCGGACGACGAGCCTTCGCGCAGCGCGATCGCGACGTCTTTCGCGCCGCTGTCCTTGAGGTTCAGCGCGTGGGCGTGGCCCTGGCTGCCGTAGCCCACCACGACGACCTTCTTCGATTTGATGAGATTCAGGTCGGCATCACGATCATAGTAGACGCGCATGGTGAGTTCCTTCTCAGAGTCTGGCTCGGACGGCGGCGCAGATGTGCGGGATTGATATCGCGCGGGTTTAGCGGGCCGGGCGGGCGGCGGCAACGGTTTTGGTGGGGTGGTGAAGGGAGGGCGCGGTTCGGGCGGTGAAGGCTCTCGATGTTTCTGGCGAAACACCTGCCGCTGCGACCGGCGGAGCACATGAGACGCTCCGGCCGCATTCCGCGCAGCGGAATGCGTGGGGCAGACGCTTGTTCGGTGTGGGCAGTGTCCCCTTTTTGTGCGTTCCGCGTGCTGGTGAGATTTACGCTGCCCCTCACCCCAGCCCTCTCCCCGCGAGCGGGGAGAGGGGGATCAGTCTGCGCACCTCTCGTGGACTATCCACCAAGAACCGGAACGAGGGTGCCGACAAGCAGCAGCGCCATTGTGACATTGAAGATGCGGCGCCGACGTGGGGCAGCGAGCAGGCGACGGACGGCAACACCGAAACCGGCCCACGTAACGACCGCGCCGACCGACATCACGGCGAAGGCGGCGACGACTGCCGCGATGCTCACGGTCGGTGCGGTGGCGATCGAGTAGGTTGCGAGCGCGCTGACGCCCATCGCCCAGGCTTTAGGATTGACCCATTGGAACG
Organism: Pseudomonadota bacterium; assembly: GCA_039816705.1. Lineage (GTDB taxonomy): Bacteria > Pseudomonadota > Alphaproteobacteria > Rhizobiales > CALHAX01 > CALHAX01. The sequence continues at coordinate 6,834 of JBCBXF010000138.1, read as the reverse complement.
CGGCCGCCTCGAACGCCGTCAGCGGGCGCGCGGCACCGTCTCCTCGTTTGGCTGCATCGTCATGTTCGGCGGGAGGCGCTGCGGTTGCGATGCGCCAGGCGAGCCAGAGCAGATATAGAGCGCCGGCGATCTTGAGAACCTGGTTGGCGGCGGGGAACACGTCGAACACCGCGCCAAGACCGAAGCCGATCGCGGTCAGCATCGCCGGGAAGCCGAGCGTGATGCCGACCATATGCGGGATCGTGGCGCGGAACCCATAGTTCACGCCGGACGCCAACAGCATCAGTGTGTTTGGCCCGGGCGTGAACGACGCGACGAACGCGAAGACGGCCAGCGCGGCAAGATGATCGAGGGGCAGTGTGGTCATCAGGCGTCGTCTTTTCCACTGTTCCCAAGAGTGAGGGCAAGCGGGCTGTGGGCGCGGGCATCGCCATGGCCGTTCACGGTTGTCGCGCGGCCATGAATCACCGCTCTATCTACGGACTGCCAACAGGTTTTCAACACGCATGATGACGAGGGATTACGCGTGAACTATCGCGACATGGCGCGGATTGCGGCGGATCCTTCGGCGGTCCGGGAACGGGCGCGGATCGTGAAGGCGCTGCTTGGCGAACGGACGACGCCGTGGCAGGCGCGGTTTCTCGACCGCATGGCGCGCTTCGAGGGGCCCGGCCTTCTGCCGATGGATGATCGCGAGGTGCTCCACCAGCTCACGGGTAAGGCGTCGCGACGGAAGGAAAAGGCCGGCTATCGCGCGGCGGTGTTGGTCGAGAGACTATGGCGTCTGCGGCATGATGCGTCTGAGGAAGACGAAGAGTTCCTCAATGACCTGATGGCAGACGGTGCCGATGTCGCGCCGACGGAAAACCAGTGGCGCAAGCTGTTTGCGGTCGCGCGGCAACTTGGTGAGATTGACCACTACGTGGCGTAGCGCGTTTTGCGGAGCGAAACGCGGCGGGGATGCGGCACATGCTCGGTCGTTTCAGCAGCAGGTGTGTCGGTAGAAACACCGGGAGCGGGGCGACAGGCTGAGCAGGTCATACAGCGAAAACACCAGCCTTCCATGTCAGAAATGTTCCATCGGGTCACTGACCCGACAAGCGTTTCAACCCACGAGTTCTGTTTTACATCCACCAGCGGACAGGCTGTGCTCGGGACGTGGACAGCCGCCTTTGACCTGAAACAGACAAACAAAGTGAACTGTTCTCAACGAGGCGGGGAACCGGCACCATGCGGGCAAGAACTGCCCAAACACATATGCCCTCCGCGTCATTTAATTTGCGGTTCGTAGATATTCAAATGCCCACTCATTGTAGTTTCCTTCACCGCGGAACCACCGGTCAGAGCCGCCATCGCCCGCATCGAAGTCCCAATCCGGTGCCTGCCCTTGTGAATGGGCTTTGTGGATCAGCAACCGTCGTTGCTGGCTTCTGACGATGTCTTCGGACAGCGAGCGCAAATCCCACTTGGTTGCTGCTTCGTCAGAAAATCCAGCAACGACATCCGCGTATTCGCTTCGCGTTGCGAGATTCTGCAATTCGTCCGGGTCTGCTTCCAGATCGAACAGCATGTCAGGATCTTGCGAACTTGTGATGAACTTGTATTTCCCGCGCCGGATCATAAAGATCGGCGCAGGAATGCCTTCGCATAGCAATTCGGCGTAGACAGCCCGCAAAGGGTTCTCTTCGTTTGCGATCGCTGTCAAATCAGAACCATCAAGATCATCAACCGCGTCATTCCAATCGCCTTGTGCGGCAAATGATGCGAACGTGGGGAGGAGATCGACCAGGGAGCACATGGTCTCGCACTGTCCAACGGGGAAATGCCCTGGTGCGTTGATAATCAGTGGCACGCGCAAAGCCGATTCATAAAACGTCTTCTTCAACCAAAGACCACGCTCGCCCAACATCTCACCGTGATCTGAACAAAACACAATTATCGTTTTGTCTGCCTGCCCACTTTGATCGAGTGCCTTGAGTAGTTTTCCGACATTATCGTCGATATAGCTCACACTTGCGCAATATGCGCGACGCGCACGTTTGATAACATCCTCGTGGATGTCGACGTCGGCAAGTCCATGCTGTTTCAGAATGCGGAGGCTGTGAGGGTCATATTCATTGTGACTGAGCATCCCAATGCGCGGTGCGGGAATGTCATCGTCGGTGTAGCGATGCCAATGCTCTGGCTGACACAAGTATGGATCATGCGGATGTGTATAAGACACTTGAAGAAAAAACGGTCGTTGCTCTTTTTGCCGTGCGCAATCGTAAATCTCCTGAATAGCCTTGTGCGTCACGTCTTCATCGTAGTCGATTTGTACGCTCCGCGCGCAAACACCGGATTCGGTTAACATTCGGATGTCCGTGGCACCATGATAGTTTTCCGCACTCCAGTCCGCAGTCCATTCAAAGTCTCCGGGGTAAATATCGGTTGTTGTTCGCTTTTCAAATCCGTGCAGTTGATCCGGTCCAACGAAGTGCATTTTTCCAGAAAGGCACGTTCTGTAGCCGAGAGCACGCAAGTAGTGGGCGTAGGTGGGAACAGAGGCTGGAAACTCCGCGGCGTTGTCGTAGGCTCCAATCTTGGAGGCCAGAAGTCCCGCTGCCATCGAAAACCGAGACGGGGCACAAAGTGGGAAATTACAGTAAGCGTTTCGAAAGACTGTACCGGTCTTAGCTAAGGCATCAATGTGAGGCGTTTTACATACCGCGTTGCCATAGGCGGACAGAACGTCGACCGTCAATTGGTCGACCTGAATGAAGAGAATGTTCGGTTGAAGCGTCGACAAAACCCCACCTTCCTTTTGGAGAGTTTCGTTATCCAGTTTTGGAGCCGGCTCACGCAACGCGTCAAGCAAGTTTAGACGCACGCGAAGATGGGACGAAAACCTCGCATTGACGATCCGGGTTTGGCGCTGCTGCAGTCGCAGCGGAATGTCTGGAAGTGCCCCATCGACAGTCACGCTGTCGAGGAGCACAAAACGATCAACGTTCCGCAGACAGCAGACACTCAGGGGGTGCGTAATCCCGTTTGCGCCGCCAAGCCTTCTCTCTGCCTGCGGGGAGAAGGTGCCCAATGGGCGGATGAGAGGCGGTGTCCGTTGTTCGTACAGCCGGCACGCTGCGGAGAGGCACGCGACCCCTCAGCCCAACCTTCTCCCCGTGAACAGAGAGAGAGAGAGAGAGAGAGAGAAAAACGCAGGCCCCTCCCCCAACACTATTGTCCCACGCCACCAAGCTTCGGATACATCTTGCATTCGGGGGCCATGCGACATGGATCCTCGGGTCAAGCCCGAGGATGACAATCTGAGGGCAAGCCGCCGGAGCAAGACCGATGCTCCGGCCGCGTAGCGCTCTGCGCTACGCGTTGACGTCCACAACCACGCGGCCTTTGACCTGGCCTTTCAGGATGGCCTTCCCGAGTTTGGGGAGGTCGTCGAGAGTGGCGGGTTCGACCATGGCTTCGAGTTTGTCCATGGGGAGATCCTTGACGATGCGGGCCCAGGCGCGCTCACGGTTCTCGAACGGCTGCATCACGCTGTCGATGCCGAGCAGGTTTACGCCGCGCAGAAGGAACGGGATGACCGTCGCGCCCTCCAGTTTTGGTCCACCGGCAAGGCCGACGGCGGAAACGGAAGCGCCGTACTTCATCTGGGTGAGCACGTTGGCAAGCATTGCGCCGCCGACGGCGTCGACGCAGCCGGCCCACTCTTCCTTTTCGAGCGGTTTGCCGGACGGGGTGTCGATGTCACCGCGGGCGACGATCTGCGTGGCGCCGAGGCTTTTGAGATAATCCTCTTGCTCCGGACGGCCGGTGACGGCGGCGACCTCATGGCCGAGGTTGGAGAGGATCGCTGTGGCGACGGAACCGACGCCACCGGCGGCGCCGGTGACGAGCACAGGGCCGTTGCCGATTACGAGGCCGTGATCCTCAAGCGCCATCACGGCGAGCATTGAAGTGAAGCCTGCCGTGCCCACGGCCATCGCCTGGCGGGTTGTCAGGCCTTCGGGAAGCTTGACCAGCCAATCGGCCTTGACGCGGGCTTTCTGCGCATAGCCTCCCCAGTGCACCTCCCCTACGCGCCAGCCGGTCAGGACGACTTTATCTCCCGGCTTGTAGCGATCATCCTCCGACGCCTCGACGGTGCCGGCGAAATCGATCCCCGGCACGTGCGGAAAGTTGCGCACGAGACCGCCAGTCGCGTTGATGCAGAGGCCGTCCTTGTAGTTCACGGTCGAGTATTCAACCGCGACGGTCACATCGCCTTCGGGCAGGCGATCTTCGCCGATCTCCTCGATGGTCTGGCTTACGGTCTTGTCTTCGCCCTTGTCGACGATGAAGGCTTTGAACATCGGGGGTCTCACTTTGCTCTGCGTTGGTCTTCGGTCAATTTCGGATGCACTGCGCGATGGTCTCGCGTCAGATTTCTCGGGCGGTGCGTCGGGTCTGCGGTCCGTCAAGGTGCGCAAGGACCGTCTCGCCGGCGACCATCGTCTGGCCAACAGCGACCCGCGGCTCCACGCCCTCAGGGAGATAAATGTCGAGGCGACTTCCGAACCGGATCAATCCGTAACGCTCTCCGGTTGAGAGATGATCGCCTTCCTGGGTCTCGCAGAGGATGCGGCGGGCAACGAGGCCGGCGATCTGCACGACCGGCAGATCGCGTCCGTCCGACAACTGGATGACGATGCTGTTGCGCTCGTTCTTTTCACTCGCCTTATCCAGCGAGGCGTTGAGGAACTGCCCTGCGTGATAGGCGACCTTCGCCACGGCACCGGCGTGCGGCGCGCGGTTCACATGGCAATTGAAGACGTTCATGAAGACGCTGATCCGCGTGCGCGGTGTGTCGCCGAGGCCAAGCTCGGGCGGAGGCGCGGCCGGTTGGAGCAACGAGATCACCCCGTCTGCCGGAGAGACGATGATGCCCTCTTCCTGTGGGACGCTGCGCACCGGATCGCGGAAGAAATAGTAGCACCAGATGGTCAGCACGAGCCCGATCAGACCGAGCGGCACCCAGATCCACCAGGCGAGCAGCGTGACGCCCGCGAAGATCGGGACGAACTTCCAGCCCTCGCGGTGCATGGGGAAAAGAACAGCGTCGCTGACACGCATGTGGTGCGGCTCCCGGCAAGCGCGTGATGAAACGGTCATGGATGCGCAGGCATCCTGACGTGCGTGTGGCACACGTTGGAGCCGGACGCAAAGCGCGACGTTACCGGCGCGTCGTCCGTCTTGGGAGCCGCGGTCGCGGCGCTTAGGCTCTAGCGTCTCCATTGCACGGCGTACGACACTGACCACTTCGCGGCGTTGCTGCGCGGCATCATGCGACAACCAACGTGTTGCAGCATCAACAAGGCCGCTTTCAATGCCTGCGCCGCCATGTCATTTGTCTATGCGTATCAGTTGTTTAGGCGCGCTTTCTCGCAAAGCTGTGCATCGTATTAGTCTCCCGTTTGCCATATCGATGGTAAGAGGACATCGTCTCCACACCACTTCCCCGCCCCCGGATATCGTCTCATGTTCACACCTTTCGCTTCACGTTCGATCCTGTCCGTCGGTCGCTCTTCATCGGTGGGCTTGGTTGCGCTGACGGGCAGTGCATTTTTTGTGAGCGGTTTGCTGAGCCCGACACCGGCAATTGCTGAGGGGCGTTTGCAGCTGGCGTCCATTGCCGATAGCGACGCGTCCCCGCGCGTGCCGCGTCGCAATCCGTCGTTCAAACGGACCAAGATGCGCGGACAGCTCAAGGTGGTGGTATCGCTGCCTGATCAGCGCATGGATGTTTACGACGGCACGATCCGTGTCGCCTCCAGCCGGATCTCGAGCGGTAAGGCAGGGCACCGGACGCCGCGTGGTATCTTCAGCATCATCCAGAAGAACCGACGGCATTTCTCCAACATCTACAACAACGCGCCGATGCCCTACATGCAGCGGCTTACGTGGTCCGGGATCGCACTGCACGCGGGCGCGGTGCCGCGATATCCGGCATCGCACGGCTGTGTTCGCATGCCATACAGTTTTGCGCGCAAATTGTTCTCCATGACGACATCGCATGCCCACGTCGTCGTGAACGCCGGACGGCAGCGACCCAAGGTCATTGCGCATGAGACGCTGTTCCAGCCGCGCCCGCGCCCGGTGGTCAACCACGCGGCATCGGTGCAGGCCATGACGCTTGACGGCGTTCCATCGGACGCGCTGCGCGGACGAGACATGATGCGCCTGCGCACGCAAATGGCGGACAGGTTTGCTGATCTTCTGAAGACGGCGCACCACCCGAATTTCGGTGCGCGGCCCCGCGCGCACATCATTCTCACGCAGCGACTTCTCGGGATATTGAATGGTGACGTGCGGCGGCCCGACGGCGATCTCGGTCCGATCACCCGACGTGCGATCCGGACGTTTCAGCGACGTGTCGGCATGAAGCCGACCGGGAGGATATCACCTGCGTTAACCCGCAGGCTCTACCACGAAGTCGGCCTGTCGCTCATCGACATGGACACCGCTCAGGCGGACGGATTTCTTACGCCAGTCGGTGCGGAAGAGCCGCTGCGCATTTTGATCACGCGTCACAAAGCTGGCGATGACGTCAAACGTGCGCAGCAGATGCTGGCCGATCTCGGATATCCGGTCGGACCTGTCGACGGTGCTCTCGGTCCTGGTACACGCGCCGCAATCGTCGACTTCCGGCTTGAAAGCGGGATGCCTGATATCAGCGAACGCGTCGCGCGTGTCGATGCGGAATTGATGACGGCGCTTTATGCGGCTAGTGGAGAAAAACCCACCGAAACAAATGGCAAGATCCTGATCCGTCAGGGTTACCGCGATATCTACGAA
>JBCBXF010000137.1:0-8795 GCA_039816705.1 Pseudomonadota bacterium | reverse complement strand
TTAAGCTTGCCGGTGGGAACCTGCGAACTTCCTCGATATTGGGGGAGGCGCATCACCGGAGCGGGTTGCGAAAGCTTTCCGGCTCGTCCGCTCAGATGAAAATGTGCAGGCGATCCTCGTCAATATTTTTGCAGGCATCAACCGATGCGACTGGGTTGCGGAAGGTGTCGTCAAGGCGCTCGAGAGCGTTGAGGTCGACGTCCCCGTGATTGTTCGGCTGGCCGGGACCAATGTGGAAGAAGGGCGGAAAATTCTTGCGCAGAGCGGGTTGCCGATCATCCGGGCGGCAACGCTCGCTGAGGCGGCCGAGCGGGCGGTCGATGCGTGGCAGAAAGATCTGTCACGCTCCGTCAAAGTTGCTGCGGCCTAGTGAGGGAGCCAAACTGATGAGCATTCTGATCGATCGCAGCACCAAGGTTCTGGTTCAGGGTATTACCGGGCGGATCGGGGGCTTTCATACGCGCGAAATGATGGCGTATGGCACCAACGTTGTCGGCGGTGTTGTGCCTGGACGTGGTGGCGATACTGCGGAAGGCGTGCCGGTCTTCGATACGATGAAAGACGCGGTCGAGGCGACCGGCGCCACGGCGACCCTCGTGATGGTTCCGCCTCCGTTTGCGGCGGACTCGATCATGGAGGCTGCGGACGCGGGCATTGCGCTCTGTGTTTCGATTACTGACGGTATCCCTGCGCAGGACATGATGGGCGTGAAACGCTACATGCGGCGCTATCGCTCCGAGCGGCGGATGCGACTGATCGGGCCGAACTGTGCGGGCGTGATTTCGCCGGGCAAGGCGCTCATGGGGATTATGCCGGACCACATTTATCTCCCTGGAAACATTGGCATCGTTGGGCGGTCTGGGACACTTGGTTATGAGGCTGCGGCCCAGATGAAAGAGCGCGGAATAGGCGTTTCGACCAGTGTCGGAATAGGTGGAGATCCGATCAATGGCAGTTCGTTCCGCGATGTGCTCGAGCTCTTTGAAGCCGATCCCGAGACCGATGCGGTGGTGATGATTGGTGAGATTGGCGGGCCGCAGGAAGCAGCGGCGGCGGAGTTTATTCGCGACCATATGCGCAAGCCTGTCGTGGCCTATGTCGCGGGCCTAAGCGCGCCAAAGGGCAAGCGCATGGGACATGCCGGCGCGATCATCTCTGCTTTCGGTGAGAGCGCGACGGAGAAAGTCGAAATCCTACGAGAGGTCGGGACCACCATTGCCCCGACGCCTGCTGCCATTGGTGAGACGGTTGCCGATGTTCTGGCGCAAGCGGCATAATTGAGGAGAACGAACATGACACCTTCCCAGACAGACGCATCGTTCACGTCATCGCAACGCATGGATTTTACACCGGTTATGTCCGGCGCACCGCGCGCGAGGGATGCGGAGATTGGTCATGTTGCTCAACTGATCCGGAGCGGCATCAATGCGGCATGGGGTGAGGGGTCAGCTGTGCGCGGGCGGACACTTGTGATGCTTTGCGGAGCGGACGAAGCGCTTGAGACCGGTCTTGCTCGCTACGTGCGCGATACATTCGGGATGTTGGTTATCCGTGTCGAGGAGAGCGATCTGGTGTCGCCTTCACTCGCGCATACATTGGCTCGCGCTGATGTCGTGTTTGCGAATGGGCCTGAAGGCGAGGTCGGTACGCTCAGCGCGCTGCGTCTCAATCACCTTAGCGAACATGCGGTCATCGTGTGGCACTGTGCGGTGGACGCGATCGATACTGAAGCACTCACGCACGCGCTGTGGTTCGACACGATCGGCGCGGTGGCAGGCTCGCCGGATATGCTGTCAGCGGACGCTCTCCATGCGCTTCGCTTGTGTGACAAGGCAATTCTTTCGGCACGGAAACCCTGTGCTGTCCGCGCTTCCGCGACGGTACACTCTCAGGAGAGTGACGCAGCATTACCTTCGCCAGTCGCCGTCGCAGCGTAACGTACTGGCTTTGCTCGACGAGAAGGGTCGGCGACCTCGTTCATTGTAAGGTCGTCACTGCGCGCCTATATCAAGCGTGAAAGAAAGCGGTTGCCCACTTGGGGACCGTCTCGACAGTGTCGCTTGAACGAGGACCTGGCCCGATGGCGCGTTTATCCGTGCTGAAGAATCCACTGCTGCTCGGCTTTGACGAGATCGAACGTTTGATCGATCAACTCACGCAAGGTGGCGGTGATGGCTATCCACCCTACAATATCGAGCGACTGGAGCGTGAGGACGGCGCTGACTGTCTGCGGTTGACGCTGGCAGTGGCCGGGTTTGCGCGTCGGGATTTGGACGTGACGATGGAAGACCATCAGATCGTGATCCGCGGCAAACAAAATGACGACACGGAACGCGTATATCTTCACAAGGGAATAGGCTCGCGACAGTTCCAGAAAACCTTTGTATTGGCGGATGGCATTCAGGTGAAGGACGCTAATCTTGCAAATGGACTGTTGACGATCGACTTCGTGAGACCGGTTCCGGATCGCGTTATCACACGCGTTGAGATTGGCAGCAGCGACAGCTGACGCATTGGAAACCGAAGCTCGAAAAGGAGTGCAGGTATGACGGATGATATTGGCGGCGAGGGCATGCCTTTTGCGATCAGTGCGTTTGAACTGGGGCAGATGGGCGATGGTGAAGTGGCGTACATCAAGACGCTGAACCCGGGCGAGGCAGATGAGCTGTTCCCCGGCCTTGAGGGTATTCCGCCTGGGATCAATTTGTATGCGCTACACTCGGCCGACGGGACGCCCCTTGCTCTGACGGACAGCCTCTCAGCGGCGATGGCACATGCCAGTGAAGATGAGCTCGAGGTTGCCAGCGTGCATTGACGCGATGGCGCGCTTACCCGGCACAAGGTTGGTGCGTCAGCCGCGTGGGAACGACTGCAAAACGGGCGTCGTGATTCCGGACAAAGGATTTCACGGCGCCCTTTTATTTGTGACGACCTCAGGAACTGATCAAACTGCGATTAAGCAGCGTTTGACGACTCCATCGGTTCGGTCAACACCGAATAGATGGCCTGCTTGTCTGATGTGCGCCGCAACTTGTCGACTGCGCCGGGTTCTCTCAACAGGCGTGAGATGCGCGCGAGCGCTTTCAAATGATCGGCGCCGGCCCCTTCGGGTGCGAGCAGGACAAACAGAAGGTCGACCGGCTCTTCATCAACTGTGTCGAAGTCGATTGGCTGATCCAATCTTGCGAACATGCAGAAAATTTTGTCGAGCGCGGCGAGCTTGCCATGCGGGATTGCAACGCCGCGGCCGACGCCGGTCGATCCTAAGCGCTCCCGCTGAAGCAGCGTATCGAAGATCTGCCGCTGGTCGCTCTGCGTTGCTTGTGCGGCATGCAGCGCGAGTTCCTGCAGCACCTGCTTCTTGCTGTTCGCCTTGATGGACACCTGAATTGCATCCTGCGAAATCAGATCACCAAGATCCATATCTCTTCTCCATTATGTCCGCGTAAGGCGCTTTGGCTGCGACGTTCTGCAGTGACCTGGGGCAGACAACCGGTTTCGTGCTCAGAGTATCTTGATCCGTGAGCTATGACGGGTTTGTTCCGTCGGACGGATCGAACCATCCGACGTGGCCATCTTCACGGCGGTAGACGACGTTCAAACGCCCATGACCGGCATTGCGGAACACGACGATCGGGGCATCGGTGAGATTGAGCTGCATGACGGCCTCACTGACCGAGATTTCGCGGACAGTTTGTTGGCTCTCTGCGATGATCAGCGGGGCGCTGTCCTCAGCGCCTGCCCCGGTGTCATCTTCATCTTCGTTCTGGACGACGTAATCAACTGCGTTCGGTTCCAGTGCATCGCCGCCAGGGCCGTGATGATCCTTCAGACGACGCTTGTAGCGGCGGATGCGCTTCTCGAGCCGTTCGAATGCGGCTTCGGCGCTGGCGTAGGCTTCTGCGGCCTGCCCGCTGGCCTGAAGCATCAGGCCGGTCCGTAGCTGAATGTTGCAGCCTGTCACAAACATATTGCGAATCTTCTCGACGGTGACGCTGCCAGACAGCGGTGCACCCATGTATTTCTCCGACAACTCTTGAACCCGGTCGTCCACGTAAGCTCGGAGTGACTCACCGATATCGAGGTTCTTCGCAGTAATTCGAATGTTCATTCACGCACCGTCCAAAGAATAGCAGTCATCAGCTGCACAACACCTGATGTGCTGCAGCACTTAGAAACTGAAGGCAGCTGACGTGTGGAAATTGTGGCACGGAACACCGTTGCTCGCCAAACGCGGCGACCACTGCGGTGGCCTAGCGGATCACAAAAAGTGTGTCAAACGTGCGAACTAACAGCTTATCCTTGACGTTTACGTCAACGCGAAGCGGATCGCGCGTTCCCTGCGTCTGCCTTTGCCTACAATGCCGCCTGTGGTCAGATCGCCAGCTCAGCCATCGCTGACGACATCTTCTTTTCCCGGCGACGCTGCACGGACGACGGGATGGCCATGGCTTCGCGGTATTTGGCGACGGTTCTCCGGGCAATGTCGATGCCGTCCTGCTTGAGCAGATCGACGATCTTGTCATCGGACAGCACAGTCTTGACTGTCTCATTTTCAATCAGCGTGCGGATGCGGTGACGTACGGCTTCTGACGAGTGGGCTTCGCCACTGCCGGCGGACGGGATTGATGAGGTGAAGAAGTATTTGAGTTCGAAGATGCCGCGCGGGGTCTCCATATACTTGTTCGACGTCACGCGGCTGACGGTCGATTCATGCATTGAGATCGCATCGGCGACCGTCTTGAGGTTGAGAGGACGGAGATACTCGATGCCGTAAGTCAGGAAGGCATCTTGCTGGCGGATGATTTCCTCTGAAACTTTCATGATCGTGCGGGCGCGCTGATCAAGACTCTTCGCCAGCCAATTTGCGGTCTGCAGGCAGCCGGTCAGGTATTCCTTGTCGTGGTCCGACGTCGCTGTCTTCGAGACGACCGAGAAATACGTCTGGTTGACAAGCACGCGCGGCAACGTTTCGGCATTGAGTTCAACCTGCCACGACCCGTCGAGGCGATGGCGCACGATGACATCCGGGACGACCGGTTGGAGTGCGACCGAGCCGAACTGCAGGCCGGGCTTTGGGTCAAGCTCGCGGATCTCGAGGATCATCTCGGCAAGCTCGGATTTTTGCGCACCGCAGGCCTGGCGTAGGGCCGGGAGATTGTGCGTCGCCAGCAGATCGAGATTGTCGAGAAGGGACTCGATCATTGGATCGAAGCGGTTCTGGTCGCGCAGTTGGAGCGCGAGACACTCGCCAAGATCGCGTGCGAACACGCCGATCGGCTCAAAACCCTGGCAGACCTTCAGCACGTTAAGGATGCGCTCGTGCGGGACGCCGAGTTTGGTGCCCAGCTCGATCGTGTCGGCGCGCATGTAACCAGCTTCGTCGACGGCATCGATCAGGTGCACCGCGATCAAATGATCCGTTTGATCGAACCCGGCGAATGTCATCTGCTCGCTCAGGTGATCGTGAAGTGATTTTTCTTCCGTGACGAACGCCTCGAGGTTGTACCCTTCGCCCGTGGCTTGTGAACCGGTCGTCGCTGAGGTCCAGTCATCGCGAGGCCCGTCTGCGGCTTCATGCACTCGGTCAGCCGTGGTCGCGTCCGGGTCCACGTTGGTATAGTCGGTATCGAGATCGCCGGCTGGATCGCCTGCGCCCTGGCCGCCTTCGAGCCACGTATCCGCGGTTTCGCTGGTATCTACCTCTGAGCTGCCCAACTTTTCCGGATCGCCTGAGGCCGCATCGTGTGGGCTCTCTTTGTCCTCCCGGCGTTCGAGGATCGGGTTGCGCTCGAGCTCTTCCTCGACAAACGCGTTCAGTTCGATGTTGGAGAGCTGCAACAGCTTGATGGCTTGCTGCAGTTGCGGCGTCATAACCAGCGACTGGCTTTGACGCATCTCCAATTTCATACCAAACGCCATACGACTCGACCTCGACCCGACTCCCCGTTGTGTTCGTCAGTACCGTAACTGACTTGCGGAGCCTTTAACCCGTAGTGCCAGTTTGATCCCCGAGATACACGCGCTGGACGTCTTTGTTGTTTATGATTTCCGTCGGGTTACCATGCGTCAGCACCTGACCATCGTAGATGATGTACGCGCGATCTGTCAGGTCGAGCGTCTCACGCCAGTTGTGATCAGTGATCAAAACACCAATACCGCGTTCTTTGAGCTGTGCGACGAGTGCTTGAATGTCACCGATGGCGAGGGGGTCGATGCCGGCGAACGGCTCATCAAGCAGCATGTAAGACGGGCGAGAGGCGAGCGCGCGGGCAATTTCGCAACGCCGACGCTCACCGCCTGACAGGGCGATCGAAGGTGACTTGCGCAGGTGGTCGATGCGGAACTCGCGCAGCAGCGCATCCAGTTGATCGCGCCGCGCGGTGCGGTTTTTCTCGGTCAGTTCCAGCACGGCCATGATGTTCTGCTCGACTGAGAGCCCGCGAAAGATCGAGGCTTCCTGCGGCAAGTAGCCTATGCCGAGGCGGGCGCGCCGGTACATCGGCAGACGAGTTACATCCTGTCCGTCGATGGAAATCTGCCCTTTGTCAGCGGGGATCAGCCCGGTGATCATGTAGAAGACAGTCGTTTTGCCTGCCCCGTTCGGCCCGAGCAGACCAACGGCCTCACCTGTTCGCAGAGCGAGTGAGACACCTTTCACGACCTTGCGACGTTTGAAGGCCTTGTGAATATTACGAATGGCAAGCCAGCCAACGCCGTCTCCACTCGGCTCCGGGGTCTGTTCGTATGCGGTATCCGATACCTCGAACGTTGGTGCCTGTCGCGTGACGTAGGGGGGGGGCTGCGTCGCCGGGTGCGGGTGGGTCTCAGCATAGCTTGCGGGTGCGCCGAGGTCGTAGACGTCGTCCTCTGAGTGAGGAAAATTTGCACCGGGGTGCTGAGGGTTCCCATTGCGCATGAATTATTCTCCGCGCCCGGTCCGCACCGGTTGGCTGGCGCTTGTCGTGTTGGGTGCGCGCCGCCGCGTACGGGGGGCGTTCCGGTTTCCTCCGAGCCCCTGGCGGAGAGATTTGTCAGGTGTGATGACCATGCGGATACGCCCGTTGCTGCGCCGGGTGGCGGTCGTGGCGTCGGCCGTTGCCGGTGCGGAGAGGACAGAGCTCTTGCCGGTGTTCAAATTGATCACGAGGCGTGTGCCGCGGATGACATTTTTCCCCTGTTTCAGAGTCACGGTGTCGCCCATCGTGATCACGCGCGTCTTTACGTCAAAGCGCGCCCAGTCACCCTCGGCGGTCTGCAACTCTTGCTTGGCGGACTTCACGAAGACATTGCCGCGCGCGATCAGTTCCGTGATCTCGGTTGATCCGCCGCCGAATGCGCCATCTGCGTCACGGGCTTGCGCCGCCTTGCCGCCTTTGCGTGGCGCGTATCGGATCTCGAGGGTCGTCGACGTCATGCGAAATGTGTCCTGCTGCGCGATCACATCGCCGGTGAATACAGCGCGCTTTGCTGCATCATCAACGTCGAGACGCTTTGCAGCGATGTCGATTGGGGCGTCCGGGCTTGCCGCGAAACCACCAAAGGCATTGGTCAGGCCTTGTGCGAGCGATGGTGGTGCGAGCCAGAACGCTGCGCCCACGATGACGATCGATGCCACCACGCGACGCGCGGTCCGCCAGGCTATGCGCGCTTTTGTGCTCATTATTCCGTCCGCGCTGCGACAGATGGTTGGGGTTGCTTGAATAGCGTCACGCGAACAGCGCCGACAAAGCTGACCGTGCGTGTCTCGGTGTTGATCGCGATCGAGGCGCTGTCGATCGTCCCATTTGGCATCTGGATGTTGACGGGATCGCCGGAGACAATGGTGTTGGTCCTGATGTCGATGTCGGCCGTGCTGAGCTGCGCATCCATGCCGTTGTCTGAGACAATCCGAATGTTTCCGGCCAGCTGCATGCGGTCAGCTTTCGTCTCGAAGCGACCGCTGTCGGCGACCAGATGCACCCATTGATTGCCGGGGCGGGCGACGCGGGCATCGACGGCATCGAGGTTGATGATGTCGGGCGCGTCGGCGTCCTGTACACCTGATTTCGCTTCCACGACATAGCGACCGTTGTCCTGTGTCACGCCTTCGAGCCGCGGTGTCACCATCCGCAGAGCATCGCCCGTCAACTCGATGCGCTCCACACTTGCCGTCGCATCCCCAACGTTGACGGAGAACTTCGCGTTGACGGCGTAGAGACCGAGCGAGCTGACCGCGAGAACGGGAAACACGACCCGTAAAATACGCACGAGCGCTGTATGGCGGCGCGCAGCGCGATATGCTCTGGCGCGATCTTCAAGACGGGGGAGCGGCAAACCGTGGCCGCGACGTGCAGCGTCGCTCGCACGCGCAGTGCGGGGTGCAGCGCTTTGAGGGCGCAAACCGTTCGGGTCCGTCGCGGCCATGGATCAGTGATGCCCTTCGCGCTGTCGTGCTGTCTAGACGACGTTTGGCGTGTCGCACGGAAAAAGGGGCAGAATTGGAACGCGGTGACAGGTGTCCGGACGCTGGTTGCGGCTCAGCGCTCACGAATGCGCGAAGATGTCGGCGTCCGGCCAACCGGCGAGATCGAGGCGTGCCCGGGTTGGCAGGAATGCGAAGCATGCCTCGGCAAAGTCTGTGCGCTCTTCGCGTGCGAGACGCGCGTCCAATGCTTCACGGAGTGCATGGAGATGCAGCACGTCAGCAGCTGCATAGCGTATCTGGTTGTCGGTCAACGTCTCGGCCGCCCAGTCGGAGCTCTGCTGCTCTTTGTTGAGCTGGATCTTTCAGACCGTGGCGAACTGCTGAAGAT
>JBCBXF010000136.1:0-8841 GCA_039816705.1 Pseudomonadota bacterium | reverse complement strand
GTCGCTCGGGCTTCGTCAACATAGGTGCGAAGGCTGTCGTACCGGGTCATGCGCGCGCCTCAGAACTGGAAATAAATGAATGGTGCGACCCCGTCCGGGCCGATCATCTCAACGGCCAGCAGGCTGATACCGAAGACGACACCAAGTGCGGCAGGGCGCATCGGGATGAGCCGGTCTGCCGTTGTACGCAACGCACTGGCGGGCAGAAATTGCGCTGCGATCGCGCCGGTGATCAGCACAGCGACAAACGGCGTGAAGACTTCCGGTGTGAATGTGAACTGGAGCAGGCCGAGATAAAACGTGCCGACGGTGGCGAGGTCGGGCGCGCGGAAAAAAACGGCTGTCAGCGCGAAAAGGTTGAGCGTGACGACCCAGCCGAGCATTGGCGTTTTGCCCGCGACCTGGGCCATCCAGAGCGGCCATGGCCGGTCCTCCAGCGGAATCCCGGCATTGTCTGCCGCACGTGTCTGCTGTCTCACCTCGCCTTTCAGCCAGCGCTCGGCAATCAGCATGCCGCCTTGCAGCGCACCCCAGATGACGAACGTCCAGGCCGCACCGTGCCAGAGACCTGCGACCGTCATCGTGATCACGAGGTTGCGGTACATGATAGCATTGCCGCGTTTTCTGCCCTTCAGCGGTTTGTACAGGTAGTCGCGCAACCAGCTGGTGAGCGAGATGTGCCAGCGCTGCCAAAGCTCCTGCAGGGAAGATGCAGCCAACGGGCGGTCGAAATTCTTGCGGAAGCGATAGCCGAGCAACGCGGCGATGCCGATGGCGATGTCGCTGTAGCCCGAGAAGTCACAGTAAATCTGCACCACAAACGCATGCGCCGCGAAAAAGAGATCGAGGCTGGAGTAGGCGTCTGGCACCGCGAACACGTCATCGACGATTTCGGTCGCGAGATAGCTCGCGACGACCACCTTCTTGAAAAGGCCGACGGAGATCAGAACAAGACCGTAGGTCACCGCGGACTGCGTCAACGCCGGGCGCTCGCGCAGCTGGGGAAGGAAATCTGCCGCGCGGACGATGGGGCCCGCAACGAGTTGCGGGAAGAAGGAGATATAGAGAAACAGGTCGACCGGATTTTTTACCGCGTCGATGTCACCGCGCGATACATCAAGCACATACGATATGCCTTGGAACGTGAAGAACGAGATGCCGATCGGAAGGATCACGTGCATCAGGGTTACGTCACGTGCAAGACCGACCGATTCCAGGATATCCGCGAGCGAGCCTGCGAAGAAGCCGAAGTACTTGAAAAAACCAAGGATGGCGAGATTGGCTGCGACAGCCGCAATCACAACCGTGCGCTTGTGCGTCGAGTGCCCATGCGTCGCAAGCCACAAACCGACGCCGTAGTTGATGGCTGATGAAAGGCACAGGAGGGAGAGAAATCTCCAGTCCCACCAGCCGTAGAAGAGGTAGCTGACTGCGAGCAGGAAGACCTTGCGCGCGTTAAGGTGATCCATCAGCGCCCAGGCGATGCCAAAGACGAGGAGGAAATAGAGACCAAACTCAGCCGTTGGGAAAAGCATCAGGTTTGCTCGGGATTGCCGCAACGAGGCACGTGCGCAGACCTGCGTGGACACAAGTATCGCGGTGAACGCGCCGTTAATCGTCCGTCAACCGAGCAAATGATGTGCCATCACCGGATCGTGACACTGAGGAACTTTGCGAAACGACGCTTCGCGAAACGGGTGCGCGCGCACCTACTGAACCTTGCGGTCCTTGCGGCGCGCCGCCTCGGCGCGTTTTGCGGATGCGGTGCCAACGATGCGCGCCGGGAGATCCGACATGATCTCCTGCGCCACATAACGGCCCATGAGATACGAGCCATGACGGCTCATATGAATTCCATCGCGACTGCGAAGTCGTACCCGCTTGCCTCGAACACTTCGGCCGTAGGCACTGTAACCACCGCCATTTGTCTCGAAGAGATGGCGGATCGGAATGAAACGCTGCCCCCGCGCGCGCGCTGCTTTGCGCACCCATGCGTTGAACCGATGATAGTCGCGTGTCATGCGCGCCGAGCGGACGTTCGGCAGTCCGATCCAGAAAATCTGTGCACCGCTTTCTTCGAGTTGATCCGCGAAACGCTCGAGGCGCCGGACATATTCTCGTGACCACGGTTTGGAGAAGCGCTCGTAACGCCGTCCTTTGTGGCGCATGTCCTGTCGATCATTGCCGCCGATGAGGAGTACCAGGATGTCGGGACGCTCGCGTCGGACAACGCGGCGCAGAGCACGCGGCCAATTGTAGACATCAGGACGCGCGAGCCCTGTCCCGGCCTTTGTCCGTTTGCTGACCTTGATGATTTTAGAACGCCGAAACGCCCATTTCAGACCGTCGGCGAGATTGGCGCCAACGCTATCACCGATGACGACGAGCCGCTGTCGATCTCGGCTGGACGTTGGTGCGATCATACCGCTCGTGACCGTCACCGCGCCCGCCGCGACGCTTGCGGCGGCGTCAGGCTCGGTGGCGTACGCCAGCGTTGCTCCGTGCCATACCGAAGCGGCGGCAACCATCAGACCTGCAGCAAAGCAGACTGCATGACGTCTCACACGATGACTGAGCGGACTGGGACCGAACGTTCTGTGCGCGCACATCACATATGTTTCCGATTTCGGGGCGTTGGCCGGGCGGAGCGATGCTGAGCGTTCCATCGCGTGGGCTCTCCCCGTCGAGACGCATATCGCGTGCCAGCCTTTGCCACGAAACGCCGATGGCCAATCCCGCCCCCGATGAAGCGACTGTCCCAATGACCACGTTGTGCAGAGATCTCACAGTCCGGACCATCACTCACGTGTCGCAACGGGGGCAAATGCAACGACCTGAACGCCAAGGTGGTGTGAGGCAGCCATCGCCAGTCCAGCCGCGCGCACAGACATGGCAATTGCGGTTGCAGTGGCTGCGCCGACGATACCGAACCAGGGGATGAAAAGTGCGGACAAAAAGATATTGGTGAGCAGGCAGCCGAATGAGATCGCCACGATCGCGCGCGGATGTCCGGTTACGGCGAGGAGATCGAAAGCCTGCCCCACTGTGCTGCGCACAATCATCCCGAGCCCGAGAACAATCATTACCGGCCACGCCGCGACGAACGTGGGGCCGAAGAGCTGCAGCAAAAATGGTGCGGCAGCGAGCGTGATCGCAACAGCAGCGACTGTGAGCAGAAATGTCATGCGCGAGACCTCCGCAACCTCGCTCTGCAAGCGCTCTTGATTGCGGGACGAGGCTGCTATCGAGAACTTTCGCGCTGCGACGAGCATGAATGCGTAGTGGATGAAATTCGCGATTGCGAGACAGCGCACCGCCGCCATGTAGATACCGACATTCTCGCTTTCGCTCATAACGCCGACCAGAAGGATGTCGGAGTAAAACAACACCTCATCGATGCCGTAGACGGCCATCAACGGCAGGGACGCGCGCAGCCAGAGTGCACGATAGCCGGGAGCCACCGGCCCGGCAGTCTGCGTCTCAAGGCTGTCGGCGCTGTTTGATGTCTTGGCAAGCGCCGGACGAAACACAACAAGGTATTTCAGGGCGCTCGTCGCGGTCACCGCCGCAATGAATACGATCAACGCGGTGCGGAGTGTGAGCGTATCTGTCGTCAGCAGCACCACGCCACAAACGACGATCACCACGACCGGCTGTACGATGTACGTCGGGACGATCGCGCACGCGTACCACCCCATGGCGCGACCCACCCCTTCGAAGAAGAAACTCAGGACAGCGAAAGGCAGGCCGAGCGCGATCATCAATACGATCAGCGCGGTTGGGCTTGCTGCAGCGTAGCTGGAGACCAGCAGGACAACACCGGTTGCGAATGAAGCCATCAAGACCCAGCGCAGCCCGGTCACCATGAACGCCCGAGCATGGCGCCAACGGTGACGCGCGACGTAGCGCGGAATGAAGCGAAGGGCGGATTCCCCAAACCCAAGGACAACCACGCCAGCCAGCACCAGTATCCAAGTCGTAACGGTGATGAATGTTCCGTAGTCAGCGCCGTCGAGACTGCGGGCGAGCATCACCTGAAGGCCGAACGCAAGGACGGCGCTGGCCACCCGCACGGCGAACGCGAGCCCTGCTTCTGCGTGGCGAAGGAGCAAATTTCGCAGGCCGCCGAGCAGACGCGACAGTGTTCGCCCAAGGCGTCGTGAAAGGGAGCGTCTTTCTGTCCGCGGCCCGTCGACCGGAGATTTCAAACTCATGATCCGAGCGACGGGCGCCGCACCACCTGCCGCGCCTGCATGATCCGTTTTCGAATGGGGGCAGGCAACGCGTAGAAGAGATTTTTAACCCGACGGCAGGTTGCGGCGCCGCTCACGAAAGCCAACAATCGGCCCGTCATGTTCAGCGGAATTGAAAATGTGACGACGGTCTCGGACTCATTGGTCCAACCCGCCTTGTAACTTGCCGGGTTAGGGAGAAAATCGTAGCGCACGACGCCATTTTCGAGAAACCAGCGAAACGAGCGCTCCATCTGAATTTTCCCGGGAGACAAATCATTGAGCGCCCCGTCAAAGCCGGCGATGAAGGAGGCGTAATCATCGCCGCGGATGATGCCGAGTTCGATAGCGATTGGGCGGTTGTCGAGTTTCAGCACATGTAGGACGAGCCCGGCTCTTAATGATGCATCGCCCGTCAGGTGCGCGAGAAATGTCGAAAGCGTTTCGCCCTCGAGGCCAGTCCCAACCCGGCCCGTGGCCGCAATCCACTGCCGTTTCATTTCGATCACGGTTGTCACAGCTTCATCGAAACCTGGATCACACGGCCAGAGAACATCGAACGTGACGTCACCCGCACGTTCGAGCTTGTTGCGTCGCTTGGCCCGTCCACGACGGATGCTGCAATTGAGGCTTGCCTGATAGTCCTCCCATGTCGAGAGGCCGCGAAAGTTCATGATCGCGGTTGCATTGTCTGTGAATACGGGCCGGGCCATGCTGTCCAGCGCGGCTGCTAAACGGCTGGACGCGGGCACCTCGTTCAATTCAACCATGTCGACGCCGGAGATGCCGCGCAGCGCTCGCCGAAAGATCGCATTGACCTCCGGTCGCGGTGCATGGTCATCGATCAGCATATTCGCATACTGCGTGTGCGGATGACCGAGGATACAGGCGCTATATTGCCCGCCAGCAAGCGGCAGTCGCATCAGCGGGCACAGGGCGATGAGACGATCTGTGTTGCGAATGACGATGATCAGGGGCCTCGCCTGCCCGGAGGCGTCGCCATGCTTGATCCAGTTGCTGCACCAATCGAATGTCTGGAAAAAGGTAAACGGCTGGCTGGTGCGGCGTTCGAGATCGCACCAGTCCGTTTCGAGTGCCATCATATCTGTGATGGTGGTGACCAACTCGTATGCTAGGTGCGCGTGCGCAGAGCGTTGCTGCGGCGTTCGCTTGGCATCCTCTGCCGCGGCAGCATCGAGAGTGGCGTGATGTATCAAGGTTGGTATCGGCATTTTGGCGGAAGAGACACGCAATCCGGCTACGCTGCACGGTGTTAAGGCTGCGGGCATTCAATTTTCAGGCCGGACTTACTCCATCGGATGTCTCACAGAACATCCTGCTGTCGCGGGTCTGAACCCGTGTCGTGCGCGTTATCAAAGCGTAAAGCATGGCTGCGTTTCTGATCGATGCCTGCCGGGGTGCGCGCAGGCGACCGATGGTGAATCAATTGTGGCGTGGTTAGGCTTGCGAACGACGAACGGGGCTATTCGGAGAGTTGGGCATGATTGTCGACTATCTGGTCACCGCTATTTTGCTCTCCGCGATCATTGCGGCGCGATACTTTGCGGTCGCCGGATTTTTCCACTGGCTGTTGTGGTCTGACGGTGGGCGCAGCGCGTGGGCGCGTCGACTGGCGCGCCGCAAGCCCAACCCTAGATTGATGCGGCATGAACGGAACTGGTCGCTCGTCGCGTCGGTCATCTATGGCTTTGCGGGAGCCATTGCCATCGATGCGTTTCTTTCCGGTGGTACCGTGCTCTATACCGAACTGACGATGGCCGACGTCTGGTACATCCCACTCAGTATTTTTATCTGCCTCGCGATCCATGACACGTGGTTCTATTGGAGCCATCGGATCATGCATCACCCGAAACTCTTCTCTGCGATCCACCGCACGCATCATGTTTCGCATGACCCGACACCCTGGGCCGCTTTTTCATTCAGCCCCTGGGAATCACTCTCCGGTGCTGTGCTCCTTCCAGCCGTGGCGTTTGTGCTCCCCCTGCACATCGGAGCTGCCCTCGCCGTGCTCGTGATCATGACGATCGCCAGTGTGCTCAATCATGTCGGATGGGAGGTGTTGCCCGACCGGATGATCAAGGGACTTTTCGGCCGTCACATCATCACAGCGACGCATCACAATTTGCATCACCACGACTACGAGGTGAACTTTGGGCTTTATTTTCGGTTCTGGGACCGCGTGATGGGAACTGATGTGATGGAAGAACGCTATCCGCATCTCGACGCGCGCACCGAGGCGAAGACCGGCGTGGTTGCTGCGGAGTAGGGATACCGGGCGCTCGCCCGCCTCGGCGGCACGGCGCTACAGCAGACCGAGTTCCGCCAGTTCGAGGCGCATCGAGGCCGGTATCTCCGCACTGTTACCTCCCGATTGCACAAGGTCAGCCGGCGCATCCTCAACCTTGAGATAACGCCAACCCTGAAACGGTCGCCGTGGCGTTGGCCGCACGGGGATTAATTCCGGCTTGTAGACGATCGCACAGCGATCAATGCCGTCAGGGCCCTTGACGGCGCGCAAATCGACAATTTCCTGGCGCGCCTGGATGACACCCTTAATCACCCAGAAGATCGATCCCCCATCAAGAATCTCGTCACGGCGTTTGGGAAACATGCGTGTGACGTGCGCCAGCTCTGCGCCAGGGCGAGCGCGCATGCGCTGCCAGGCTTCGAGACTGTCGAGACTTTCAGACCCAACGCTCAACTTGAGAATGTGGACTGTCATGCCGAAGCCCCCTCAGGATCGATCTCGGCAATGAGCGCTCCCTTGGCGACCTGGGCGTCCGGCGCGACGGCGAGGCGCGCAAGTTTGCCCGTGACCGTCGCTTTCAAGACGTGCTCCATCTTCATCGCTTCCACCACGGCTATGACATCCCCAACGGCAACCGCAGCGCCCTCTTCGAGGCTGATGCTCGCCACGCGTCCGCTGATCGGCGCAACCAGTCGCGTGTCACTGGCAACATGCGCAGCCACCCCGCCGAGACCCGCATTGCGTTCAATCCGGATGCCACGGCTTTGATGCCACACGAATGCGACATCGCGGGCCGGCGCAAACGTGGCCGCACCTGCCCCTGCGGACTGCCACGTACCGAAGATCTCGCCCGCGTCGTCGACATTTGCCGCCATAACGGTAGCGCCCTGCCATCGGATCGCAATCGCGCGTGCCGTCTCATCCACGAGAAGTTCAAATTTCTGGATGCGCGGCGGCCCGAGCTGGAAGGCATCATTGGTATTCCAGATCGGGAACGGTGATGCGGTTTCCTTAGCGGCCATCGCGAGCAAGCCCGCGAGGACCACGCCCGGCGGAGGCTCTGATGAGACCGGTGCCAATGTCTCGATCTCGCGTGCGATAAATCCGGTGTCGATCGTTCCAGCAAGGACCTTCTCATGCGTTATAAGCGCCTGCAGGAACGCGGCGTTTGTCGTCACGCCAAAGATACGCATATCGGTGCAAGCCGCGTCGAGCACTTGCATGGCGTTCGACCGTTCTGGCGCGTGTGCAATCAGCTTCGCGATCATCGCATCGTAGTATGGGGAGACATGGTCGCCCCCCCTGACCCCTGTATCGACGCGGAGATCACCCAGCTCAGGCATCTGAAACGCGCTTATCTCGCCAACAGAGGGAGCAAAATCTGCAGCCGGGTCTTCGGCATAGAGCCGTAGTTCGACCGCGTGGCCTTCACAGGTGATATCCTCCTGCGGAGATGGGAGGTGTTCGCCGGATGCGATACGCAGCTGCCATTCCACAAGGTCAAGGCCCGTGATGGCTTCGGTAACGGGATGCTCGACCTGCAGGCGGGTGTTCATCTCGATGAAGTAAAACGGCGCATCGGCGCTCAATCTGCCCCCTTCGACGAGAAACTCGACCGTCCCCGCACCGGCATATCCGGTCGCGCTTGCCAGTGTGACAGCGGCCTGCGTCATGCGCGCCCGAAGTTTCGGCGACATCTCAGGCGCCGGGGCTTCTTCGATCACCTTTTGGTGGCGGCGCTGCAACGTGCAATCGCGCTCGAACAGATGCACAACTTCGCCGTGTGTATCCCCGAAGATCTGCACCTCGATATGGCGGGGCGCTGCAATGAGTTTCTCGAGCATAAGCCGATCATCGCCGAAAGCCGCAGCGGCCTCGCGTGCAGCGCTTTCAATGGCAACATCGAGCGCGTCGCACTGTTCGACGACACGCATCCCCCGCCCGCCACCGCCGGCAATCGCTTTCACAAGCAACGGATAACCGATCGCATCCGCCTCACTGCGCAGCCGCGCATGGTCGGCATCGGCATCAAAGTATCCCGGCACGATCGGCACGCCCGCATCAACCGCGATGCGCTTGGCCTCATCTTTCAGGCCGAGGCGCCGCATTGCATCGGCCGTCGGGCCGACGAACACGAGACCAGCGTCAACGCACGCTTCAACGAACGCGGGGCTCTCGGACAGAAAGCCATATCCCGGATGCACAGCGTCAGCGCCAGAGAGCCGCGCAGCGTCTATGATGGCGGCGACATCAAGATAACTCCGCGGGGCCGGCGGGGGGCCAACACGCTCGGCTTGATCAGCCATTTCGACATGGCGAGCCTTTGCATCGGCGTCAGAG
>JBCBXF010000135.1:0-8857 GCA_039816705.1 Pseudomonadota bacterium | reverse complement strand
ACGTTCGACAACTGCGAGAATTTTCGCCGCAGTCTTTACGGCGGCAACCAACCATCGCAGCAACCGCAACAGCCACCGTCCTACCAACCGGCACCGCCTTGAAACCGGATGCGGACCCATGGATACCCGCTGAACGAGCCTTCCCGGCCAAGCACGGTCCCGGGTTCGAACTCCTTGAGCGTGCCGATTTTGCGAAACTGACGCCCCGGACCACCGCGGACTTGCCCGCCGCCAGAAGCCGCCTCGACCGGAAATCCGGGCCCGCCGGGCTGCTTGCCGGCCTGGCCTGCAGGACGAAGAAAGCGGTTGCGCACCCAGCCTTGAATGTTGTTTCCGCGGTGGTCGGTCCCGCGAATATAAGTCCACCGGCCCTCGACAGCTTCGATGTTCATGTAACAGGCTTCCCGGTCAAGAAACCCGACACGTCGCGCGCTGCGGCTCGCCCGCCGTCGCACCGGCAGCTTCTTTCCAACCCCGATGCCGGTCACGCAGGCGGGCCCGCTCCCGGTGTAGCGCGCCTCAGCGGGCGCAATTGCGACGACGTTGCCGAGAGTATAGGCAAAGATCACCGCAACGAGCTGGGAATGTTTCATGTCGAGCGCTTTTCAAGAACCTGGACCGAAGTTGTTCGCGAGCATAAGCGAGGTCTCGGCCAATTCAATCGCGCGTCCCCGCCGGCGTCTACACGCTTGGTTGATCGTCCAGTGTCTTGCTCAGCGCACGTAGCGTAGCACTGACAAACGCGTTTAACGCCCGAACAGGCCGTCCAGCTTCACGTTCACGCCGACGCGAACGATATCCTGGCCATCAAAGTTGATGCTGTCGTCTTCATCGCCGTCCGAAAGGTCATCGATCGCACTGTTGTCGCCACCGACAGCTTCGTCGAACGCCAGACGCAGGTATTCGGCTTTGAACGACATGCGATCGGAGATCGCGTACTCCACGCCACCGCCGAACGCGATACCGACCGCGTCGAGCGTCAGCTGGTCATCGCCATTCTCGACGGTCAGTTCCATCTCACCAATGGCAACACCGGCCGTGGCATAAAAGAGCGTGCGGCCGGAGACGACGCCCAACTTGCCGCGGAACGTTGCGAAGTACGACGAGTCGAGAGTCTGTGCGTCGCCTTCCCCGTCGACGAACGTGTCGCCTGAGCCGTTCCACGTGTAGTCCGCTTCGAGACCGACGACGACCGCACCGGTCTGATGGTGAAATCCGGCCGTGACCCCGCCGTTCAGTGCTTTCATGTCGTAGAGTGTAAATTCGGCAAACGGCGCACTGCCTGCCGTATCGAACATACCGCCGACGTCGCTGTCGCCATAGCCGATGTGCCCGCCCACATAGAGGCCGCTGAAGTCGGCAGCCGGTGCGGTGACGTTCTCGCGGTGCGATGTTGGTCCGCGCAACGCACCTGGCGTGACGGTGACGCCGACCCGCGCAACCGTGACCCCATGGAGAGAAAAGTGGTCGTCGTCATCGCCGTCGTTGAGCTGATCGATGACACCGTTTGTGCCGTTGTCCAACGCATCCGTTGAACGGAAGTTTTCATCAAGGTCATAACGCAGCATCTCGCCGCGAAGGCTGATGCCAGGCATCAGCATATATTCGACACCCGCGCCGTAGACGAACCCGGTGGATCGAAACGTCAGGCTGTCATCGCCGTTCTCGACAGTGAGCGTGTGCTCACCAAAACCGATACCGGCAGTCAGGTAGACGAAGAGGTTATCGGCTGCCGCGCCGATCCGTCCGCGCACGCTTGCCAGATAGTCGCCTTCAAACGCCTGCAGGTCATCTTCGCCGTCGACAACCGACCCATCGACGCCACCCCACGTGTAATCCCCTTCAAGGCCGACGATCAGTCCGCCGATCTCCAGGTTTGCACCAGCGTGGAGGCCACCAAGCATTCCTGTGTTGTCGAATTCACCAAACTGGGCGAACGGCTCGGTCCCAGCCTCGTCAAAGATGCCGCCGGTGCCGCCATCGGCGACGCCGCCGTGCACACCAACATACAATCCGCTCCAGCTTACAGCCGGCATAGGCGTAGGCTCACTCGCCCCGGCGGGTGCCGTTGTGAATAGACCGGAGACCAAGAGTGCAGCAGAGACGATCGAGGACGTGCGAAGTGTCATAGGACCCACCCGTGCATGAACGTGCTTCGCTCGTGTATTCATGAGTCTGGGCTACGGTGGCGAGGCGAAAGAGCTTTTCCGAGAAAGTTGCAATTGCAAAGTGTGTTTGCGTGCCACAGTCGCCTGCCGCTGCTGGAGCGTGTGTTTGAGGCTTGGCACCATCGATCTGTGCACTTTTTGCATGACTGCTGCATCACGC
This sequence comes from Pseudomonadota bacterium, assembly GCA_039816705.1. Lineage (GTDB taxonomy): Bacteria > Pseudomonadota > Alphaproteobacteria > Rhizobiales > CALHAX01 > CALHAX01. The sequence goes on along the minus strand of JBCBXF010000135.1, from coordinate 6,529 downwards.
GGCTGCAGCGTATAGCCAAAGCCGCGCGCATCCTCTAAACCGCCGCGCGACATGCCAAAACGCACAGACATCAAGTCGATCCTCATCGTGGGCGCCGGGCCGATCGTGATCGGTCAGGCCTGCGAGTTCGACTATTCCGGCACGCAGGCCTGCAAGGCGCTGCGCGAGGACGGTTACCGGATCATTCTGGTCAATTCCAATCCCGCGACGATCATGACCGATCCGGAGGTGGCTGACGCCACCTACATCGAGCCGATCACGCCCGAAATCGTCGCCAAAATCATCGCGGAAGAGCGCCCTGACGCCATCCTGCCGACGATGGGCGGCCAGACCGCCCTCAACACCGTGCTCTCGCTCAATCGTGATGGGATCCTCGACACCTTCGGCGTCGAGATGATTGGCGCGAAAGCCGAAGTCATCGACAAGGCCGAAGACCGCGAACTGTTCCGCGAAGCGATGACCAAGATCGGCATCGAGACCTGCAAGGCGCGGCATGTGAACAGCATCGCCGAGGCGATGGAAGCGCTGGACTACGTCGGCCTGCCGGCGATCATGCGCCCGTCTTTCACAATGGGCGGTCTTGGTGGCGGCATCGCCTACAATCGCGAGGAGTTCATCGACATCGTGGAGCGCGGCCTCGACGCCTCGCCGACGAGCGAAGTGTTGGTCGAGGAATCCATTCTCGGTTGGAAAGAGTATGAGATGGAAGTCGTCCGCGACCGCGACGACAACTGCATCATCATCTGCTCGATCGAAAACGTCGACCCGATGGGCGTTCACACAGGCGACTCCATCACCGTGGCGCCAGCTCTGACGCTGACGGACAAAGAGTATCAGATCATGCGCAACGCCTCGATCGCGGTGCTGCGCGAAATCGGCGTTGAGACCGGCGGCTCGAACGTGCAGTTCGCAGTCAACCCGGCGGACGGGCGCCTGATCGTGATCGAGATGAATCCGAGGGTGTCGCGATCCTCAGCGCTTGCATCCAAGGCGACCGGCTTCCCGATTGCCAAGGTCGCTGCCCGGCTTGCAGTTGGATACACACTCGACGAGCTGGAGAACGATATCACCGGTGGCGCAACGCCTGCGTCCTTCGAGCCGACGATCGATTATGTCGTCACCAAGATTCCGCGCTTCGCATTTGAAAAATTCCCCGGCGCGTCCGACCATCTGACCACCTCCATGAAATCAGTTGGAGAGGCGATGGCAATCGGCCGGACCTTCAACGAGTCGCTGCAAAAAGCGTTGCGGTCGATGGAGACAGGCCTCGACGGCCTTGATGAATACTGGTTCGACGGGCTTGGTCAGGACGACGACAAAAATGTCATTCGCGCCGCGCTTGGCACCCCGACACCGGATCGCCTCCTTAAGGTCGCCCAGGCGCTGCGCCTCGGCGTTGACCATGCGCAGGTCCACGAGTTCTGCAAGATCGACCCGTGGTTTATCGAACGGCTTCAGGAGATTGTTGATCTGGAGAAAAAAGTCGCGGACTCTGGGCTGCCGCAAACCGCGCAGCAGCTCCGCCGCGTCAAGGCCAACGGTTTCTCCGACGCACGCCTCGCTAAACTGGCCGATATGACCACAGCCGACGTGCGCAAGCTGCGCGCAAAACACGGCGTGCATCCCGTCTACAAACGCATTGACACGTGCGCGGCGGAATTTTCCTCTCCGACCGCCTATATGTACTCGACCTACGAAACCGGCTTGCTCGCAGACACCCCACCAGTCTGCGAAGCCGAGCCGAGCGGCGCGCAAAAGATTATCATCCTCGGCGGTGGCCCGAACCGCATCGGCCAAGGCATCGAGTTTGATTATTGCTGCTGTCATGCCGCCTATGCGCTCAACGATGCCGGCTTCGAGACCATCATGGTCAACTGCAATCCGGAGACCGTCTCGACCGACTACGACACGTCCGACCGGCTCTACTTCGAGCCGCTGACGAACGAAGACGTGCTTGAGATTGTGCGGATCGAAAAGAGCAAGGGCACACTTAAGGGTGTAATCGTCCAGTTTGGTGGGCAGACGCCTTTGAAGCTCGCTCGCGGTCTCGAGGCCGAAGGTGTGCCGATCCTCGGCACATCACCAGACGCCATTGATCTCGCCGAAGATCGCGATCGCTTCAAGGCACTGGTGGATGAACTCGGCCTCAAGCAACCGCCAAACGGCATCGCGCGCTCCGGCGAGGAAGCAAAGTCGATTGCAAACGAGATCGGTTACCCGGTCGTTATCCGTCCCTCATACGTGCTCGGCGGACGCGCGATGGAGATCGTGTTCGACGACCGGCAGCTCGAGCGTTACATCCGCGATGCGGTCGTCGTCTCGGACGGGTCACCGGTCCTCATTGACGGCTATCTCCGTGATGCGATCGAAGTGGACGTTGACGCGCTGAGCGACAGCACCGACGTCTTCATTTGTGGCGTCATGGAGCACATCGAGGAAGCTGGCGTGCACTCAGGCGACAGCGCGTGCTCGCTTCCTCCCCACTCCCTCGGCCCGGCCATCGTCGACCAGCTTGAAGCGCAGGCGATCGCGCTCGCCAAGGCGCTCGGCGTCGTCGGTCTGATGAACGTGCAGTTCGCAATTAAAGATGGTCTGGTCTATCTGATCGAGGTCAATCCGCGCGCCAGCCGGACAGTGCCGTTCGTCGCAAAGGTCATCGGCAAACCGATCGCCGGGATCGCGTCCCGCATTATGGCAGGCGCGTCACTCGCCTCGTTTGGTCTCACGCGGGATCCGATCAAGCATTTCGCGGTTAAGGAGGCGGTGCATCCCTTTGCGCGTTTTCCCGGCGTCGATCCCATCCTCGGTCCGGAGATGCGTTCCACCGGCGAAGTCATGGGTATCGACCGCGAGTTCAATGTCGCCTTCGCCAAGAGCCAGCTTGGCGCCGGCGTCAACCCACCCGTCGCAGGTACGGTCTTCGTCTCGGTGAAGGAGAGCGATAAGGATCGCCTCGTTAACCCGGTTCGCAAACTTGTCGAAATGGGGTTCCGGGTCGTCGCGACCCGCGGCACAAAGCGCCACCTCGAAGCGCACGGCATCCCCTGCGAGCACGTCAACAAGGTGCTCGAAGGCCGTCCGCACATTGTCGATGCCATGAAAAACGGCGACATCCAGCTGGTGTTCAACACAACCGAGGGGCAGCGCGCGATCGATGACAGCAAGGATATCCGTCGTACGGCCTTGCTTAACCATATTCCGTGCTATACGACCCTCGCCGGAGTTTTGGCGATCACCGATGCGATACGCGCAATGCGTGCGGACATCCTCAAGGTCGCCCCACTCCAGAGCTACGTCGGCTACGCACCGTAGTCCGGCGAATCCACATTACGATTTCGCGATGAAGCGACCGGTGTAACGCACACGGGCCCGGTAGATTTTTGACAATGGCTCCGGCTTGGGAGCGCGACGCAGAGGGAGATCAGGACATGGCCATGGACAAGGTTCCGATGACCACGGAAGGGTTCCGTTTTCTCGAAGAGGAAGTTCAGCGTCTAAAGACGAGCGAGCGCCCGGCCATCGTTGCGGCAATCGCCGAGGCCCGCTCGCACGGCGATCTGTCTGAAAACGCCGAGTACCATGCTGCAAAAGAACAGCAGGGTCACAACGAGGCGAAGATCGCCGAAATCGAGGACAAGCTCTCTCGCGCGGATGTCATCGACGTCTCGCAGCTCTCCGGCGACAACGTGACGTTCGGTGCCACGGTCAAGCTCGTGGACGAGGATACCGACGAAGAAGTGAGCTATAAGATCGTCGGCGAGTTCGAGGCGGATGTGAAAGAGGGCAAAGTGTCGATCACGTCACCGATTGCCCGCGCGCTGATCGGCAAGGAAGTCGGCGAATCGATCGAAGTCATCACGCCGAAGGGCACCCGCGCGTATGAGATCCTCGGGATCAAGTTCAAGTGACATCGCTCGGCTGTGCGGACTGAGGCGACAAGCGCAATCACACGGTACGCACCGTGGCTGCACGAAACGGTCAGGACTTATCGCCTGCGTCGTCCGCAAGGTCTGCGAGCGACGTGGCTTTGCGTCCGCCGCCAATCCGCTCGCTGAGCGACTTCGCGCCGCTCTTCAACTTTGAGAGATCCGGGCGACTTTCAAGCACACCAGACCAGCGGCCTCGTTGATCCGTGTCTTTGGGTTGGCGCTCGCTTGCGTCCGCTGCGGTTTCTCCAGCAAGCGAGGTGGTGCCCGATGACGTTTCGGCGGCTTCACGATTGAGGTCCGGCGCGGTGGCGTATTGCGCCGCCGAGGCACGCTCACGCTCCTTCGCGATTTTGCGTGACATCTCGAAGTCCTGAACAATCGATTCGATCGCACCGCCAAAGCCGACACGGAACAGATGGAACGTTGCGAGCGCCGGAAGGCTCAAAAGCCCGGCACCGACGATGAGAGCTGCGTTTGCCGGAACCCCGATTGCGCGTTCGAGCCGAAAAGCCAGCGATTGCGCCGCCGATAGCATGTCGAACACAGTGCCGCCGGAGGCTGTGAGGCTCGTTTGATTGGCACCGACAATGGTCGCAACAAAGACGATGGCGGCGAGAAGAAAGGGAACAGTAAAACGCATGGGCCAATCCTGCAGTCGAAATGCTTCGCGAGCGCTTTCGTCAGTGTTTGAAGCAGGTTGGCGTCCCCTGAGACAACCCGGAGACGGCATCAGGCATGCCGGACAACAGTGCGAAACACGCGCGTTTCAGACGCCCGGTGCAACAAGCGTTCCAATGCGCCCGCAAAGAGACGCAACGTCACCGGAACGAAGCGTCCCGATATCGACTACTTGACTGCCGCAGCCTTGCCGTTCGAGCGCATCGCGAACGGCCACGTCCAACGGCGTGGCCGGGCCGTTAATGTCGCCAGACTGAGCGGATTGCCACGTTCCGTCTCACGATTGCGAAGCTCACCCAACTCAGTGTCGTCCAGTGCAACCATCGAAAATCCCGCCGCCTGCGCGGCGATGGTCAAACGTTCCATACCCATAACGCGTTTCCTCAGACGTCGGCTTGTTGATCTGTACTCCGATCGTCCGGTCGCAGGATGGCGTGGCGATCTGGAGACTGTCAAACATTTATTGGTTAACGGTCACACTTTGATGACTCTTTCTTCAACGCGCCGTGACAGTCATCACAGGCCCGCGGAGGCTAAAGTCGGTGCCAGGCTCCTCTCTCCAACTCCAAGCGCCACCGCGTGTTCCACCGACATGGACGAGGTGTGAATTGCGTTTTTGCAGAAAACGAACAAGTTCGTCGTGAACATCGCCATGAGGGAACATGATGCTGATCAAACGCACGCAGGGTTGGGAGCTGAAAGAACATGAGGTGACGGACGAGAAGCTGTACGTCGATCGACGCAACGTGCTCGCGGGCCTCGGCGTCGGGCTCGGCGCGCTCGGGGCTGGTCCAGCGCTCGCACCGACAACGGTTTTCGCCGCCACATCCGATGCTCGCTATCCGGCGAAACGCAGTGCCGCTTATCCACCCGGCCGGGCTATCACGCCGGAGGAAATTGCAAGCCGGTACAACAACTTCTACGAGTTCGGCTCATCCAAGCAAATCGCGGCGGCCGCCCAGGCCCTTCCGACCGACCCGTGGGCCATTCGCATTGATGGGCTGGTGGAGAACGAGCGGACGATCAGCTTCGAGGATTTAGAGAAAAAATTCTCGCTTGAAGAACGCGTCTACCGCCATCGCTGCGTGGAAGCGTGGTCGATGGTGGCACCTTGGACCGGTTTTCCGCTTTCCGCACTCGTCAAGTTTGCGCGGCCGCTGTCGAAGGCGAAGTATGTGCGCATGGAAACGTTTCAGGCGCCCGAGATTGCCCGTGGGCAGCGCGCAACGTGGTATCCATGGCCCTATGTCGAAGGGCTGACGATGGCGGAAGCCATGAATGATCTCTCGTTCATGGTCACCGGCGCGTACGGCAAGCCCATGGCCAAACAGTTCGGTGCCCCACTGCGTTTGCATCTCCCATGGAAGTACGGATTCAAATCGGCGAAATCGATCGCACGCATCAGCTTCACCGAAGAGCGGCCGAAGAGTTTCTGGGAAAAGGTGGCTCCGAAAGAATACGGCTTCTGGGCTAACGTGAACCCGGAGGTGCCGCATCCGCGATGGAGCCAGGCGACTGAGCGTAAACTGGCCGACGGTAGCCGCATCCCAACCGTCAAGTGGAATGGCTACGGTGAATGGGTGGCCGACATCTATGCCGGGCTCGAAGACCAGAGAATCTTCTACTAGGAAATGAAAGAAGCCGGGCTGGCGGGGAGGCCAGCCCGGCTCCTGAAGTTTCAGGACATCCGCGGGGGGGCAGGGATGTCCTTCGTCAACGGTTTCGCCAGAACAGCTGTGCCGTTCACGAGGGGAAGGCGTCAAGGGAGGGTGTCTGCCTTCTCATGGCGTTAAGGTAGGGGCTGCTGTTGCCGGAGCAACGCATCGCGCAGCATGTCAGCCATGCGTTTTTTGCATGGCTTGAGGTCGCAAGCGAGCTCACCCGCGGTCGCATTGCGTGGTCAAAACTACCAGGCCCGTGAC
>JBCBXF010000134.1:311-8919 GCA_039816705.1 Pseudomonadota bacterium | reverse complement strand
CGCCTCGATGAAGAAGTTGTCCCAGGCATCAGTCTCACCAACTGAGCTGTGCGCCCGCGCGATGAGCTTTTCGGCTTCAAACTGATTGATCGCACCGTCGTTGTAGAATGTGCGGCGCATCTCCAGCACATCGGTATCGCGGATCACGTCGCGGTCCGTACCGCCTTCAACACCGAGGACGTTACTCATGGTACAAAAACTCCCAACGCGTAAACGGCGCGAAACATAGCTCCACGCGGTTAAGCGAGGCTTAACCATCCGGCGTTTAACCCGCCGCGCGATTCGCGCGGACCGGAGAGAAAATCCGACGTCTTGCAGGCCACACCCAGTCTAACGGAGACACTCATGAGCGATGGCATCACGATGAAACGGTTTGGTGACGGCTATCGCGCGGTCGTCTGTGGCGCGAGCGGTGGCATCGGTGCCGCGTTCGCGGACCTGCTGTCCAACGATCCGGCCTGCGCTGCTTGCGTCCGCCTTTCACGCTCCGGAACGGATGGCATCGCGTTTGATCTGGAGGACGAAGCGTCGATCGCCACCGCGGCGCAAACCGTTGGCGCGGAGGGCCCGGTGCATCTGGTGATCGATGCCACCGGCATGCTGCACACCGGGACGATCCAGCCGGAAAAGTCTCTGTCCGCCGTCGACCCTGCGGCAATTGCTGCCGCCTTTGCGGTGAACGCAACCGGCCCGCTGCTCCTGCTCAAACACTTCACGCCCCTGATGCCGCGCGATGCGGCAAGCACTTTCGCAACGCTCTCCGCGCGCGTCTCCAGCATCTCCGACAACCGGCTCGGCGGCTGGTATGGCTACCGGGCTGCCAAGTCTGCGCTCAACATGCTTGTGAAGACCGCCGCTATCGAGATCGCGCGCAAGTCGCCACAGGCCGTCCTCATCGGGCTTCATCCGGGAACCGTGCGCACGGATCTCTCCGCCCCGTTCGCTGGTAAGCGAGAGCTGTTTGAACCGCTGGATGCCGCCGCAATGATGCTGAAGGTCATCGATGGCACCGGCCCGGAGAAAACCGGCAATCTCTTCGCCTACGACGGCGAGAAAGTTGCGTTCTGAGCGGGCGCGAAGAAGTCAGGTTGAGGAGCGCTCACGGTGCGCGCGTCAGTGCCGAACGAAGAAGCGCCAGACCGGCAAGAGCAAAGAGCGCGGCGACGGTGGCTTCAACCTGCCGACGAAAACGCGTGTACGTCTCCATGATACGCGGCAGTGAAAACACCATGGCGTGCGCGACATAATTCACAAGCCCGAGCGCCATACAGACGAGTGTCGCCGTTGTAAGCGCGCTGGTCGCCGCGTCGTGTGCAAGCCCCATAGAAAGTGCCGCCATCCACGCCACGACAGCCTTGGGGTTCGACAGATTGAGCACCAGACCACGCCAGAACCAACGACCGCCGGTCGTAGAGACACTGACGTGCGGCGTCGGCGTGAGCGCGGATCGCGCCGAGCACCACGCCAACCAGATGAGGTAGAGCGCTCCGCCTACCTTCAACACGGTCAGGGCGGTAGAGGAAGCGTGCAGAAGTGCGCCAATGCCCGTTGCAGCAATGACACCCCAGAACGCGAGGCCGAGTGCGAGCCCTAGGGACATGTGCAGTCCGGCTCGCCGGCCGACACTCATCGCAACGGCTGCGAGCGATAGGTTCGCAGGCCCAGGCGAAACCGTGACGACGAAGAAGGCCAACGCGATGGCGAGAAGACTCTCCGCAGACATGTCTCTCTCCTCAAAGGGATGTCCTCAAGACCCGCCCTGCAACAGCATCTAGCTTGGCCATCAACGCCGGATCACGCTGATCCGGCTGGGTGATGATTGCGACATCAAGCGCGCGGTCTGAGCCGAGCGGGCAGGGTGGGTGATCGGCTGGGAAATCGTTAGCGAGCCGCGCGACGAGCCGTGCTGCCCGCGCCGCATTATCCTGCAACACCCGGATGATTGCGGCGACGTCGACATCGCTATGATCTTCATGCCAGCAGTCAAAGTCGGTGACCATGGCGACGGTCGCGTAACAGAGCTCGGCTTCGCGTGCGAGCTTCGCTTCCGGCATGTTCGTCATGCCGATCACGGAACACCCCCAGGAGCGGTACAACTCGGACTCAGCCCGCGTGGAAAACTGCGGCCCTTCCATCGCGAGATACGTCCCGCCGCGCGTCACCGATATTTCTTCCGCAGCGGCAGCCTCCGCAATGCGATCGACCAGCCCCGGACTGACAGGGTCAGCCATCGCCACATGCGCCACGCACCCTTCCCCGAAAAAGCTCTTCTCGCGCGCAAAGGTTCGGTCGATGAACTGATCGACGATCACGAAATGCCCGGGCGGCAGAGCCTCGCGAAATGAGCCGCATGCCGAGACTGACACGAGATCCGTCACGCCGGCGCGCTTCATCACGTCGATGTTTGCGCGGTAGTTGATGCTTGAAGGTGAAAGACGGTGGCCGCGCCCGTGCCGTGGGAGGAAAACAATCGGGGTCGCGCCAATACGTCCGCGTAGAACCTGATCGGACGGCTCACCCCAAGGGCTCGCAATTGTCTCCCACGCCGCATCTTCAAGACCGGGTAGATCATATAGACCCGACCCACCGATAATCCCGAGCACAGACTGCGTCATGGTGTTGGCCTCTTGCGTCACGGGTCTTGGGCGCCGATGAAGACCGATCGCCACTCGTGTCGTGAAGCAATGCCTTTCAGACCATCACAGTGCAACCGTTCGATCAGCCAGTCGCCGCGATGGCGTCGGCCTCACTGCGCACGATGCGGCGGGTCGCGATGCCGGTTGCGTGACGCTGGCGGCGATACCGCGCGATATCAATGATGTGCTCCAGCTTTGCGGCCTCAAGCGGCGCAATGGCGCTCACGGTTGGCGCTGCTTCGACAGTCGCCGCGGGAGATGCCGCGCCCTTCAAGCTGGCGCGAAGTCGCGTCTGCAACTCGGCCGCCTTGCAATAGCTTTTCAGGTGTTTCGCATGGATGCCGCTGTCGCGATCATAGGTCTTGAGCATCTCATGACAGTGCGTATTCAGCGTGAATTGCAGCGGGCGGTAAACCATGCCGGTCCTCCGGTTCTGTCTGCCAATCCGTCACCCCTGACGCGGCGCATACGAAGCAATCACCGTGCCAGTGAAGGTTAACGGATGCTGTGCGAGCTGCACGTGATCACGCGTCCCGTCGCGTTGGAACTGTGCCCGACAGAACCTTTGCCGTGACGACCACCTCAATAAGGCAGCTTTGGTAGAGATCGACGCCGACGCAGGCCCGCTGCGGCCAGTGTTCCTCCGAGCCGATCCATTCGATCCAGACCGCGTCCATCTCAGGTTTGTCTTTGATATCAGCGAGATAGACCGTCGCTTGCAACAACCCAGCATGCCCACTGCCAGCCTCTGCAAGGATGCGCGAGAGTTCAGCCAGAGTGTTCCGCGTTTGCGGGACGATGCCGTCGGCGCTCAGCGGGTCGGTTGCGACAGCGAAGACGAGCCCCTCGGAGATGACGGCTTCGCATCTGCCGAGGCCCGCGAAGGGAAAGCGCGTCGTGGTCATGGCGCAACTCATAAAAAAGGACCCCGCCTGAGCGGAGCCCCTGTTTCACGTCATACGTCGTGGCCGCAGCCGCGCATCAGTGACCAGACACCCGTGACCACAGTTTGCGCTTCGCAAGATACAGGAGGGTCGTGAGGACGATGAGATAGAGCAGCACGCGCAGACCGAGCGATTTGCGTTCCTCTAGCTTCGGCTCAGCCGCCCACATCAGAAACGCCGACACATCTTTCGCATACTGATCAGTCGTCGTTGGCACGTCCGACTGGGCATATTCAACGATGTCGTCAGACAGCGGGGAAGCCATCGCGATCTGATGGCCCGGGTAGATGTCGTTGTAGTACATGCCTTCGCCCAGCTGGAAACCTTCGGGCGGCTCTTCCGGATATGATTTGAGAAGCTTGTAAACGTAATCAACGCCGCGCGTTTCATCGCCGAGCGCAATATCCCGCACCCAGTTGATCGGCGCAAAACCAAGGCTCGGCCGGTTTACGGACCGCGCCTTGGCAATGAGTGAAAGATCCGGCGGATACGCGCCACCATTGGCGGCGCGTGCCTCCTGTACGTTAGAATAAGGTGCTCCGATCGAGTCAGAGGGCAGAGCCGGGCGCGTAAACATTTCGCCCTCTTCGTTCGGCCCGTCCGTCACTTCGGCTTCCGCCGCGAGCGCCTTCACCTCGGCCTCCGTCAGACCGGGTCCGCCACTCTGCGAAAGGTTGCGCCAGCTCAGGAACTTGAGCCCGTGACAGGCCGCGCAGACCTCGCGGTATACTTGATAACCACGCTGGAGCTGGGCCTTGTCGAAGGTGCCCGTGACGCCCGAAAAACTCCACTCTTGACGTGGAACTACTGGGCCTTCGCCTGCAGCGTGGGCTGCCGTGCCGGAGAGGACGACCCCACCGGCCACTACGCCAGCGCAAATCGCGGATTTGAAAGACGTCATCACGCTGCCCTGCTCCAACGACGTGGAGCCCTTGTATCGAGTTGTCATCGGTCGTGTTTCTCAAGCTCTCTCGGCTCAGCGCGTCTCAGGCGCCGCAGCGGCACCCGCGGGCGCACCGGATCCACCCAGCACCGATTCCGTGATCGAGTTCGGTCGATCGCTCGGGCGCTCAATGATCCCGATGAACGGCATGACGATCAGGAAGTGCGCGAAGTAGTAAGCCGTGAAAATCTGGGACAGCACGACGTAGATGCCCTCCGCAGGCTTCGCACCAAGATAGCCGAGCGCACAGACACTGACAAACAGCGCCACGAGGAACCACTTGTAGATCGGACGGTGCTTTGCAGACTTCACGCGCGAGCGGTCAAGCCACGGCAGGAAGAAGAGCACGACGATCGATCCGAACATTGCGATCACACCGCCCAACTTGGCCGGGATGAAGAGCACGTCAAACGTCACCGCACGCAGGATCGCGTAGAACGGCAGGAAGTACCATTCGGGCACGATGTGCGCTGGCGTCGAGAGCGGGTTTGCTTCGATGTAGTTGTCCGCGTGGCCAAGATAATTTGGTGCCTGGAAAACAACCCAGGCGAAGAACAGGCAGAACACGCCGAGCGCGAACAGGTCCTTCACCGTGAAGTAGGGGTGAAACGGCAGCGTGTCCGTATTCTGTTTCACTTCAACGCCCTGCGGGTTGTTCGAACCCGTCACGTGCAGCGCCCAGATGTGAAGGCCAACCGTACCGGCAATCGCAAACGGCAGCAGATAGTGCAGCGCGAACATCCGGTTGAGTGTCGCGTCGGAGACCGCGTAGTCGCCCCAGATCCATTGGACGATGCCGGTGCCGAGACCTGGGATCAAAGCGTCGATAGACGAGAAAAGGTTGGTGATCACGGTCACGCCCCAAAAACTCATCTGACCCCAAACGAGCGCGTAACCCATGAAGGCCGTTGCCATCATCAGCAGGAAGATCACAACGCCCAGCATCCACAGGATTTCGCGGGGTGCCTTGTACGACCCGTACCAGAGCCCGCGCGCCATGTGGATGAACACCGCGATAAAGAACATCGAGGCACCTACCGCATGCGTGTAGCGCAGCAGCCAGCCCCAGTTCACGTCGCGCATGATATGCTCGACCGAAGCGAAAGCGTTCATCGCGCTCGGCTTGTAGTGCATCGCAAGCACGATGCCCGTAACGATCTGCACCAACAGGCAAAACGTCAAGATGCCCCCGAACGTGTAGAAGTAGTTCAGGTTCCGCGGGGTCGGCATCGCCATAAAGTCTGACGCCATCCGCGGGAGCGGTAGCCGGTCGTCAATCCAGCGCTCCGTTGCGGACTGCGGATGATAGGTCGATTCATGAGACATGGGTCAGGTCCTCATCCAATCTTGATTTTGGTCGGCGAGACGAAGTCGTAGGGCGGCACGGCCATGTTTTCGGGCGCCGGGCCTTTGCGGATCCGTCCCGCGGTGTCGTAGTGCGAACCATGGCACGGGCAGAACCAGCCATTGTACTCGCCCTTGGTATCGCCAAGCCGCTGTCCCTTCGGAATACAGCCGAGGTGCGTACAGATACCGACGAGGACGAGCCACTTCTCGTTGTCATCGCCCTTTGTCAGGTTTTCATCGGTCGCCGGCAATGTCTTGGTCGTGCCCAGCAGGCGCGCCTGATCGTCAGGCAGCTCGGTAATCTGCACCTCTTTGGCCTGCTCGACTTCGGCTGCTGTGCGATGACGAATGAAGATCGGCTTGCCGCGCCACATTGCGGTGATCGCCTGACCTTCTTCGATCGGATCAAGGTCAACCTCGATCGATGCCAGCGCTTGGGCCGAGGCATCCGGGTTCATCTGGTCGACAAGCGGCCAGACTGCGGCAGCGGCCCCAACCACGCCGACAGCTGCCGTCGAAATGAATAGAAAATCGCGGCGCGTGCCGTCTGTCTCGTTCTCAGCCAAGATCGTTTTCCTCCAGATCACGCGATCAGCCAGGCTGCGGCCAGCGTGATGGTGCTTCGCTCGTGCGCATCCCGTGGCTCACCGCCATTATGTCGCACATGCCTGAGACGTCGAGCCCGCGCAAGCGGCCCCGCGTCATTGATGTCACAAAGCTTTGCCTCGCACCGTCTATATGCCGTCAAAGCCCTACTTCTCAAGGCGACCAAGGCGACACCGCTGTGGGCAAATTACCGCATTTTTGCCTTGCCCGCGATTGACCCGCCAGTGAGGGTGGCAGGAGTATGATCCGTCGACCCTCATGATACGCCATGCGCCTGGCGCTCTACCAACCCGATATTCCGCAAAACACGGGTACGATCCTGCGCATGTCCGCATGTCTGGGCGTTCCCGTTGATCTGATCGGCCCGGCAGGTTTCGACACCTCGGAACGTGCCTTCCGTCGCGCCGGGATGGACTATCTCGATGCTGTCAATATGACGCGGCATGTATCGTGGGAGGCATTCGAGACGGCGCGCCGGGCCGCTGGTCATCGTCTTGTCTTGTTGACCGCTCATGCCAAGGCTCCGTACACCGCGCACGTGTTCCAGATGTCCGACACACTGCTGCTCGGGCGTGAGTCGGCAGGCGTGCCACAGCAGGTGACCGAGGCAGCAGATGTCCGCCTCACGATCCCGATGCGGCCGGGGTTGCGATCCCTGAATGTCGCTGTGGCAGGCGCGATGGTCGTAGGCGAAGCACTGCGTCAACTGGGCCCTTCGATCAGTGAAGGAGTGACGACATGACGGACGCAACCTCGACTGATCTTGCTGGGCAGGGCTTTGCGGAAGATGATTTGCCGCAAGCGCGCGCTGGCGCAGATCCGGACCGTCCGCACCGTGGGCGCCTTTTCCTCCCCGATCCCGTCCTACGCCACGCACGCACGGGTCTCTTCGCATCGCCCTGGTTCATGCGGGCGGTTTGGGTCGTGCTTGCGATCCTGCTCGGTGGCGTCCTGTGGTTTGTTTCCAGTGTCGGCGTCTATCTTGCGGCCAGCGGCGTTGCGACCGTGCGCGGCGACATGACGGCACTCGAAGTTGCCTCCGACCTGTCTGACCTCACAGCCGGCAACGGTTATGGTTTCGTGATGTTGGCGCTCATCGGTATCGGCTTCATGGTTCCGGCGTTCATCATCGGGCGCGTGTTTTTCGGCTCGTGGAGCACGGCGCTGACATGGCGAGCGCCCTTCCGCCACTATGACTTTGTCAAGGCTGGGACCGCTTATGCCCTGCTGATGGCGATCGGCGCCGGCTATGGGATGATTGTTTCACCGGAGAATTATTCCGCGACAAGCATCCTGACGGACCCGCCGCCGGCCTACGCCCTGTGGTTTGCAATCGGTCTGCTTGCCATTCTGATTCAGAGCGGTGGCGAGGAGATGATGTTTCGCGGCATCCTGCCTCGCCTTATTGGCGTTCTCATCCCGCTGCGCCTTATTGCCGTCGGCGCCGTAATGGCCTTTTTCATCTCCATGCACGCATCCAACGAGGATGTCAGCCAGGATATCGCTTTCAACCTGATCCTCTTCACGGTGCTCGAAGTGTTTTACTTCACAGTGCTGTTCCGCACCCGGAGCATTTCGGCGACGTGGGCCATCCACTGGATCAACAACGCGTTCATTTTCCTCTTGCTGTCGACAGAGCCGGGGCGGACCTCGTCAATGGTGCCGTTCATCTACACCGATCCCGTCTGGTCAGCCGGGGGCAGCCATCTCACGAACCCACGTGTTTACATCGAGTTCGGCATTGGCCTTGCGATCCTCTCGGCAATGCTCTTCTGGCGCCGTTCACCGTTTTATCTCCCCTGGCACGACGAACGTGCCTAGTGAAGAGGCACGACGAACGTGCCTAGTGAAGAGGCACGACGAACGTGCCTAGTGAAGAGGCACGACGAACGTGCCTAGGTGAAGAGTCACGACGAACGTGCCTAGGTGAAGAGTCACGACGAACGTGCCTAGGTGAAGAGTCACGACGAACAAACCTGACGAATGTGCGCGAGCTGCGAAAGACCAGAGTAGCGGCCGAACACTCTGCGCCGGCGTTTCTCATCTGCCGTCACCATCCAGATCGAGTTCCCCTGGGCCAACGTTCACGGGATGGCACGCCAATTGCTCAGCCTACGGCACAAGCCGCACCC
>JBCBXF010000134.1:0-301 GCA_039816705.1 Pseudomonadota bacterium | reverse complement strand
GCTGCGCTCTCCTGTGCACGTTATCTTTCTGAGATCCGAGGAACGCCCGAACATGTTTCAAAGCAAGTCCGAAATGCCCGTCATTGAATTCAACGAGAAGTCCGCGCCGTCTGTCATCGGCAAGGACCTGACCATCGTCGGCAACGCATATTCCGCCGGTCAGGTGCACGTCAGTGGTGTCTTCCAGGGCGACATCCAGTGCGCCTCTGTCATCGTCGGAGAAATGGCCACGGTCACCGGAAACCTTGAGGCGGATGAAATTGTCGTCTCCGGAAACGTGACCGGTACCCTGAGAGGCAAG
>JBCBXF010000133.1:0-9001 GCA_039816705.1 Pseudomonadota bacterium | reverse complement strand
CTGCGCGCGATGGTGAAGCGGGTTGGCGGAGATCTCGATGTGCCGCTGAACGTTCGGGTGATCGACTGGCGGTTGCAGAACGCGTTTGCACTCCCGGGCGGCACGGTTGTGCTAACACGCGGGCTCCTCACCAATGCCGACAGCGCAACGGAAGTCGCCGGTGTGCTGGCTCATGAAATCGGCCATGTGGTGAACGAACATCCCGAGACGGGGCTTGTGCGTGCGCTCGGGTTTATCGTCGCGGCGCAGTTCATCTTTGCCGGTGGCTCCGAGACGATCGGCAACATCGGCACGGCCATTGTTGCACTGCGGTTCAATCGGGCAGCCGAGGTGGAAGCGGACGGGTATGGGCTTGCTCTCATGCAGCAGCGCGCGATTGATCCACGCCCGCTCGCCGGCTTTTTCCGTCGTCTGACTGCGATGCAGACGACGACCATTCGCAACAAGAAGCGCGTCGGCGATTCCGAAGACGACAAGGATGCCAAACCGGAGACGAACGTTCAGTTCAGCAAATCGCTGGAATGGCTGAGTACGCACCCTGCAACCGCGGGACGGATCTCCCGGATCGAAGCAGCGCCCGAATACACCACACGACCGGTTCTCGATCCGTCCCAGTGGGCCGCACTGCGCAGCATCTGTGGCGCGGTGACGAAGAAAAAACCGGCGGAGTGAGCGAAGCCCTACCGCTACTGTCCGTACATTTTTGGCAAGGTTCGCTGAAAGCGGACAAACACCGTCGACGCGAACCTATAACATATCCGCTAGGGCGGAGCGGAGTACGCCAAGCCACTCGGGCTTGATGTAAACCATGAACATCATCGCGAAGATGCCCACTGTGGCGGCAACGCTGATCGCGAAGCCGATGAGCCGGAGGAGGATGTAGGACCCGGCGACAAGCGCGACAGCAACGACGGGGCCAGCCCATCCGGTCTCTGGCGGCAGTCCGGCAAAGATTGCTTTCAGTGTCGTCGGCGTCTCCGCGAGCTCCGTCGAAAACGCAGCGTATCCCACACTCGCAAGCGCCGCGGCCGGCACAGCGATGATCATGGCGAGCGACAAAAGACGAAGCACGACGCGGGAGCCTCAGCGTTCATAACAACGATTGATCGCCCTGACATCGCCCATGACTGCGGCGTTCATGTGGTGTCGGTGTCATCGCCTGTTGCTCAGGCCATCGATTCGATACGCGCAAGCGCTTCCTCGAGTTTGGCAACCAAAGCTTCGGCATCCGTTTGCCGGGATTTTTGCTCCGCGACGACATGATCAGGTGCCTTTTCGAGAAACTGCGCATTCGACAGTTTTTTGCCGATCTTCGCGATTTCGCTTTGGTGCTTCGTGATCTCTTTACGCAAGCGCTCGGCTTCTGTATCGACATCCATAACGCCGGCGAGCGGCAAGGCCATTGTCGTTTCGCCAACAACGATTTGTGCGGCACCTTTGGATGGCTCGTCCACCGGCGTCATCTCGTCGAGGCGAGCGAGGCGCTCGATCGTGTCGGTGTGGCGGTCGATGCGCCGCATGACCTCGCGTGACGGATCAATAAGTTCCAGCGGAATTTTTGTCCCTGCTGGCACATTCATCTCAGACCTGACGGAGCGTATCTCGGTAACGAGCGCGATCACCCAGTCCACTTCCGCCGATGCATCATCGCTGCTGAGACCTTCAAGTGCCGGCCAGGATGACAGCATCAGGCGTCTTGGGCGATCGCGGCCATGTTCGGCCAGCTTGTCCCAAAGTTCCTCCGTGATGAACGGCATGAACGGGTGCAGCAGTTTGAGAACGTGATCGAGTGCCCATGCTGCGGTCTTGCGGGTCTCGACCTTCGCGTCTTCATCGGAGCCGTTGAGCAACGGCTTGATCAGCTCGACATACCAATCGCAGTAGGTGTGCCACGTGAAGCGGTAGATCGCATCGGCGGCGTCGTTGTAACGATACGCTTCAAGCGCGCGGGTGACCTCGCCTGCCGTCTCTGCCGTGGCGCCGATGATCCAGCGGTTGATGACGTGGTGCGCGCTGGCGGGATCGAAATCCTCCGAGGTCGCGCACTCGTTCATCTGTGCAAAGCGCGACGCGTTCCAGAGTTTGGTCCCGAAGTTGCGATACCCAGCAACGCGATCGACGGAGAGTTTGATATCGCGACCCATGGCAGCCATGACGGCGAGCGTGAAACGCAGGGCATCGGCTCCGTAGGCATCAAAGCCATCGGGATACCGCTTGCGCGTTTCCTTCGCGACAGTCGGTGCGATCTCGGGCTTGCGCAGACCCGTGGTGCGTTTGGCAACAAGATCATCAATGCCAATGCCCTGGATCAGATCGACGGGATCGATGACGTTACCTTCGGACTTTGACATTTTCTTCCCGTCTTCATCGCGCACGAGGGCGTGGATGTAGACATCGTTGAATGGGATCTGCGGTGCGCCCGTCTCATCCTTCATGGTATGCAGGCCGAACATCATCATGCGCGCGACCCAGAAGAAGATAATGTCAAACCCGGTAATGAGGACGCTTGTCGGGTAGTAGCGTGCAAGCTCTGGCGTCTGCTCCGGCCAGCCAAGTGTTGAGAACGGCCAAAGCGCGGACGAAAACCAGGTGTCGAGGACATCCGGGTCGCGGGTCAGCTCTACGCCGGCGCCGTGCGTCTCTTCGGCTGCGGCACGCGCATCGGCCTCGCTCTCGGCAACGAATATTTCGCCGTCCGGCCCATACCACGCAGGGATCTGGTGGCCCCACCACAGTTGGCGGGAGATGCACCAGGGCTGGATGTTGCGCATCCACTCGAAGTACGTTTTCTCCCAGTTTTTAGGGAAGAATTTCGTGTCGTCGTTCTCGACAGCAGAGATGGCGGGTTTGGCCAGCTCCTCCGCGTTGCAGAACCATTGGTCCGTCAGCATCGGTTCGATCACGACGCGTGAGCGGTCGCCGAACGGTTGCATGACTTTTTTATCCTCGACCTTGATCATCAGGCCTTCAGCATCGCAATCAGCAACAACGCGTTTGCGCGCCGTGAAACGGTCGAGACCGCGATATTCGTCGGGGACGAGATTGATCGTGTCGACATAGGTGCGATCTGGCTCGCCGCCCGCCTCGACCAGCTCCATCGCCAGTTTTGACGCCTCGGCGTACGGCACGCCGTCGTCTCGCATGTCTGCGACCTCATCCATGAGCCGGTACATCGGGATATTCCCGCGTCGCGCGACCTCATAGTCATTGAAATCGTGTGCGCCCGTGATCTTCACGGCGCCGGAGCCGAATTCGGGATCAGGATAGTCATCCGTGATGATCGGGATGAACCGGCGGTGCTCCTTCGGGCCCACCGGAATCTCGCAAAGCTTTCCGACGATCGGCGCATAGCGCTCGTCAGACGGATGCACGGCAACCGCGCCATCACCCAGCATCGTCTCCGGCCGCGTCGTTGCGATGGAGATATAATCGCGTGTCTCGCGCAGCGTCTCGTTACCGTCCGCGTCCTTCTCGACGTACTCGTACGTCTCCCCGTCTGCCAGCGGATACTTGAAGTGCCACATGTGGCCGTCGACTTCGATATTCTCGACCTCAAGATCGGAAATCGCGGTGCGGAATTCAGGGTCCCAGTTGACGAGCCGCTTGTCCTTGTAGATCAGCCCGTCATTGTAGAGCTGTACGAAGGTTTTCAGGACGGCGTCGGACAGGCCCTCATCCATCGTGAAGCGATCGCGGGACCAATCACACGATGCGCCAAGACGCTTGAGCTGATTGGTGATCGTGTCGCCAGACTCGGCCTTCCACTCCCAGATCTTGGTGATAAACGCGTCCCGACCCAGTGCGTGGCGATCCGGTTGCTGGCTTTCGGCGAGCTGTCGCTCGACGACCATCTGTGTCGCGATGCCGGCGTGGTCCGTTCCCGGTTGCCAGAGCACATCCTTGCCACGCATCCGCTCGAAGCGGACCAATATATCCTGCAACGTGTTGTTGAGCGCGTGCCCCATGTGGAGCGAGCCTGTAACGTTCGGCGGCGGGATGACGATCGAGAAGGTCTCGGCGTTTTCACCCGTCGCGCCAGCGCCTGCTGCAAAGCAGCCTTCGTCTTCCCAGCTTTTATAAATCCGTCCTTCGATTTCAGACGGCTGATAGGTTTTTTCGAGCATGGGTCCGTCACGACATGTGGGGGCGTCGGCGCGTTCTGACGCGCATTCGACCGTGTTGCGTGGTGCGTAGCGGGCGCGCGTTCCACAAGTCAATCGCAGGTGCCGCAACCCGGGCGTGACGACACATTCGACACGGTCTCAGATCGTTGCGCTCAAAGCGTTGGCGATCTTCAGGCGTTCGGAGCTTGCGTGCTGTCAGGCTTCGACAACTCGTCACGCAGCGCCTGTTCGATAAGGCGGGGCATATGCTCATCCAGCCACTCTTTGAGCATGGGGCGCAACAGGCGCGCGACGGTCGCCTCAAGTGCCGTCGTGCTTGTCGCCCCCGCGCCAGCCGGTGCGGCGGGCGCATCCTTGCCCGACGTCGCGGATGCGTTTCCCGTCGCCGCTCCTTCATTAACGACCGGGTCAACGATCGGCGAAGGCTCTTCTATCACGGCATCAACGTTCAATTCCGTGTCCGTCGAAGTGGTGGGCGTCGGAGTGGTGGGCGCCGTGATGTCAGCCGCCGCCGCGCCCAGCTCAAGCGGTTCGGCCGGCGTTGACGTTTCCGCCTGAGGGAGCATGACCGGCTCGTCTGCGGCCGGGTTGTGTGCGGTGCCGTTCACGGGATGGGGGAGGACCGGCGCAATCGCATCGGCGGTTACGGCGTTAATCTCCGTTGGCATCGGCGTCGGCGCCACGGGTGGCAGCGGCCCGTCAGCGACAGTTCCGTTTGAGGGCTGGCCGTCCGGTCCCGGCGCGTGCCCATTGGCTGCGTGCGCGTCCACTGCGCCACTGTCCGCCGTTGGCGCCGGGGTTGGCAGCGGCGCGATTTCAGCCTCTGTTGGAAGCACGATCGGGCTATCCAACACAGCCGGTGCAGCTTCGCGCGGCTCGACAGCGCTGACATTACCCCGATCGAACGGCGCAAGCGCATCCCGCGGAGGCGTGTCTTCAATCTGGGAATGACGCAATTCCGCCTCGACGAATGTCGTCGCCGGTGTTCCCGTGGCTGCACGCGTGAGTGCGGGTACAGATTGGGCGGGCGCAGACTGGACAGGCGCAGATTGGGCAGGCGGCGATGCGGAAGGTGTCGTCAGCTGTGGCGTCTGCGGCCGTCCGTTTTGCTGCGGCTGTGACCCGGCTTCGCGCGCCTGTTGCGCGTCTTCAAACCGTGCCTTCAGTCTCTCAGCGCCATCAAGATCATCGGCGACGATGCGGCGAATAGAGGAAAGGATGTCGTCCAGACTTCCGTCGGACGACCGTTCATGTGGCCCCGCCATGACGCGTACTCTCAACCCGAATTATATCACCCAGTCCAAGGCGTTGGAATCGCAGCCGATTCCTGATGCAACGCCCCGAATGTCAACAACCGCATAAATGGTACGAAATCAAGTCGGCGTGTGCGTGTCGAGCACCGTCGACTATTCCAGAATCTCGCCGTCGATGACGTAGCCATCATACTCTTCATTCACGACGACCGTTGTGCCCCAGATCTTGTCTTGCACCGCGCCATAATAGACTTCCGGATCGTGTTGCTCGACCGGAAGTGCGATGTCGGCGGCGGTCAGACGTCCGATCGATGCGAGCACTGAGTAGGCGGCAACGACGATATCCCGGCGGGTCGTCAAAAGATTCGACTGAGATTCCAGCAGCTCCTGTTTCGCATCGAGCACGTCAAGCAGTGTGCGCTGACCAACCCGTTCCTCTGCGCGGACGCCGTCGAGTGCCACCTGGTTCGAGCGGACCTGTGCCTGGACCGAGACCAGCTGTGCCCGGGCCGCAGTGTACTGCGACCAGGCCGTCACAGTGGTTGCGCGCGCAGAAAGCCGGGCTTCCTCGATCTGCCGTGCGGCGCGTTCGCGACGACGCTTGGCAGCGCGGATCCGCGCATAGACGGCGCCGCCCTGAAACAGCGGAACGTTGAGCCGGGCGCCGATCGACGCGTCGTCATTGCGTTTGTTGAACTCCGAGGAATTGAAGCGGCTGCTGTAACTGGCCTCGAGGTCCACGGTCGGCAGCAACTCGCCGCGCACAATGTCCACTTCATGCTGCGCCGAGCGTTCAAGAAACGCAGCGCGCACAACACCCGGCGCTTCACCCTGCGCAACGTCGATTGCCTTGCGGACGCTGCCCGGCAGGAGTCGATGCGGCAGAGCCGGTTTGCGCAGGCGTCCGGGCCGATGACCGACGAGACGCCGATACTGCGCTTCGCTCGAACGCAGGTTGGCTTTCGCCAGATCGAGTGCGGAAATCGCGCCGGCGCGGCGGGCCTTAGCTTGCGCCACGTCGGTGCGCGTTGCGTCCCCGGCTTCGAACCGGATGCTCGTGGCGCGCACCTCCTCGGACAGAACCTGCACATCGTTTTGGCGCAAGCGCACGATGCCGCGATCTCGCAGTACGTCCATAAAGGCGGTCACGGCGTCGAGCAGAACGCTTTGCTCGGTCTCCCGCAGCGTCTCGCGAGCAGCAAGAATGTTCGCTTCCGCTTGCCTGAGCTGATTAGCATTGCGGAAACCGCGAAAGAGCGTGTTCGTGAACTCGATCTCATAGCCGCCCGGTGTCCGGCTGTCGCTCGATCGCCCACCGCCATTCGCGGTTAACACGCTGCGCGACGCCGAGGCCCGTCGCTCAACGTCGCCGCGCAGGGTGACGCGCGGACGATAATTAGACTTGGCGATTGGAACTTCTTCGTCCGTTGCCTCGAGTTGCTTGCGCTCCGCGGCAATCGTCGGGTTGCTGCGATAGGCATCTGCCAGCGCCTGCGCCAGCGTTTCCCCGTTCGCCGGCGTCGCGGCCATTGTCCACACAGCAGTCATCAGACCAACGACGACGCCGAGAACGGCATCGACGCGCATTGTCCGAGAGGGCCGCGTACGACGCGGATCAGCCGGCCCAGACCGGACCCCCGCTACGGCCTTGCACGCCAGAACGCACGACATACGCCACAACCCCACAAACTCGTCCGTTCCGCAGCGGACAACCTGTGTGTAACCTGCGATGAAGTTGTGTGGAGGGTGCGCGTCGCGATGGCTTTGATTCGACTGCTGAAGCGTGACTGATTCGCGACACTTCATTTCCGCGCGGCGGGCAAACTTCAGCGGATTCAGGTGCGTGTGTGGGAACCCGACGCCTCCAAGGCTGTGGATAAGTTGGCGTGTGTGCGTTCGAATTTGTGCGTCAAGCTTCGATCGTTTCCGTCAGAACGAAAACACGGCGGGTTTTTCAAAACCAGGCAGCAACGGGGCCGTTGCATCGAACCCGGATGTGCGGAGGAGAGCATCACCCCGGCGCACAAATCGTACCGCCTCGCCCATCGCCTGCGCCCCGACAACGGTGACCAGGCGGCCCCCCTCTTTCAGTTGGTCACGCCAGCCCGTGTCCGCGGCGATCGCCGCAATGTCCGGCACGCGGCCTTCAAGCACAATTACATCAAAGGGACCCTGTTCCGGGCATCCCGCGGTCAGGTCGCCTGAGACGATAGCCGCGGTATCCGCACCATGCTCGGCGATCTCCTTCGAGGCCCGTTCCGCAAGCGCGTCGTCGCCCTCAAGACCCAGCACGCTTTCGGCCAGACGCGCCAAAACGGCGACAGAATAGCCAGTGCCGCATCCCACATCGAGCACAAGATCGCTCGGCTGCACGTCGGCGAACTGGACAAGCTGTGCGAACGTCATCGGCGAAAGCATGGCGCGTTCAGGCAGTGCGCCTAGGCGTTCCCGCACCACCAGTTCCTTGTCCATGTAGGCGATTGGCCGGAGCGACGCGGAGACGAACGCTTCGCGCGGCACCTCTCCCATCGCCGTCAGGATGCGGTAATCCGTGATGTCGTTCGGGCGAAGCTGGCTGTCGACCATGTTTCGACGTTGTGTCGAGAAATCCTGCATGGCGTCTCTCATTATTTTGGCGGCATCTTCGTGCGTCGCGCCAGACCGGCACTGACACAACACGCGCACCTCCGCCCGCTGCATCTCGGGGCGCGCTTCCCTGCCGCGCATCAAGACACATTCGGTCGTTGCCGGATGGCATACGCGTTGCTAGACACTCGCCTCGGCAGCGAACCGCTGTCAGCTGGCGGCGTGCGTTGTGACGGGCACCGCTTACACCACAATGATCCGGCTCGGCCAGATCGATTTGAGGCCACGTGGCGGAGTGGTGACGCAGCGGATTGCAAATCCGTGCACCCCGGTTCGATTCCGGGCGTGGCCTCCACGTTTTCTTCTCAACGGTGGCCCACGCGCTCACGCGTTGACGCCTCCTCGGTAACCCGCTGATCGTGTTCGGACGTGCCCGCGTCTGGAGATGGGTCGGCCATGTACGCGCGCCAGAACTTTGGAAAGCGTCGCGCGATCCAGGCTTCGAGGCGTGGCTGCGCTTTGGACCAACGCCGTTCGACAAAGGGGATATCCACGGCAAGAACCGCAAAACCGAGCGGGATCATCCAGAAGCCGAGGATGGGGAGAAATCCGAGAAAACCGCCACAGACCAGGGCAATGCCAAGCAGCACGCGCGCAATCCGGTTGCCCGGGAGTTTCACGCTATGGCGTCCGAAATTGACCCGTTTCAAGCGCGTTCTCCATGACATGGCGGCTTGGTGCAGAAGGCTTTTCCAGTGCAACTGAACATTAACGGCATCGGCCTATGCTCGCGCTTGATCTTCACATGCGACGCGGTATAACCCGCGCGTCGTCACAGGTCTTCCTCGGTAGCTCAGTTGGTAGAGCAAGCGGCTGTTAACCGCTAGGTCACAGGTTCGAGCCCTGTCCGGGGAGCCAAAACTTTTCCCACACACGCTGTTCACCGTCGTCGGCGCCGATACCACGGCCGCCACGCTCGAACCAGCTAGGAAAGTCACACCCTATCAGCTCCGGTCAACCAGACAAATCCCGGGAGCC
>JBCBXF010000132.1:0-9101 GCA_039816705.1 Pseudomonadota bacterium | reverse complement strand
GCGTGTTGGCAGCACCAATCGCGCGTGCCACGGGCGTCACGTGATCTGCCAGCGCCATGACACTCACCTTGTGAGGGATCGTGACATTACACCCGCGGAGACCGCCAACACCCACGGTTCGGACAAAGGACGCAAGCGCGTCCGGCGCCACATCCTGCGCAGAATAAACTCCATCGATACCATACTCACCAAGCCAATGTTGATGAATGAGGGGGGATCGCGAATGCCCGATCGGCCAACCGATCACCTTCGCTTGCGGCAGCGTCATGCGACGGCACCCATACCTCGAAGCGCACCGAGCAACGGCAACAACGGCAATCCAAGGATCGTGAAATAACTCCCTTCAATCTTCTCGAAGAGTTGCACGCCGGCCCCTTCCAGTTGGTATGCACCAACGGACTGACAGACATCCTCCCCCGCAGCCGCAAGATGACGACCCAACCATTCTGGAGAAAAATCGCGCATCGTCATGTGCGCCGTATCCACGTGAGCCCAGGTCACGACGCCATCGAGCGCAATACAAACACCGCAGTTGAGCGTATGCGTCTGACCTCTCAGCTTGAGCAGCGTCGCACGCGCGGCATCCATGTCCGCAGGCTTCGTGTAAATCTCATCGTCCAGCGCAAGGATCTGATCGCCGCCAATCACAACAGCGTCCGGATACCGGCCACTCACCTCCTCCGCCTTTCCGCGCGCCAATACCTCGGCAACATCTCCCGGCGTCACACCGCCCGTATCAAGCGCTCCCCGTGCCGCATCCTCATCAAACGCCGACGGCACCACCTCGAACTCGAGACCCGCGTTCGCCAGCAACATCCGCCGGCTTGCACTGCCGGAGGCAAGAATGATCCGCGAGCGTCCATCCCCATTGCGTATCCCCGCTGTCATGCTGTCACCTCGTCACCGCTCTCTGCGTTTTGGCCTTTACGCTCGCTGTAAAGCTGCAGGATTGCAGCGGCCGTTTCCTCGATTGATCGTCGCGTCACGTCGATCACAGGCCAATCGTTGCGGGCGCAGAGCTTGCGGCTTTCTGCAATCTCCTTCGCAATACGCTCTCGATCGACGTAGCTTGAGAGGTCTTTGTCAGCGAGCACGAGAACCCGGTTACGCCGGATCTGCGCAATACGTTCCGCACTGGCGACGAGCCCGACTATAAACGCGCGCGTTGGTTGCAACAGCCGCGGGTCCAACATGATCTCTGGTACAAGCGGCACATTGGCCGTCTTGAACCCCCGGTTGGCGAGATAAATGCTTGTCGGCGTCTTCGACGTTCGGCTGATACCAAGCAGGATGATGTCAGCGTCATCGAGATCATCAGGCAACGCACCGTCATCATGCGCCATGCTGAAATTCAAGGCATCGATCCGGCCAAAGTATTCCGCGTCAAGAACATGCTGCGCGCCCGCACGCCCACGCTGTGGCAGACCAAGATAGCTGCTGAACACCTTCGTGACAGGCTCAAGCACCGGCACAACTGGAAAGTTGAGCACGCGGCACTTCGCTTCAAGCATCTCCGCGAGCTCTTGATTGACGAGCGTATAGAGAACGATGCCCGGCGCCGTCGCGACTTCATCAAGCACCCGCGCCATCTGCCGCTCGGATCGCACTAGGGCGTGGATATGCTCGATCGCCCGCTTGTCCTCGTACTGAACCGCAGCCGCCTTCGCGAGCGTCGTCAGCGTCTCACCCGTAGAATCCGAGACAAGATGCACGTGAAAGTAGCTCGGCCCACTCGGGGATGAGGCGTCCGTCATCTGTTGAAAACCCTGCACGTTTCCCACAGGCCGAAGCCACCGACCTGATACGCCCCGACCTATGCAATGGGTGTCCACAATCTGGCAAACATGTTCGACGATCGCCGTCAGTTTTCACCGGCATCAGCAACGTGAAATTCACCCACAAGCCGAAGCCGGAAACCCACATGAGACCCACAGCTTTCAACACAGCTTTTGAGGACAACGCGCTGGTGGGCTGACTGCGAGAACGCAGATCGTCTGCAGCGCACCACAACATCTAGATGCAATCCTGCGAGATCAGCCACGTCATCCAACACCGTCACGATCCGCAGGGGAAATTCTGGTGAAATGCAGGGATGTCCGTTATTCCCAGCATAACAACAAACAACAGCAACCTAGATTCCTTATTTAGATTTTATCTGGGCCCACCGACACCTGTGCGGAAGTGAGGGCCGGGTTGCCGATACGACTATGGAGACCACCTGCATGCCATCAGGGTTCGATCCCGCAAAGAGCCGCTTCCACCAAACCCTGTCTGGCGATGCACTAAATACCCCGCCTCCGATCTGGCTGATGCGCCAGGCGGGACGTTATTTGCCGGAGTATCGGGCGACGCGGGAAGACGCGGGCGGATTCCTCGATCTTTGCTACAACCCCGAACTCGCCTGCGAAGTTACAATGCAGCCGATCCGGCGCTATTCGTTCGATGCGGCGATCCTCTTTGCCGATATCCTCATCATCCCGGATGCCCTTGGTCAGAAGGTCTGGTTTGAACCAGGAGAAGGCCCTCGTCTCGAACCGGTGACCACCCGCGACGCTGTCGCCACCTTGGATCTTTCCGCAACGGGCGAAAAGTTTGGACTGATCTGTGAAACGGTCTCGCGCATCCGCGCGGCACTTCCGGAAACGACCGCGCTGATCGGCTTTTGCGGTGCACCGTGGACGGTTGCAACCTACGCCGTTGGCGGACGCGGTTCACCAGACCAGGCGGCGGCACGTGGCCTCGCGTATGCTGAACCGCAGACAATGCAGATGCTCATCGATGTGCTCACGGAAGCGTCGATCACTTACCTCTGCGCACAGGTCGATGCCGGTGCGGATACGCTGCAAATCTTCGACACGTGGGCGGGAAGTTTGCCCGATGACGAGTTTGACCGCTGGTGTACTGCGCCGACCAAGGCGATTGTAGATGGTGTTCGCGCGAGGCACCCGAATATCCCGATCATCGGCTTTCCCCGGCAGGCCGGTACCAGGCTCGCCGGCTATGTTGAGGCAACAGGTGTCGACGGTGTCGGCTGCGATACGACGGTGGTCCTTACGGATGCCGTGCGCGACATTCCGTCGACTGTGACCTTGCAAGGAAATCTCGATCCGCTCCTCCTCGTCGCAGGAGGCGATCCGATGCTGCGCCGGATTGACCACATCCTCGCAGCCACTGCAGGACGGAAATTTATTTTCAATCTTGGCCATGGAATCGTGCCACAAACGCCGCCGGAAAATGTCGAAGCGCTCGTCAAACACGTCCGCCGCCAAACGGCTTGAGCCGGACCCCACGGAACCGCAATGGAACTGACCGTCAAAGCCCTGCATATCCTCGCGGTTATCGCTTGGATGGTGGGTTTGCTCTACCTTCCGCGTCTGTTCGTTTATCATGCTGGAGCAACGCCCGGGTCCGAGCTCGATGAGACGTTGCAGACGATGGAACGTCGCTTGCTGAAAGCGATTATGACACCCGCCATGATTGCAACCTGGATCCTCGGAATCTGGGCTGCCGCAAACATCGCGGCGTTCGACGAAGCATGGCTCCAGATCAAGATCGCGATCGTTGTGTTTCTGACGATCCTGCATATGGTCTTTGCACGATGGCGAAAAGAACTCGCCGCCGGCACCAGCAGCCGTAGCGCTACCTATTTCCGCGTCGCGAATGAAGTCCCGACCGTAGCGATGATCATTATCGTGTTTCTGGTGGTTATTCGTCCCTTCTGAAACCTCGCAGGCGTGCACGCACGAAAACGGTACCGCACGCCGGTAAACTGTGGTACAGCTCCGGCGTGCAGTGCTCGGGCCGGCTCGGTTTGCATTGCACATCCCTCCTCAGCGCGTCGTTCGCCTGTCATGCCATCGTGGCTGACATCCAAGTGCCCACCTCGCGCCTTCATCCGCATTGTGACCTCCCCGCACATCAACCGTGCTGGTCGAGCGCCTCCGGAGCTTCCCGATGAAAGAAATGAAACTACAGGACCTCAAATCCAAAAATCCAACTGAGCTGCTGAGCTTTGCGGAAGAGGTTGAGGTCGAGAACGCGAGCACCATGCGAAAGCAGGAGCTGATGTTTGCGATCCTGAAACAGCTCGCCGCGCGCGATGTCGAGATTACCGGCATTGGTGTCGTCGAAGTGTTGCAGGACGGCTTCGGCTTTTTGCGATCCCCGGACGCAAATTATCTGCCCGGGCCAGACGATATCTACATCAGTCCTAACCAGATCCGTCGTTTTGCGTTGAGAACGGGCGATACGGTCGAAGGCGAGATTCGATCGCCGAAGGATAACGAGCGTTACTTCGCCCTGCTCAAGGTCAATACGATCAATTTCGATGAGCCTGAGAAAGTGCGTCATAAGGTGCACTTCGACAACCTGACCCCGACCTATCCTGACGCGCCGTTCAAGATGGAGATCGAGGATCCGACATTGAAAGACCGCAGTGCGCGCGTGATCGACATTGTCGCCCCGCTCGGCAAAGGCCAACGTGGCCTCATCGTTGCGCCGCCACGGACCGGTAAAACCGTCCTGCTGCAAAACATCGCGCATTCCATCACGACCAATCATCCAGATTGCTATGTGATCGTGCTGTTGATCGACGAACGGCCGGAAGAAGTCACGGACATGCAGCGCTCGGTCAACGGCGAGGTTGTTTCATCGACCTTCGACGAACCACCGACGCGTCACGTCCAGGTTTCCGAAATGGTGATCGAGAAAGCCAAGCGGCTCGTCGAGCACAAACGCGATGTTGTGATCCTGCTGGATTCGATCACGCGACTTGGTCGGGCCTACAACACCGTTGTGCCTTCCTCGGGCAAAGTGCTGACCGGTGGCGTTGATTCAAACGCGCTTCAACGGCCGAAGCGCTTCTTCGGTGCAGCTCGAAACATCGAGGAGGGCGGATCGCTCACGATCATCGCGACAGCCTTGATCGATACCGGTTCAAAAATGGACGAAGTCATCTTCGAGGAATTTAAAGGCACCGGTAACTCTGAACTCGTGCTCGATCGCAAGGTCGCTGACAAACGCGTTTTCCCCGCAATCGACATCGCCAAATCTGGCACGCGCAAAGAAGAACTCCTCGTCGACGAAGAGAAACTCAAGAAGATGTTTATCCTCCGCCGTATCCTCAATCCGATGGGACCGATGGAGGCCATCGAGTTCCTCTTGGACAAACTGCGGCAAACCAAGTCCAACGACGACTTCTTCGATTCAATGAATACGTAGAGCGTATCCCGCGCGGGCTCAGTGGGCCGCCAGTTCGGCCAGTCCCGCGCGGGCACCTCGGAGGACATCTTCAAGGGTATCCGACTCCGTGATCGGCAACGAACATTGCCCACCTGTACACACAAAAGCGGCTGCGTTTTCTGAGTTCTTGCCAGCAAGCGGATGACCATCGGGCACTTGCGTTGTATCAGCCATGCGGAGCGTCAGCATACCGGGGAGAGAAAGCGCGTCGACAACGCTGTCAAACCGGGACGGGTCGTTACCAACGATGGCAAGAAGTTGTGGGTTCTGAAGCTCGAGAAGTCCGGTCGCCATCCCGGTATGTCCAATTTGATTACGCGCCACGTCGTTGGCAAACGACGCGGCGATGGCTTCGGCCCGGTCGCGATAGGCGGATGTCCCGGTAAGCTGAAACAACATCGATAAATTGCTGATCATGACGGCGTTTGCGTTCGGAACCGCATCATCGTGGGCTGCACGTGTCCGCACAATGAGTGCTTCCGCATCGTCAGCCGTGATGGCATACCCGCCATTTTCCAACCAATAATGTACATCGAGTGTCTTCTGCCAGGCCTCTGCCTTATCAAGATATGATGATGCACCGCTCGCCTGATGAAGTTCGAGCGCCGCCCAGATCATGTTCGCATAGTCACTTGCCATGCCTGGGATCCCGGAGCGGTGACCCCGCCAAGCATGCTCGAGCCGCTCTTCGACCACCATCTCAGTTGAGACAAAATCGAAAGCCCGGCGTGCCATCTTCATCCAGTCCGCCCGGTTGAAACTCTGGGCTGCGCGGCAAAGCGCGACGATCATCAACCCATTCCAATCCGCAAGGATCTTGTCATCGATCGCGGGCTGCGTACGAGAGTTCCGGCGTTTCCAAAGCGTCTCCCTCATCTGCGCGAGCTGTGCTTTCTCATCGGCATTCAGCGGTCGCGTCTCGCTCAGCCGGTTGAGAATGGTTTTCCCCTCCCAGTTCCCGTCTGGCGTAACATCGTAGATCTCGCAAAACAGGTCGGCATCACGTGCCGGCAGAAGGTCGCGGATTTCTTCTTCGCTCCAGACATAAAAGAGCCCCTCCTCACCCTCGGTATCGGCATCAAGCGATGAAGCGAACCCGCCTCCCTCAAGCGTCATTTCGCGCGCAAGCCAGTCGAGCGTTTCGGCGATGCGCATCGCAAACAGCGAATCCTGCCGCTCGCGCCATGCTTCCGTCAGCAGGATGACGAGTTGCGCGTTGTCGTAGAGCATCTTCTCGAAGTGCGGCACCAGCCACCGCTCATCAACCGCGTAACGCGCGAAACCACCGCCAAGATGATCGAAGATGCCGCCATTGCAAATGCGCTCGAGCGTCAGAAGTACCGCATCCGTCGCGTCCGGCTGATCGAAGGCAATGCCCGCGCGCCAGAGAAACCACATCAGCGAAAACTGCGGAAACTTCGGCGCGCCCTGTAAACCTCCATGCTCTGCATCGATGTGGTCGACGATGCGCGAGGCTAACTGTTGCAGCGCGGCGATCGAAATCGGCGCCGCATCGCCCTCACCTGTTCTCTCTGATGCGCGCCCGAGTTGCGACGTGATCAGCTCGGCGTTCGTTGATACCTTTTGAGGCTCCTCAACGAAGATACGTGCAATTTCCTGAAGCACACGCTGAAATGACGGGCGACCGTAGCGTTCCTTGTCTGGAAAATACGTTCCGCCAAAGAACGGCCGCCCGTCCGGGGTCAGAAACATCGTCAACGGCCAGCCGCCTTGCTCGCCGAGTGTATGTAACGCCGCCATGTAAATCGCATCGACGTCCGGTCGTTCTTCGCGATCCACCTTGATGTTGACGAACAGCTGGTTCATCAGCGCTGCGGTGGCTTCATCTTCGAAGCTTTCGTGTGCCATCACATGGCACCAGTGGCATGCGGCATACCCGACAGAGAGCAGGATCGGCGTGTTTGTTTTGCGCGCATGCGCCAACGCTTCTGGCCCCCAAGTCCACCAATCGACAGGATTATCAGCGTGTTGCTGCAAATAGGGGCTTGTGGCG
This sequence comes from Pseudomonadota bacterium, assembly GCA_039816705.1. GTDB lineage: Bacteria > Pseudomonadota > Alphaproteobacteria > Rhizobiales > CALHAX01 > CALHAX01. The sequence continues at coordinate 1,846 of JBCBXF010000132.1, read as the reverse complement.
TCCGCGAGACGATTGGGCATTGATGCGACCGTGGTTCAGGGTAGACGGATGGTCGAACCATGTGCGACGCCCGCAACCGAAGCAACCCGGCAGCGGTGTGGTGTGTCTAGCTCACCCGATGAGGTGATCGTCGCCGGCTAAGGTTCCTTCGGCATCCAATTCGTCGTTCGGGTTTGCACGATGCTGCCATCCACGATTTTTGCACTTTCATCAGCGTCAGGACGCGCGGGTATTGCTGTCATCCGGATCTCCGGGCCGGCAACAACGCATGTATTGCAGGCGCTGATCGGCAAAGTGCCAGCGCCGCGTCATGCATATCTTACAGCGATCAAGGCCTGCGATAGCGATGTGACGATCGACGAAGGGCTCGTCGTATTTTTCCCCGGACCAGCGAGTTTCACAGGCGAAGATGTCGCGGAGTTGCATATTCATGGCAGCGTGGCTGTCGTAAATCGATTGCTTGACGAACTCGGCAGCTTTGATGGGCTCACCATGGCAGAGCCTGGTGCATTTTCGGAGCGCGCCTTTCTGAACGGCAAGCTTGATCTCACTTCTGTTGAGGGCCTTGCCGATCTCCTCGACGCGGAAACCGATCGTCAGCGCGCGTTGGCCATTGCGCAGACCTCGGGCGTTCTTCGAGACCGCGCTGCGGAATGGCGAACTGACCTGGTGCGCGCACGGGCACTTCTGGAAGCTGTGCTCGACTTTTCGGACGAAGCCGATGTGACGGAGGGGCCGATTGCCGAGGCGTTTGCAATCCTCGGTCGGCTCAAGTCCGAGCTTGAGACAGCGCTTGTCGACAGCACCCGTGCGGACACAATTCGCAAAGGCGTGCGGGTCGCACTCGTTGGTGCCCCGAACGCGGGCAAGTCATCGCTGCTCAACGCGTTGGCCGCGCGAGACGTCGCCATCGTCACCGATGTGCCGGGCACCACCCGTGACGCTATCGAAATCGCCATCGACATCGAGGGTGTCCCAGTGACTGTCATTGACACCGCCGGTTTACGTGAGACCAATGACGCCATCGAACGCGAAGGCGTACGTCGCGCACGCGCTGCTGCCGAAGAAGCTGATCTCGTTCTTCACCTGGAAGATCGTGGCGCAAAGACGAAAGCCCGGGTTGGCGACTTTGCCTCGGTTCTCACCGTCTGGACGAAGGCGGACCGACACGCCTCGCCCGCGATGGATGAATCGCTGGACGACATTGTCATCTCGACCCGCACCGAAGCTGGCCTTGACGCCTTGCTTGCATGGCTTGGGCATTGGGTGAGGGATCGCATCGGCGAAGGCGAACCACCGCTCGTGACACGCGCGCGTCAGAGGATGTGCATCACGCAAGCCCACTGCATTGTTGCCGCTTGCTGCGCGGCGGGCAGCGCAGATCTCGAACTCCGCGCAGAAGATTTGCGACGCGCCAGTGACGCACTCGCGCGGCTCACGGGCGAGATCGATGCGGAGGACGTGTTAGACGATATCTTCGCCGGTTTCTGCATCGGTAAGTGATTCAAAAGATTCGATGTTTCACGTGAAACAATTCGAAATCACCACCACATTGCGATCGCGCTGCAATAGTATCCGGCATGGTGTCATACGCTGCGACTGCTGCGACGGCGCGCCCGGGAGGGATTCCCGGAGTCCGTGAATTGTGAGACAACCCCATCATCTTTACCGAACGGAGACTGACGTGGTGACGGAGCGCTTTGATGTGATCGTAGTCGGCGGTGGTCACGCCGGCGTCGAGGCCGCCACTGTGGCTGCGCGGATGGGCGCGCGAACGTGCCTGGCCACGCACACGTTCAAGACCGTTGGAGAGATGTCCTGCAATCCGGCAATTGGAGGTCTCGGC
>JBCBXF010000131.1:0-9245 GCA_039816705.1 Pseudomonadota bacterium | reverse complement strand
CTCGAAAAGGCCGTTGAGCGCGCCCGCACCCGCGACCAGGAACTTTCTCGGTTGCGCCCGAGCATTGTCGACCTGCTCGCTCAGGCCACCCAACTCGACGAACAACTCGCCCCCACCGAACAGGACGTGGCGAGCCAGGTACGCCGCCTTGGCGCGCCACCGAAGGAGGGCGAGCCCGACGAGCCGCCTGATCTGCGCGAGGAGCGGACGCGTCTCACGGCCGTTGAGCGGCAGGTCGCGACGATCCGGACAGCCAGCCGGGTCGCGCAGGAGCGAGCCCGGCAACTGCTTGATCTGATCCAGCGCTATCGGCGGACGTCGTTTCGCGATGCGTTGTTCGAACGGTCTCACAGCCTCGCCTCGCCCGCTCTGTGGCGCACCGTGTGGCAGGAGGGCGATGCGGTCGTTCAGCAGTTCTCGCGGCTCATAGGCACATGGATCACTTCGCTTCGCACGGACCGAACCTTCCTACTGACGCTGCTCGGTTTTGCGATCGGTGTCCTCGTGACACGGTGGCTGCGCCGCTGGCTGATCTACCGGTATCGGGATCAAGCCAACCAGATGGGACTGGACGTCGAAGGGCGCGCGACCAGCGCTGTCATGGTGATCCTCGCGCGGGCGGTCCCGACACTGATTATCACCGGGGTTGCCGTGGTGATCATTCGGCTGTTCTCAGACGTGCCGAAGTCTCTCGAACAGCTCATCGGGTCAGTGTTCTACGCTTTTGCGATCTTCGTGATCGTTCGGTCCGTAACGTCGACGGTCCTTGCTGTCAGTCGGCCAGAATGGCGTTTGCTCGCGCTTGATGACAGTGCGGCGCGGCGCGTGCAGCGCCTGCTTGTGTCCATCGCAGCGGTCTTTGCCGGAAGCCTCGTGTTGCGGCAGCTTTTCGCCGTCTCGTACGCGCCAGAGGCGCTCGGACACGTCGCGACCGCGCTGATCTCGATGGCGCTCGGCCTGCTGATGATTGCGCTCTGCCGGGCCGAAGACGCGTGGACCTCGTTGCAGACCGAGGGGCATTGGCGGCTCGGGCCCTGGTGGCTTCGTGTGCCGTTGCTGCTCTGCGGTATCGCGATCGTGGTGGCTGCGGTGCTTGGCTATGTCCGGCTCGCCGAATTTATCTCCTCACAGGTTGTGCTGACGGGCTCGATCATTGCTGTCGCGATGTTGGCGCAAGCGACTGTCGGCGAAATGGCGCGGTTGCTGCTTCCAAGCAAACGCTCCGGCGATAGCTACTTGCAAAGCGGTGCGCCCGCTCCGACGCTTCCCGGACGCCTGAGCGAGCGCTCGGCGCAAGTCCTCCGCGCCCTGTTGAGTGTCGCCATCATCGTTGGCGCGGCGTTGCTCATTCTGCTGCAGTGGGGTTTTGACAGCGGAGACATCGCGCTGCGTGCGCGGCAGGCGTTTTTCGGCTTTGACGTCGGTGCGTTCCGGATCTCGGTCGCGGCGATCCTGATCGGGGCGGCCTTGTTCATTTCGGGCGTGTTCGCCACCCGGCTTTTGCAGCGCAGCCTCGCACGCACCGTTCTGGCGCCCGAACGGATGGATCAGGGCCTCTCGCACTCGATCAACACAGCGCTCGGTTATGCAGGTCTCGCGCTCTCCGCGCTGCTGGCCATCTCATATGCCGGGTTCAACTTCACAAACCTCGCGATTGTCGCGGGGGCGCTCTCAGTCGGCATCGGCTTTGGCCTGCAGAGCATCGTGAACAATTTTGTCTCCGGCCTGATCCTGCTCGCTGAGCGGCCGATCCAGGTCGGTGACTGGATCAAGGTTGGCGCCACGGAGGGCTATGTCCGGCGGATCAGCGTGAGGGCGACCGTGATCGAGACATTCGACCGAGCCAACATCATCATCCCCAACTCGGACCTGATGACGGCCGCCGTGACCAACTGGACCTACGGCAGCCGCCTGGGGCGCGTGGTCGTCGAGGTTGGTGTCTCCTATGACTCTGATCCACAGTTTGTGCATGACACGCTGGTGGAGATCGGGCGCAACTGTTCGCTGGCGCTTGCGACCCCGCCGCCATCGGTCATCTTCAAGGATTTCGCAGCAAGCACGCTCAACTTTGCGCTCCGCATCTACATCGCTGACATCAACAATGTCCTGCGCACGCAAACAGAACTGCGTATGGCGATATGGAAGGTGTTCCGTGAGCGCGATATCTCAATCGACTTCCCGCAGCTCGACGTGCATCTCTCGCGCAAGCCGCAGGCAGCGCCCTCGAAATTCCCCGCCTAGTCCGCGGCGAATCCTGAACCGGCTTTGCGATATGAATCGCGCGGTGGAGCAAAAATATCGAGGACAACGAGGCCGTCCGGCCCTGCGCGAACCGTGTGAGGGACGCCGCCTGGCGTGCGCCAAAAGTCTCCATGGGCGACGGGTATCTCGACATCGCCCTGCAAGCGCGTGCCGCTGCCTTCGATCACGACACCCCATTGTTCTTCGGGGTGATGGTGGAGATTTCCTTGCGCGCCCGGCTCAATGCGGACGATCGAAAACATGGACTGATCTCCCGGGAACACGCGTGTTGTGACACCGTCACAGAGCGTGCGGGCGATCCCCTGGGTCATATCATCGAGCTTGAAAAAGTTTGTGCTCTGGTCGTCGTACATTTTTTTCTCCGGCTACGTGTCCGCCAGTGCCTGCTCGAGATCGGCGATCAGTTCGTTGACCGGTTCGAGCCCGGTCGAAAGTCGTAGCAGATCGCGCGGGACAGGAGAGCCTTCCCCTTCGATGCTGGCGCGATGTTCAATCAAGCTCTCCACGCCGCCGAGCGAGGTTGCGCGTGTCCACAATCTGGTTCGCGCCGCAACGGCGATCGCCCGCGCTTCCCCTCCGGCCAAGCGGAGCGAAAGCATACCGGAAAAACCTCCCTGCATCTGGCGTGCAGCGATGGCGTGGCCCGGATGAGAGAGCAGACCGGGATAGCGCACTTCAGCGACCTTCGGGTGATGAGAAAAATGCTGTGCGATGGCGAGAGCGCTCTGGGATTGGCGTTCGACACGAACATGCAGGGTGCGCAGACCGCGGCGCAACAACATGGCTTCCAAGGGCGCGAGGATCGGCCCCATTGCCGCGCGGATCCGTTGCGTCTCTTCGGCGAGCAGAGACGGTTTCGCAAACGCGAGCGCGCCGGCGATGACATCGGAGTGTCCGTTCAGATATTTTGTGGCGGAATGCATCACGATGTCCGCACCCAACTTCAGCGGACGCATGAGCGCTGGTGTCGCCACGGTAGCGTCACAGGCGACTTTTGCTCCGGATGCTTTGGCCCGCGCGGCGACGTCAGCGATGTCGATGATGTTCCACATCGGATTGCCCGGCGTTTCGACCCAAACAAGATCGGCGCCTGCGCCAAGTTCCGCGTCCAAGGCCGATGCGTTATCGAAATCTATGAAGGTGGTCGTGATGCCATGGCGCGGGCCGTCATATTTCATCCATTGCCGCAGGCCCCAGTACATCACGTTCGGTGCGATCACGCGCGCGCCGGGGCCGAGCGCCAGAAGCAGGCAAACAGCCGCCGACATACCGGAGGAAAACATTAGGGCCGGCCCGTTTGCCTGTTCAAGGCGGGCCAGTGCGCCCTCGAGCTCTCGAACTGTCGCGTTGTGATCTCGCCCGTAGCTGAACGTTGAGGAGTACTGATTGTCCACATCGCGGAGGAACGTCGTCGCGAGATGGACGGGCGGCAGCACCGAAGGCGGGTTCGCGGTGTGTGCACCGCCACCTGCAACCGAATAGGCCTCGGGGGACGGGCAATCGCTTTCAGGGTCGTTGGTCATCGCGGGCATTGCGCAGCGTCGTCGCGCTGATCGTCAGAAGGGGGGCGTGCGCCCGATGTCGCGGGGGCTTTTGCGTGGTGTCGCTAAAGAGTACACGTCGCGGCATGACAGATACAAAACATTCGTCGGTTTCGCTTCCGCGCTCAATCCTCATCACCGGCTGCTCGTCAGGGATCGGGTTGGCCTGCGCCAAGGGCATGCGGGATCGTGGGTGGATGGTGATGGCGACGGCGCGGACCGACGACGATCTCGCCATGCTGGAGCGAGAAGGGCTGCATCCAATTCATCTGGAGCTCCGTGACCCGGAATCGATCGCGCGCTGCGCGGAGACGACTCTTGAGCATGCGGGTGGACGACTGGATGCGCTCTTCAATAATGCAGCTTACGGCCAACCGGGCGCCGTTGAGGATCTGACGCCGGACGTGCTGCGCGCGCAGTTCGAGACAAACGTCTTTGCGTGGCATGATCTGACGCGTCGGCTGATCCCCGCGATGCGCGCCAATGGCGCCGGGCGGATCGTCCAGTGTTCCTCGGTGCTCGGCTTCATCTCGCCGCCGTGGCGCGGCGCTTACAATGCCTCAAAACACGCGCTTGAGGCGCTGAGCAATGCGATGCGTCATGAGCTGGAGGGTTCCGGCATTCTCGTGATTTCAATCCAGCCCGGCCCGATCGAAAGTCGCTTTGTGCCGAATGCTCTCGATGCTGTCCGGGCCAATGTCGACCTGGAAAACACGCCTCATCGCGAGACGTATACGGCGCGGCTCGATGCCATGAAGGCGGGCGGGTCAACGCGGTTCAAGCTCGGGCCAGAGGCGGTGCTTGAGAAACTGGTGCTGGCCGTTGAAAGCCCGAACCCACGGCTCACTTATAAAGTGACGTGGCAAACGCACTTCGCCGCCTGGGCGCAACGCCTTTTGCCAGAACGGCTGGCCCATCGCTTCATCGCAAATGCCTGAACGCAGCGGGTGGCCAATCCACCCCCCATCTGACTGGAACTTCATATGTCCGAGATTTTTTCATTTGGTGGCGCGCTCGTAGTCGGTGCGGTCGCGCTTGTTCTGCTGCTCGGGCTCTGGAACATGATGCGCGATGGTTCGAAAAGCCGAAGTCAGCAACTGATGCGCTGGCGCGTCGGCCTGCAGTTTGCTGCGGTTTGCCTTCTGATGGTCGGGCTGTATTTCAAGACGTAGAACCAGCACTGACACTTTCGTCGGCGGAGAGGCAGACCATGGTTGTTCTCAATAAAATCTACACGAAGACTGGCGATGCGGGCACGACAGCGCTCGGCACGGGCGAGCGCCGCGCGAAGCACGACCCGCGCATTTCGGCATACGGCACGATCGACGAAGCCAACGCGACGATCGGGGTGGCGCGCCTCGCGCTTGAGGCGGACGGTGAAGAGATGGTCGCGCCAATGCTGAAGCGTATCCAGAATGATCTTTTCGATCTCGGGGCCGACCTGTGCACGCCCGACACGGGAGAAGACCTCGGCTATGAGCCACTCCGGATCGTCGACGCGCAGGTGGCGCGGATCGAAGCGGATATTGATACGCTCAATGAGGCGCTGGAGCCGCTACGTTCATTTGTGCTGCCGGGTGGAACGGCGGCGGCTGCGCAACTTCATGTATCGCGGACGGTGGCGCGGCGCGGCGAGCGACTGATGACCGAGCTGGTGGCGGAGGATGGCGAGAGCGTCAGCGCGGCTGCTATGAAATACGTCAACCGGTTGTCTGACTTTCTTTTTGTCGCCAGTCGCTACGTGAACGACGAGAAGCATGGTGGTTCGGGCGACGAGCTTTGGGTGCCTGGCGCCAACCGTTGAACTGACCCCACCATTCTTGCGGCGACGGGCCTTGCAGCATCAGAACCGTTCGAGCAGGCGCTCAATATAGTCGAGTTCAAGCGACGGACGGTTCGGGTCGCTGGCGCGGCGGCGCAGTTCTTCCAGGATGCGCCGCGCTTTCTGGACATCGATCTCACCGGGGACCTCAACGCCTTCGCCCGTCTGACCACCGTCGTTCTGCTGATCGCGGCTGCGCCCTAGCGGATCACGCGGGCGCTGCCCGATCTGGCCCGCCATGCCGCGCAGCATCTCCTGCGCCATCTGTCTGGAGCCTTCCCGCAACTGTTGTAGCGCCTGTGACTGCTGGCGTGTCGCGCGATCAAGGTCGCCTTTTTCCAGCGACTGACGAGCCCCTTCCATTGAGCGCTGCGCCTGCTCGAGCTGGCGCGGCGTCTGCCCGCCGAAGCCCTGCAAGCTGTCGAGAAGACGACCGAGATTGTTTTTCAAGCTTCCCTGGCGCTGTGACAGGCCCTGGCTGCGGCCTGAGCCATCCTTACCCTTCTGGCCTTCGCCGCGCTGGCCCTGCTGACCATTGCGTTGGCCGCGCTGGCCCTGACGCTGACGACCGCGGCGTTCGTTGAACGTATCATCGAGCAGCTGCTGCTGGTCGCGCATCAGATCGCCGAACTCGCGCATCGACTGTTGCATACGGCCAGACTGCGGGTTGCTCTGCGCCGTCTGCATGTTCTCGAGCATGTTCCGCAGCTGGTCGAGCATCTGCTGAGCCGCGTCCTTCGATCCGGACTTCGCGAGCTTTTCGATGTCTTTCAACATCTTGTCGAGGTCACGCTGCGAGAGCTGACGCGCGTTCTGATTGTTGCGGTTCTGCGCCTGCTGTTGCTGGCGCCCCTGCTGCTGGGCCTGGCGCTGCATCGAGCGCAGGAAACGGTTCATTGCCTGCCGAAGTTCCTGCGTGAGCTTTGAAATCTCTTCGTCAGACGCACCATTTTTCAGCGCCTCGGACAGCTTGTCCTGGGCGTTGCGCAAATCGCGCTCTGCCTGTGAGAGGTCACCGTCCTCGACACGCAGCGCGATGCTCCACAATTGATCGACCACGCCTTTCAAAGTTTCCGTGGTTCGCTTGGCTGCGGCATCTTTTTTGACGTCGGGCGCGGCGTCGGATGCCCGGAACACCCAGTCGTGATGGGTCATGCGCCAATAGACTGAGCGCAGGCCGAGATAGACGCTGCGATCTGGCGAAAACAGTTCCGGCGCAAGTGTAAGTGCGTTGAGTGCGGTCGCGACGGTTGCGCGTTTTGATGGGTTGATGGCCAGGAGGCGCCGTTGCTCGACGATGGCCTTGGCCAACGGTTTGGTGAACTTTCGCGCGGGCATGTTGAACAAATAGGGTTTGCTCATGCCGACCTGCGGGGCCTGGTCGCGGGCGCTCAATGTCATGGCGACTTCAAGCCCGGCCCAGGGATGCTCCGTCAGATCCTTATAGGTGCGCGCGCTGATCTTCTTGGCATTGCGGCGTGAGAGCTTGAGCGGGAACTTCGGGGCCGGCCATGGGCTTTCGGCGCTGTCCGCCGTAACGCCTGCATCCTGTTTGCTCCGCTCGGTTAAAGCAAAATCTGCTTCGGCCGAGAGCACGCCGTAGTCGTCGGTGATCGCATACTCGAGAGAAAGCGCGCCGCGTGCGCTGTTGCCCGCTGGCTTTGTCAGCTTGATCTCAGGTGCCGTGTCTGGCGTGACGACGAATTGCCAGCCTTTCAACCGCTTGTCGTCAATGGCTAGCGACAGCGTACCGTCGGCTTTCAAGGTGCGCTGAAACTCATGGATGGCGGTCGGGGCCGCTTGTGCACTCCCACGCGATGCCGCTGGCGCTGTTGATGAGGTCGCGGGTTCCGAGCCCTGTTTGGCGCCCGCGCTCTCGGCAGTTGTAGCGTGGGCATCGCTTTCAGCCGCGTTGCTGACACGATACCCCACGTCGACAGCCTCTCGCGGCACGCCGGAGACGCGGACAACGAGCTTGCTGCCCGCAGGAACCCCGAAACGCCGCGCTTCATCGCTGTCGAGTTGAAGGGGGGCTGACCCGTCCGCGAGCATCATCGGCGCTTTGCGTGTATACGTTGGCGGTGTGACCCACGCATCGATCCGCATGTCACGGACGGTGACGTCAGGCGTTTTCTCCGTGAACGCTGACCACAAGCGCTCACCCGCAACGGGCCAGACGAAGAGCGCAACCAGCACCGTACCGAGCATCAGCGCAGCGCGGAGCGCGAAAGGATCGCGCCGGTCCACCCGTGGCGCAGGCCGCCCGGGACGCAGGTGACCAAACGCGGCGGCGAGGCGATCGCGATGTGACTTCCAGATCACGCGTGCCTGTTGATCGATGCCTGCGTCACCTGAACCGGTGAGCGTATCATCGTAGGCGGACGCCGGGCGGTGGGGCACGCCGGATCGTTGCTCAAGCCTGCGGATCGCCTCTTCGCGCGTCGGGCTCGAGACACGCGCCAGCGGTATCAGCGAGGCAAGCCCTGCGATCACGAACGCGGCGCGCGCCATCGTGTTCCATGGGTTGTCGAGCGTGAGCCAAAGGCCGAGCAGGGACGCGACGACAAACGCGAGCCCGACCGCCAACGGCGGCCATAAGAGTGGCCATATGCGTTCGACGAAGAGCGCGCGCCGGCTCTGTCGAATGCGCTTTTCAAGCAGGTCTTCGGCAGCGCGGGTATGATCTCGCGCGGTCGTGGGCGTCTGGGGGCGGATTGACATCTACATCACTTAGCACAGGCCAACGGGATCGGGACAGATGAACTCACGCAGTCGTGTCGCTGCGTCGCGGCATCCTGCGGGCGCATCGCGCCGATGAAACGTGGCGATGTAGTGGCAATCCCGTGTGGGCAGTTGCCAAGCGGAAACGACATATCGAACGCGCGGCAGACCGCTGACAAGCGGTGGCATCGCGCGCAGCTGCACGCTAGAGAAAAGCTCTTACACCGGGGTGCTGCGCGACTGTCGCATCCGTTCCCAAACGTCGAGGATGACGCTTCACGTGTTTGTGCCCCTGACTGACGACAATCCACTGATCACGATCCCATATCAGTTCGTGACCGTTGCCCTAATCGTCGCCAATGTGTTGGCGTTTCTGTTGGTGGAAGGCATCACCGGGCCACAAGCGATCGGTTTCGCACTCGTTCCGGCTGAGTTTGTGCAGGAGGGCATGTTCGGGCCGGTTGTCAGCGGGGAGCGCTTCGACGGGTTCGACGTGCCGGAACGTGTGACACTGTTCAGCTACATGTTCATGCACGCCGATGTGCTGCACCTGGCGGGCAACATGCTGTTTCTCTGGGTCTTTGGCGATAACGTCGAGGATGCGATGGGGCATGTGAAATTTCTAATCTTCTATCTCCTTTGTGGCGTGGCGGGCGGGCTCGCACACACGTTTATGATGGCTGGAACCGGGTTCGCCGGTGCACCCTTGATCGGCGCGAGTGGGGCCGTGGCCGGTGTGGTTGCGGCGTATCTCATGCTGCATCCGCGGGTGCGGCTTTGGGTGTTGGTGCTGCGGTTCATCCCGTTGCGCGTCAGCGCGCTGTGGGCGCTTGGAGCCTGGATCGCCATGCAGTTTATCATGGCGTTTGCGTCGGCCGCTGATCCGGTTGCGTGGTGGG
>JBCBXF010000130.1:0-9249 GCA_039816705.1 Pseudomonadota bacterium | reverse complement strand
GAGGACGATCACATCACAAGACTGGGCCTTCACGGCGACCGGCATGATCGTCCTCGGTGCGGGTGGGGCCGGCCTTATGTGCGCAGGCATTGCAGGCACGCGCGGCCGATCCGTCGTACTGTTGGATCATGCGGATGCGCCGGGGAAGAAAATCCTGATCTCCGGCGGCGGACGCTGCAACTTCACCAACATTACGACGGATCGGCCGCGCGTGCCTGCAATGCCTGCGCACATAAGGCCGGCCCCACCCGCACCGAGGACGATCACATCACAAGACTGGGCCTTCACGGCGACCGGCATGATCGTCTTTCCTCGGCGTGTGTTGTCGTGTTGCGTGCCAGGCTGCGCGGGGTCAGCCGGCCGGTCGTGCCTGTTCCGAACCGCAGATAAAATGCAAATCGGTAAACCGGCTACGCATCTCACGCACCTCGTCGGCCAGTGTCTCCGGCTCGGAGCTTTCAAGCGCTCGTGCGATCAGTCCGGATAGCGCCGGTGCATCCGCGACCGTAACGCCCCAACGCACGAGCTCGGGCGTGCCTATCCGCAGCCCGTTCATGTCCCTCGCGACAGGTGCGATCGGCAGACCGATGCCGCAGGCGAGAAACCCGGCTTTGCGCAGCGCCTTCGATGCCGCCTGTCCGCCTCCGTAGCGCGACGCCTCGACGGCAAACTGATGAGATTGTGTGAAACCGTTTGACGCGCCGAATACCGGCACACCTTCATTGTCGAGCGCCTTCGCCATGGCGGCGGCGACCTTTATCATTTCCTCGGCATAGGCTGCGCCATGCGCCCGCCAATCCAACATCGTCATTGCGAGCGCTGCGGACTTGGCAGCATCGAAGTTGGCCGTCATGCCTGGAAACGCAATGCTGTCTAGGTGCTCGGCAAGTGCGGCATCGTTGGTGACGATCAAGCCACCTGCCGGGCCTGCGAGACTTTTGTACGTGCTCATCGTCATCAGGTGGGCCCCTTCGACGAGCGGGTTCGGCCAGACCCCACCGGCGATGATTCCGCACTGATGAGCGGCATCGAACAGCACTTTTGCGCCGACCTGATCCGCGATCTCATGGATGTCCGCGACCGGATGGGGAAACAAATTCAGGCTGCCCCCGATCGTGATGAGTTTGGGGCGCACCTGCTGTGCCAAGGCGGAGAGTTGTTCGATATCGACGGTATAGCCGTCAGCCAATACCGGCGCTTCGTGGATTGTCAGGCCGTAGAGCCCAGCGCATCCCGTCCCGTGATGCGTGACGTGGCCGCCGATCGATGCTGGTGGCGCTATGATGGTGTCGCCCGGTTTGCAGATCGCCATGAACCCATAGAGGTTCGCCATCGCACCAGACGCGACGCGGATTTCGGCGAATTTTGCTCCAAACACTTCGGCGCAGAGCTGTGCCGCCACGACCTCGATCTGCTCAATCGCTTCGAGACCCATTTCGTACTTATCGCCCGGGTAGCCAAGCGAAGGGCGCGAACCAAGCCCCGAAGCGAGCAGTGCTTCCGCGCGTGGGTTCATCACGTTGGTGGCTGGATTGAGATTGAAGCACTCGGCCTCGTGGATCTCAACGTTCCGCGCCGCAAGCCCAATGATCCGTTGCGCAATGTCCTCCGTCGAGAGCGCACTGGTTTGCGCAGCGATCTCCTGCACGCGGCTTTCACAGTGATCCGGGACCCAGTCCCGTCTTGCCAAGTGCATCCCCGCCTCTTTCTGCCGGATGCCGTGTTGTCACCCGGCGCCCGTCTTTTTCCAATATGTCGAAAAAGGCTTTGCAGCCTGAGTGTCCCGGTCGGACGTAAACGCGATTGGCGATCCCGCGAGGATTCGAACCTCGGACCTGCTGATTAGAAGTCAGCTGCTCTATCCAGCTGAGCTACGGGACCGTTGCAGCGCCGCCGCGATCACGACTGACGCCACCTTGTGCCGGGGTTTGTGCAGGGGCGTCAACTGTCGGGCGCAGGCGCGCGCATCTCCCCCGTCAGATCGGAAGGCGAGAGGGCGCCGAGCATGGCGAACACGGTGCGGAGATCTTCATCAAGGTGATCGAGGAAGCGGCGCAGCCCCACCGCGCCGCCGGCGGCCATGGCGTAGAGCATCGGGCGACCGATCATAACGAAGTCTGCCCCGCAAATATAAGCCCGCGCGATGTCGTCTGCCGTGCGAATGCCGCTATCGAAGATCAACGGGACGTCCGGACCAACAGCACGTCGGACATGCTGCAACGCGTGAACGGATGGAATCGCGCTGTCGAGTTGCCGCCCACCGTGATTGGAGACATAGACTGCGTCGCATCCCGCCTCGATCATGCGCTTTGCATCGCGCGCGTCACAGACGCCCTTGATGATCAGGTGGTGCGGCCAGGTTCTCCGCAGTCGATCGAGAAACGACCAGTCAGACCGGCCGCGGCTGTCGTAGCGCTCAAATTCCTGGTTAAACTTAGATGTATCGTAATTGCGGGTGGAGGGTATGCCTGCGAACAGGGTGCTCCATGACCACAGTGGGTGGAGAGAAAAATCGAGCAGCTGCCTCGGTCCATAGCGCATTGGTACAGAGAAGCCATTTTCGAGATCGCGCGTGCGACGTGAATGGCGTGGTGTGTCGACAGTGAAGACCAGGTGGCGATAACCCGCAGCTTCGGCACGCGCGATCATCTCAAAAGTGACGCGGTCATCACTGCCCGCATAGAGCTGGAACCATCCCTGACCACCGGATTGTTGCGCCGTGTCCTCAAGCGTGGTTGAGGCCGCTGTCGAGACGCAATGCGGAAAGGCACGGGCGTTCGCCTGCGCCGAGAAGGCCTGATCGGCGCGGGGCCAAACCATGTTGCACATCCCCATCGGAGCAATGCCATACGGGCGCTCGTAAGTTGTTCCGAGGACAGTTGTCTCAAGCGACACCGTTTCGACGTTGACCAGCGCTCGCGGGCGTAAACGGATGGCTGAAAGTGCGTCGACGTTCGCAGCTTCCCCGCACTCCGCGCCTGTCCCGCCGGCGATGAAATCAAACATCATCCGAGGGAGGCGGCTTCTGGCGCGTGCGACAATGGCGAACGGGTCTCTCACACACCAACACTAGCGGAAGATGTCCGCACGTCCATGCTGGCGGGCTTGCAATCTCCAAACACGGAGAGTGTCAGTGCGTCCAAGACTGGCGACGGCCATAGCGAAAATTGTCGGCGTAGGATTTTGGCGTGCGGCGGCGCGGCTTCTTTTCACTCACGGTGTAGGCAAGGCCGTTGCGTCGCGCATAGGCAATTGCGTCTTCCTTGCTGGCGAACTCGAGCACGATCTGCTGGCGCATGTCACTCGAAGACGTATAGCCCATCAGCGGATCGCGGGTGCGACGCTCTTCGCGGTCATACTCAAGGAGCCAGACCTCGGTCTTTGCCTGTCCGGACTGCATGGCCGTTTTGGCCGGCTGGTAGATGCGAACCGCCATCGGCGCCAACCTCGGTGTCTTCGCGGTCGGGAAATATTTACCGCTGGTCGGGGCAGCAGGATTCGAACATGCGACCCCTGGTTCCCAAAACCAGTGCTCTACCAGGCTGAGCTATACCCCGGATCAGCGGTTCGCGTGTCCTGCCCGCTTCGATGGTGAGCGTCAAGCGTCATGTCGTGGCAAGTTCGGATGATGCGTCAGGCCGGCTGCTACCGTGTGCCGAAATGCGGATGCCGCACCAGATCGCCGCGGCGGATGTTGAGCGCGCGCGCGCGGCCTCCCGGGATCTCGAGGATCGCAGTGACGGGCGCTCCGCTGGAGATCGTTTCTTCAGAAAACGGCTCGGTCATGCGTTCAATCCGAGCAATCTTTCCGTCTGCTGCGATGAACAGCATGTCGAGCGGGATGTAGGTGTTTTTCATCCACATGTGGATCGGCTGGGGGCTGGCATAGAGAAAAATCATGCCTGCATCATCCGCCAGTTCACGGCGGAACATAAGCCCGCGCGCCTGCTCGCCCGGTGTCCGTGCCGTCTCGACGCGGAAGGTGTGCGGACCATCGCGGGTCTCGATGACAAGCGTGCTGTCCGGTTCGGCCGCGCGCGTCGTGTCCATTGTCGCGAACAGCGCGCACAATGCGAGAAGGGCCGCCGCAGCGACCCTCCCAAAAACTGTTCGTTTTATGATCAGCACCGGCGTCACCTCACTTGGTGCCCGCTGACGGATCGGCCTGCTAGTGCGCCGGCGGCGGAAACCCACCGTTATCTCCATCCGGCCGCAATTCGGCAGCCATAAGGCCTTTCGGACCATTCCCGTAGCGCACCATCACCATCTGGCCTGGGCGCAGCTCGGTAAAACCAAAGCGGCGCAGAGTTTCCATGTGCACGAAAATGTCCGGCGTGCCCTCGCCGCGTGTCAGGAAACCAAAGCCGCTGACACGATTGAACCATTTGACCATCGCCGCCACCCAATCACTCTCTGGTGTGACGCTTACGTGCGTCCGCGGCGGAAGCTCTGACGGATGGATCGCCGTCGACTCATCCATCTCGAGGATCCGGAACGCCTGCAACCCGCGCGGGCGTTTCAGAACCTGGCAGTGAACTCGTGCGCCTTCATACGCTGTCTGATGGCCGCCGGCCCGCAGACACGTGACGTGCAGAAGGATGTCGTCACCGGGCTCGTCTGGAACGATAAAACCATAACCTTTCGAAGCGTCGAACCATTTGATGGCCCCAACCACTTCAAAGACATCTACCGGAGTACCCTCATCGGTAGCTTTGCCCTCGTGTCCGTGCGGTCCGAGAGGACCGTCTGGCGGTACATTATCCATGCCGCATCCCCCGCATACATTGTTACATCACGGGCCTTGCGCGGTTACCCGCCGCGCGCCGCTCGTGTCTCTTGGACGACTCAGACCATAGCATCGCCGCTATGGCCAACCATGGTGTTTCTCGTGGTGTGTCAGGTTCTCCCCAGAAAGCAGCTTCAGCTCTGAACAACTGGTTCAGAAGTTTCCAACCTACTGAAACTTAATATCAATCCGGAACATGGTTAATGTCCGGGCCGGACGCAAAAGCGATCGTTGCGTCCTCCCCACTGCCCGACCGCGTTGTCGCGCAGACGTCTTGCAGGCGCAACCACATAACGGTTGCATTCCCACTGATTCGATCAGTTTGGCACTGCATTCAAAGGGACAGTGGTGAGGCTCATGATTTTTATGACAAGTTCGTGTCAATGCGTCAGAGTGAAAAAATGTCCGACGATTGAATTTGCGCTTCTTTCAGGCTGACGATCTCAACACGCTCAGGTTGTATCTCAAAAATCGTGATCGAACCCTCGTCGGCTAGGTTGTGAGCGCGCGCTGTAGACAAGGTGCGCACCCGCAAGGCATGGCTATGGGCGAAGCTTTCCGTTGCCGCGCGTTGCGCGCATTGATCTCAGAGCAACCCTGTTCGAGCGGCCAGATTGTCGACGCTCTCTCTCAACTCTCAGCTCCAAAGGACTGCCTATGCGTTACCTCCACACCATGGTTCGTGTCGAAAACGTCGAGAAATCCCTTGAGTTCTATTGCAACCAGCTTGGCATGATTGAGACACGGCGGATGGACAGCAAGGCGGGTAAGTTCACGTTGATTTTCCTCGCCGCACCGGAAGATGAGACACGCGGACGCGAGGAGCGTGCGCCCCTGCTTGAACTGACCCACAACTGGGAGCCGGAGGCGTATGGCGAGGGCCGCAATTTCGGCCATCTCGCGTTTGAGGTCGACGATATCTACGCTACCTGCCAGAAGTTGATAGATGCTGGCGTCACCATCAACCGTCCACCGCGCGACGGGAACATGGCGTTCGTGCGATCGCCCGACAACATCTCTATTGAGCTGCTGCAGAAGGGACCGGCTAAGGACAAGGCCGAACCATGGGCGTCAATGGAGAACACCGGCCACTGGTGAGGGGTGAAAAACGCAGCTGCAGCAGGACTGGCACGCGATTAGCGGCCCGTTGGCGGCGCATCGACGATGTCAGGAAAACGGTGGCACTCCCTAGGGGAATCGAACCCCTCTTTCCAGGTTGAAAACCTGGCGTCCTAACCGATAGACGAAGGGAGCGCAGTCACCGGACGCCTCTCTATCAAAGATTTGGCGCGGTTTGCAAGCCTACCCTCGGCGCGACGTTTTGGTCAGGAATTCGCGGGTCAGCATCGATTTACGCGGCATCTTCAGGAAGGCTTTGGCCAAGCCGCGTCGTCGATCAGCACGTCGGTTTTCGTGCGGCCCTGCCAGGTGTCACGTTTGACCTGCCCGGCCACATGGAGCGGGCGCCCCTCACTGTTCAGCAGCATCTTGCCAACGGGTGATCCAACGGCGCGAAACGCGATGGCGTCGATCCGGCTCCCGTCGGCGGCCTGTAACGAACAGCGCACGTGCACGTCGCCCACGACCTTGGCGAACTTGACGGTGTGGGCCGGAAAGACAAAGCGCGGGGCAGGATGATCCGTACCGTAGGGGCCGGCTTTTTCAAGCAGGTCGACGAACTCCTCCGTGAGGGCTCCGGGGACGACTGCGCCGTCAATGTCCATGCCGCGTGTTGCGGTGGCCGTCGCGACATCCGTTGTCAGATTGGCGGAGACAAACTCTTCAAACGCCGTCAGTTTTTCCTCCTCGATCGTCAGTCCGGCTGCCATGGCGTGCCCGCCGCCTTTCACAAGCAAGCCGGCATCGACCGCCGCGCGCACCATTCCGCCGATATCCACGCCTTCTATCGATCTGAGCGAACCCGTGCCCTGCCGCGTGCCGGTCTCGTTGTTTTGCGTCCATGCAAGGACCAGAGATGGACGGGCGAAGCGATCTGTCAGGCGGGATGCGACAAGACCGACGAGACCTTTATGCCAATCGTGCGAGCCAGCGATCAGCAGTGGCGTGTCAGGATTTTCCTCCAGCTTGCGGTCAGCCTCGGCGAGCGCGGCTTCGAGGATCGCTGTCTCCATTGCCTTTCGCTCGCGGTTGAGCTTGTCGAGCACGCCGGCAAGGCGCTCGGCCTCGGCTTGCTCGGTTTCCGAGAGCAGGCGTGCACCAAGGCCGCAATCACCGATCCGCCCGCCAGCGTTGATCCGGGGGCCAAGCAGATAGCCGAGGTGATAGGTGGTTGGCGGAGCGTTGAGGCCGGCGACATCTGCGAGTGCGCGGAGGCCGACGTTGTTGCGCAGGCGCATGACCTGCAGTCCTTGTGTGACAAAGGCACGATTGAGCCCGACGAGCGGGACGACATCACACACGGTTGCGAGCGCGACGATGTCGAGCAGCTCGAGTAGCGAGGGTTCCGGTTGGTTGGCGCCATAGGTCTTTCGGCCACGAAGCTCCCGGGTGACTGCGGCGAGCACCAGAAAGACGACGCCGGCCGCACAGAGATGTCCGAGACCTGAAAGATCGTCCTGCCGGTTGGGATTGACCACGGCATGCACCGGGGGAAGCACCTCGTTTGCCTGGTGGTGGTCGACGACAATCACATCCGCCTTGCCGGCGGCTGCAGCCAGTGCGGCGTCACTCGTCGTGCCACAGTCAACGGTCACGATGAGCGTTGTGCCGTCGTTGGCGATCCTGCCGATCGCCGTCGGGTTCGGGCCATACCCTTCCGTCATTCGATCAGGGATATAAATCTCAACGTCGTGTCCGTGAGCGCGGGCGTAGCGCCGCATGAGCGCGGCCGATGATCCGCCATCGACATCATAGTCACCAAAGACGGTGATCTTCTCTCTCGCGATAATTGCGTCTGCGATGCGCGCTGCGGCGCGATCCATATCCTGGAGACTGCTCGGATCCGGCATGAAGGCCTTGAGCCGCGGGTCGAGCATATCGGGTACTACGTCAACCTCTGCCCCGCGCCCTGCGAGAATGCGGGCAATAAGCTCCGGCAGGCCGTGACGCTGCGCAATCAGGGTCGCCGTGTTGTGGCCAGCCCCGTCAAGGCGCTCAACCCAGCGGCGCCCGCGTGCGGATTTTTCGACGCCAAGGAACGCGCACTGCGCCGCGGCGGCACGCGGCGTGTCGGGCTCTATTGCGGCTGGCATCGACATGGCAGATCACTCCGGGAATGGGCCCAACCGTAACGCGCAGGCGCGTACGACTCGATTGGCAATGGCCGGAGTGTGCCGCAGCCTCAGGCGGGCTGCACCTGGTGTTCGGTTGTAATCCACCGGACGGTTTTGGTGGCAGAGCGCATCACGACAGTCTCGGTCTTGATGCGGTTGCCGAAGCTGACACCGCGGAGCATGGAGCCATCGGTCACACCGGTCGCAGAGAAGATCACATCGCCCTTCGCGAGATCGTCCATCGCATACTTCTTGTTGATGTCGTCAATGCCGATCGCTGCAACGCGTTTTGCATCGTCGTCTTTCATGGGATGCAGGCGCGTCTGAATCTGTCCGCCAATGCAGCGCAGCGCGGCAGCCGCCAGAACGCCCTCAGGTGCGCCGCCGACACCCATGTAGATGTCGATGCCTGTCTCGTGCGGATTGGTGGTGTGAATAACGCCAGCGATATCGCCGTCGCCGATCAACTTGACTGCCGCACCGGTTTCGCGAACGGCGGCGATCAGATCGGCGTGTCTAGACCGATCCAGGATGCAGGCGGTCAGCTCGTTCACCTTGCACCCTTTCTCCATTGCGAGGGCGCTCAGGTTGTCGGCCGGTGAGGCATCGAGATCAACGATCCCTTCGGAGTAGCCTGGGCCGACCGCGATCTTGTTCATGTAGATGTCCGGCGAATGAAGCAGCGAGCCGCCTTCCGCCATCGCAAGAACCGCGAGCGAATCCGGCAGGGCCTTGGCGCAGATCGTGGTGCCTTCAAGCGGATCCACTGCAATGTCGACCGCCGGGCCATTGCCCGTTCCAACCTCTTCGCCGATGAAGAGCATAGGCGCTTCGTCTCGTTCGCCTTCTCCGATGACGACCCGGCCGGCGATGTCGAGCACGCTCAACTGACGGCGCATCGCGTCGACGGCAGCTTGATCCGCAGACTTTTCGTCTCCCTTGCCGCGCAGGCGTGCCGCAGCAATGGCGGCCTGCTCGGTCACGCGCACGATCTCCAGCGTCAGAACGCGGGCGAGAACGCCTTTTTGTCGAGACATCATCAAGTCCTTCTTCGCTCGGGCGCACGAACCTCGACGGCGTGCACAAGTTCAGTTTCGTCCGCTGGCGCAGCGAAGCGCAAAGATCAGCCGTGAGCGGACGCGAAGCGTTCGATCCGGATCATCTGCGGTGCGCCAACGATGTGTCCGTCGCTCTCGATATCTGCAAGTGCGGCGCGGATCGCGGCTTCGG
>JBCBXF010000012.1:0-25275 GCA_039816705.1 Pseudomonadota bacterium | reverse complement strand
CGCTTTGGGCGCATGCGCGGTTTGAGAGGCGAGATTGACCATCTTGCCACCGTAAAATTGACGAACATAACTGTCAACTTTACTTTACAAACTATCTCGGTGACCCAGCTTGAAGATGATGTGCGTCGTGGCGCCTGCCCGCCCCGTGTTCGTCGCCTTGTGTTCAGCCTGCGTCGAGATCTCCGATGTCGTACTGACGCATCTTTGCGTAGAGCCCTTGGCGACTCAATCCCAGCACTTCTGCGGCGGACGCTTTGTTGTCGTCTGTGAGGTCGAGCGCCGCCTCAATGCAAAGTCTCTCGATCATATCCTTTGCCTCGCGCACGAGATCTTTCATCGGGACGCGACCGATCAGATCGGTCATGCTGTCGAGTGATCGGGGTAGGGGCATGCGTGATGCATTCGCCGTGACGGGGCGCCCGCCGACTGGGCGGACCGTAAAGCCAAAAAGGCGGTTTTGCGCCTGCTCTAGCAGAACACAGGAGATGTCGACGGCTTCACTCGAGCCCAGTTCTCCGTTGAGCACCGTTGCAAAGTGGCGAACTGTGCCCTGCTCTTTCAGGTTGTTCAGCAGCACGCTGAACTCAACCCCGGAGCGACCGATATAGTTCTCGAGGTGTTGGCCGCGAGCTTCTTCCTCACGATCGAGTTGTGCGAGTTCGAGAAAGGCGGGATTTGCCGTCACGATGCGGCCGGAGGTGTCAGTAACAACGAAACCGTCTGGCAGTTGGTCGAATAGAGAGAGTAAATGCGCACGGGATTGCGATGCCGTGCTCTCTTCGGAATTGCCCGGAACGAGGGCCAGCATCACCTGGGCGCCTTCGTCCGTCTCGAGGCGAGACGCCGTGATCTCAACGTCGGTTTTGCTCCGCGTCAGGCGTGAGGTATGGCGTCGGGTCTCGCCGGATTGCAAAATTTCGCTCATGAGTTCCATGAGGACGCGGGTTTCTTCGCGCGAGAACCATGAGGACAGGCGCTTGCCGGCCAGCCGACCGACCGGCTTTCCAAGCAACTGGCTGAATGCTGGGTTGGCGTCGATCACTTTGCCGGTCGTCGGTTCGACAATGATCACGGCTTCGTTGGCGGTGCGGAACAGGAGGCGATAGCGTGTCTCGAGCTGCCGCATGCGCGCGTAGTCGCGTGCGATGGCCTGTTGCGCCTCGATGACTTGCTGCTGCATGGCGGCGAGGGCGCGGAGGTCGCGGCCGACGGCGACGATGTTGCCTTTGCTGCCAAAGCGGAGCGTCACATATTGGATCGGGACTTCGTTGCCGTTCGGGGTGGCGTGGTTGACGTGGCGGGCGCGGCTAACCTCGCTCTCGCCAGCGGTCTTGAGTAAAGCCTCAATCTTTGGATGGCTTTCCTTGGCGACGGTATCGCGCCATCTGCGCCCCACCCATTCGCTCACGCCTTCATGCGCGAAGGACTCATCGGAAAAGGCGATGTCTTTGATCTTGCCATTGCTGTCGATAACGAGTGCGATGTCGGCCGCCGCCATGATGGCAGCGAGGGCTGACTTGGCATCGACATCTCCGAGCAGGCGCTTCGGCGACTTGAACGTCTGATTGCTCGGTTCCGGAACTGGCCGGGATGTGTCGCTGTCCGGCAGGCGTGTACCATGCATCATTTGCGGCCCCGTCTCAGTCTGAGCGCTGTGTCGACCGCGGAACGTGCGTTGATAGCCCACCCATCGGCGCCAACGCGAATTGCGGCGCGCGGATCATCAAGGAAGGTTTTTCCGCCCACCATGATGGCGCATGATTTCGTTGCGGAGCTGGCCTTAAGGGTCGCGATCGTATCCGTCAGTTGCGGAAGAAAGCGGTCGCTACTCAATGACAGCGCAAGAACGTCGGGACGCGTGTTCGTCACATGTTTGAGGAGCGCTTTCGGCGTCACCGTCTCGGCGATCAGGTGGGTGTCCCATCCCTCTGCATCAAAAAGCCAGGCGAGGAGCCGACCCGGAAAGGTGTGCTGCTCGCCCGGGGCTCCCGCGATAAGGATGGATGGCACGCGCTCGCCGCGATGACGGGCGGCATTGAGGCCGAGGCGAAGCGGGTGTTCCTCATTGCGCGGTTCAATGGTGTTTACGAGCACTTCGAGCCGGCCCATCGCGAGGGTGACGTCCATGAAGGACAGCGTATCCTCGCACCACTGTTCGCCGAGAACGCGCGCTGCACCGGCAACGCCTTCCAGTACGATCGTGCTTGTCGGGACACCACTGCGATCCCATCCGGCGATGACTCGTTCAGGTTTGACTTTCTTGTCGTCGACCAAACACGCGGCGAGTGTTTCGTAATCCGAGGTCGTGAGGGTGCCGCGCTGAGACGTCCTTCGTCGTGCGGTGTCGCGTGTGCGGTTCGCAAGTGCAGGGACAATTTCTTCCGCAATCAGCGCATAGAGCGTCGGCGTGCACGGCGTTGCGGCATCGACGCCACGCACCGCGCCGAACGAGGCGTCTGCCGGGCTCTGGTTGCGGGCTGCGTTTCTCATCCCAGGCTAAGCTCTCAACTTCTGTCTCATCGGCGTCGCGCCATTCCTGCGCGTTGTCCGGTCTCTGTGGGCGCCCGCAGGCGTTTGCGCCTGCTGCGGCCTCGGTGTCATAACCATCTCGCGTGGTGCGCCGCTCGAAGCTGTGTCCGCGAGGAATTGCGTGGCCACGTTTGGAGGCTGCACCATAGTGCCGTCTTCTACGCCTGTCGCCCCGTGCTCGCAAGTATCAACATTCTTAAGTGTCAAGTTTGATTGACAGTTGCCCTCGGCACGGCCTAGCCTTGAGCTGACGATCCAGTGCGTGATCGGCAGATGGAGGATGAGGGAATGGTGCGGGTCGCAACACCAGTCACAGATACTGTGCAGGGCGGCGGCCTTTATACTCCGGAGCAAAAAGCACGGCGCGATACGACGCGCTGGACGCTGGTTCAGGGAGTGCTGGCACCGTTACAGTTCCTTGTTTTTCTCGTTTCGCTCGCACTCGTGATCCGGTTTCTGGTGAACGGGGTCGGCTATGAGGCTGCCACGCTCTCCGTCGTCGTCAAGACGCTGGTGCTGTATCTGATCATGGTTACCGGTGCGATCTGGGAGAAGGTGGTCTTCGGGCAGTATCTTTTCGCTCCTGCATTCTTCTGGGAAGACGTGTTCAGCATGCTCGTGCTGGCGCTGCACACGGCGTACCTTGTGGCTGTATTTACCGGCGCGCTTGGTGCGGGTGGTCAAATGTGGCTCGCGCTCGCAGCGTATGCCGCCTACGTCATCAATGCCGGGCAGTTCGTTTGGAAGCTGCGGCTTGCCCGCCTGCAGGCTGCCAATTCACAGCGCACTGATGGACACTATGGCCCGCTTCCGGGAGCGGCGCTCTCGCAGGAGGGCGCGGTATGACGGCGCTTATCCCCCGCGAAGCCACCAGTGCGCAGCGTGCTGATGGCGGTGCGATGCCCGTGAATGCGCAAAGCGTTGGTTGTTCGCGGCCCGTATTGCGCGAGCGTGGCCAGCGCGAGGTTTTTTGCGGGCTGACGGGTATCGTCTGGCTGCATCGCAAAATCCAGGATGCCTTTTTCCTCGTCGTAGGCTCGCGGACGTGCGCTCACCTCATCCAGTCTGCAGCCGGCGTCATGATCTTTGCCGAGCCACGGTTTGGTACGGCGATTATTGAAGAGCGGGATCTGGCCGGTCTTGCGGATGCCAATGAAGAGCTTGATCGCGTGGTCGATCAATTGCTGGGGCGGCGTCCGGACATCAAGCTGCTGTTTTTGGTCGGGTCCTGCCCGTCGGAGGTGATCAAGCTTGATCTGTCACGCGCAGCGCTTCGCCTTTCACAGCGGCACGCTGGAGATGTCCGGGTGCTCAACTATTCCGGTAGCGGTATCGAAACGACGTTCACGGACGGGGAGGATGCTTGTCTGGCGTCGCTTGTACCGGAACTGCCGCCGGAACCAGAGGATGCGGAACCGTCCCTGCTCGTCGTTGGCGCTCTCGCCGACGTCGTCGAGGACCAGTTCCGGCGTCTTCTTTCAGATATGGGTGTCACGTCCGTTCGATTTCTTCCTCCCTGTCGATCAACGGATATGCCGCCCATCGGGCGCCACACGAAGTTCCTTTTGGCCCAGCCGTTCCTCAGCGACACGGTGCGTCAACTCGAGGGGCGTGGCGCCCGGCATATTCAAGCTCCGTTTCCGCTTGGTGCTGAGGGCACGACGGCGTGGCTGAAGGCGGCGGCGGATGTGTTTGGCGTTGATGATGCGCTGTTCGACAAGGTGACGGCGGCACCCATCGCGCGGGCCCGAAAGGCACTCACGCACTACCGTGAGATCCTGGATGGCAAATCGATCTTTTTCTTCCCTGATTCGCAGCTCGAAGTGCCGCTCGCCCGGTTTCTGGCACGAGAGCTGGGGATGGCCCCGCAGGAGATCGGGACGCCGTATCTCAATCAAACGATCGTCGGTGAAGAACTCGCGCTGATTGATGAGACCATCCAGATCAGCGAAGGTCAGGACGTCGAAAAGCAACTTGATCGCTGCCGTGCGGGCGATCCCGATCTTGTGGTGTGCGGTCTCGGGCTTGCCAATCCGCTGGAGGCTGAGGGCCTGACAACGAAGTGGGCGATCGAGCTCGTTTTCTCTCCTATTCACGGATACGAGCAGGCGGGTGATCTCGCCGAGCTATTTGCGCGCCCGCTTGAGCGCAAGACCCGGTTGAGGATCTAGCGCCCATGAAACTAACCGTCTGGACATACGAAGGCCCGCCGCATGTCGGCGCGATGCGCGTCGCGACCGGCATGAAGGGACTGCACTACGTGCTGCATGCGCCGCAGGGTGACACATATGCCGATCTGCTCTTCACGATGATCGAGCGGCGTGATGCGCGCCCGCCAGTGACCTACACAACCTTCCAGGCGCGGGACCTCGGAACGGATACGGCCGAGCTTTTCAAGTCGGCCTGTCAGGATGCCTATGACCGCTACAAGCCCGAAGCGCTGATCGTCGGCGCATCGTGCACGGCGGAGCTTATTCAAGACGATCCGGGAGGGCTCGCGCGGGCGCTTGATTTGCCAGTGCCGGTGATTCCGCTTGAGCTGCCGTCCTATCAAAAGAAAGAAAACTGGGGCACGGCTGAAACGTTTTATCAGATTGTCCGGCATTTGGCCGACACCAGCGTCAAGCCTGGTGATGCCCGAAATGTCGCCACGCAGCGGCCCTGCTGCAATATCCTCGGCCCGACGGCGCTCGGATTTCGCCACCGGGATGATGTCGCCGAGATCACGCGGCTTCTGGCAACGATGGGCATCGATGTCGCGCTTGTCGCCCCTCTCGAGGCGCGTCCGAGTGATATCGCCCGCATCGGCGCGGCTGATTTCAACGTCGTGCTTTACCCGGAGACCGGCGATACGTCGGCACGATGGCTTGAGAAAACGTTCGACCAGCCGAGCGTTCGCACCGTCCCGATGGGTGTCGCGGCGACGCGGGAGTTTATCTGCGAGGTCGCGCGGGTCGCGGGTGTTGATCCGTCCGTGGCGCTTGGTGATCCGAAACTGCGGACGCCGTGGTGGTCGAACTCGGTTGATTCCACCTACCTGACCGGCAAGCGCGTCTTCGTGTTCGGCGATGCGAGCCATGCCATCGCAACAGCGCGGGTCGCACAGGAAGAGCTGGGCTTCGAGGTCGTCGGGCTCGGCTGCTACAATCGTGAATTTGCGCGCGACGTGCGGGCGATGGCGAAGACGCTCGGGCTCGAGGCGCTGATCACAGACGACTATCTGGAAGTCGAGGCGGCGATCGCCGAACTGCAACCTGAACTGGTCCTCGGCACGCAGATGGAGCGTCACATCGCCAAGCGGTTCGGCATGCCATGCGCGGTCATTTCTGCGCCGGTGCACGTGCAGGACTTCCCGGCGCGTTTTTCTCCCGTCATGGGGTTCGAGGGCGCGAACGTGCTATTCGATACGCTGGTGCACCCACTCGTTATGGGGCTCGAAGAGCATCTGCTCGGTATGTTCCGCGATGACTTTGAGTTCAGCGATTCTGCAGGCCCATCGCACCTCGCGAGCGAGGGTGGACGCGCTGTTCCCGCGCCAGACCAAGCGTCGCGCTCGCACGATGCACCTTCACGGATTTCCACGACTGCGCCGGACGACGCGCCAAGCGAGGTTTGCGACGCAAGTCCCATCGTCTGGGCCAATGAGGCTGAACTGGAGCTGAAAAAAATTCCCTTCTTCGTACGCGGCAAAGCCCGTCGCAACACGGAGAAATATGCCACCGAGCTTGGGTTGGCCGAGATCTCACTGGACACGTTGTATGATGCCAAAGCGCACTTCGCACGCTGAACAGGACGGGCCGCAGGCAGCGCCGGTGCGCGTTGTCCTGATTACGCTGGATCATCATCTGGCGCGTGCCGTCGCGGCTGCGGAAGCGGATCTGCAACGCGATCTGCCGGGTGCCACAATCTCGCTACATGCGGCCTCGGACTGGGCCGGCAAACCGGAGCGGCTGGCGGCCTGCAAGGATGACATTGCGTGCGGTGACATCATCATCGCGACGATGCTCTTTATGGAAGATCACATCAACGCGGTGCTCCCCGATCTGCAGGCGCGTCGCGACAGCTGCGATGCGATGCTCGGGTGCATGTCGGCTGGTGAAGTGATCCGCCTCACGCGACTCGGCAAGTTTGATATGGGGGCTCGCGAAAGCGGGATGATCTCCCTTCTCAAGAAGCTGCGTGGCTCATCATCGGCGAAGAAGAGTTCTGGCGCGCATCAGATTGCGATGCTGAAACGCATCCCGCGCATTCTCCGCTTCATCCCCGGCAAAGCGCAGGATGTGCGCTCCTATTTTATCGCCATGCAGTACTGGCTGGCAGCATCGGATGACAACATCGCGGCGCTCGCCCGGTTCCTGATCTCGAAATATGCGAATGAAGCGCGGGCAGCGCTTGCCGACGAGATGATCGTGAACGCTCCGATCGATTATCCCGAGGTTGGTATTTATCATCCCGATTTGCCGGATCGGATCACCAGCGATGTACGGGCAATGCCGCGCCGTGCCGATGCGCTGGGCCGGGTTGGTCTTGTCTTGATGCGCTCGTATGTGCTCTCGCGTGACACCGGCCATTACGATGGCGCGATCCGGGCGCTTGAAGCGGCGGGACTTGAAGTTGTGCCTGTCTTTGCGACAGGGCTTGATGCACGCCCGGCGCTTGAGGCGTTTTTCCTCGGACCTCAATGCGTCTCGATCGACGCACTCGTGTCGCTGACGGGTTTTTCGCTCGTTGGTGGGCCAGCCTACAACAACGCCGCGGCCGCGGAAGAAATTCTTGCGCAACTTGATGTGCCGTATGTCGCTGCGCAGTCACTTGAGCTGCAATCACTCGAAGCGTGGGAGCGGTCACGTCAGGGCCTGATGCCGGTCGAAGCGACAATGATGCTTGCGATCCCGGAGCTTGATGGCGCGACGTCTCCCATCGTGTTTGGCGGTCGCCGTGATGCCGGTGCTAGTGACGTCACGAGCGGACCGTCAACCGCTCCGGTTTCGGCCATGCAAGTCCACGAAGAACGCGCGGGTATGCTGGCGCGTCGCGTACGCCGTCTCGTCGAGATGCGAAACACGCCTGTGGAAGAGCGCCGGGTCGCGATCACGCTGTTTAATTTTCCTCCGAATGCTGGTGCGACGGGCACAGCGGCGTTTCTCGGCGTGTTTGAGTCCCTTCACAACACGCTGAAGGCGCTTTCGGTTGAGGGCTATGACGTCACAGTGCCGGACAGCGTCGACGCGCTGCGTCGCGCGATCCTCGAGGGGAATGCGGCGACGCATGGCACTGATGCGAACGTTGTCCATGCGATCCCGGTTGATGATCATGTGCGCCGTGAGCCGCATCTGAGTGAGATTGAGGCGCAGTGGGGTGCGGCGCCAGGACGGCATCTGACGGATGGGCGGTCTCTCTTTGTGCTCGGTCAGACCTTCGGCAACGTGCTCGTCGCCGTGCAGCCCGGGTTCGGTTATGAGGGCGACCCAATGCGGCTGCTCTTTGAGGAGGGATTTTCGCCAACCCATGCGTTTTCCGCCTTCTATCGATATTTGCGGGAAGACTATGCGGCGCACGCCGTGCTGCATTTCGGCACGCATGGTGCGCTTGAATTCATGCCCGGGAAGCAGACCGGTCTGTCGGCAGCGTGTTGGCCGGATCGACTGATCGGCGATTTGCCGAACATCTATCTCTACGCCGCCAACAATCCGTCGGAAGGCACGATCGCCAAACGTCGCGGTGCCGCGACGCTCGTCAGCTACATGACCCCGCCGCTTGCGACTGCCGGGCTCTACAAAGGACTTGGCGAACTCAAGCATTCGCTCGAGCGTTGGCGTGGTCTTGCGCCGGACGATGCTGGAGAGCGGGCACGGCTGAGCGATTTGATTGTCGAACAGGCGCGTGCGGTTGATCTGGTGCCAAGCGGTGATGATCAACCCGCCTTAAGCGATGATGCCCTGACCGACTGGATCGGTTCTCTTTCCGCGCAGATCCTTGAGTTGGAGTACAGCCTCATTCCGCACGGCCTGCATGTCGTCGGGCGGGGCATCGATGACGCGGCGCGGACCAACACGCTGCAAGCCGTCAACGCCGCTCAACCGAACGCGCTTGATGATGAGATGGTGCTCGCTGTGGCCGCGGGTGAAAGAGCAGACACGATCGCACGGGGCTTCAAGGCGTTCTCGCGGAGTGAAACACGGCAGGCGGTCGAGACGCTTGTCGCGCTGAATGACAACCTTCAGATTGATGCCGAGTTGCCGGCGCTGATGAGCGCCCTTGATGGCCGGTTTATCCGGCCGGTGGCCGGCGGTGATCTTGTGCGGTCGCCGCATATCTTGCCGAGCGGCCGCAACATCCATGGTTTTGATCCGTTCAAGTTGCCAAGCGCGTTTGCCGTCCGCGAAGGCGCGGATCATGCGCAGCGCCTGCTGGCGCGCCACATGGCGGAAGGGCATCGGCTGCCGGAGTGCATTGCGCTTGTGCTGTGGGGGACGGATAACCTCAAGAGCGAGGGCGGGCCGATCTCGCAGATGCTCGCCCTGCTCGGCGCCCAGCCTCGGTTCGACAGCTACGGGCGGCTAGCGGGGGCGGAGCTTATTCCGCTCGATGTTCTGAAACGCCCGCGGATCGATGTTGTTGCCACGCTTTCCGGCATTTTCCGCGACCTCCTGCCGTTGCAGACCCGGATGCTGGCGGATGCGGCGTATCTTGCCGCGATTGCCGATGAGCCGGAGGATGAAAATTACGTCCGCAAGCATGCGCGGGCCTATCAGAGCCAGCATGACTGCGACATCGAGACGGCGTCGCTTCGAGTCTTCTCAAACGCGGAGAGCGCGTACGGCTCCAACGTCAACCACCTGATCGACAGCGGTGCGTGGGCGGAGGAAGGAGAGCTTGGACAGGCCTTCACGTCTCGCAAGTGTTTTGCCTATGGGCGCGGCGGCGATTCGCAAAAACAGAGCGCATTGCTCGGCTCCATGCTTGGACATGTTGAGCTGGCCTATCAAAATATCGAATCCGTTGAACTCGGTGTGACGACGATCGACCACTACTTCGATACCCTCGGTGGAATCGGGCGGGCCGTGCAGGACGTGCGCGGAGAAGAAACTCCAGTCTATCTCGGTGATCAGACGCAGGGCGAAGCGAAAGTGCGCACGCTGAGCGAGCAGGTTGCGCTCGAGACGCGGACCCGCACGCTCAATCCGAAATGGTTCGAGGGCATGCTGGAGCACGGCTATGAAGGCGTGCGTCAGATCGAGGCGCACGTGACGAACACGATGGGGTGGTCTGCCACGACCGGTCAGGTGGACCCGTGGGTCTACAAGCAGATCACACAGACTTACGTGCTCGACGAAGAGATGCGCGCGCGCCTTGCGGAGCTTAATCCCAAGGCATCCGTGCGGGTCGCGAACCGCCTGATCGAAGCGCACGAACGCGACTATTGGCAACCTGATGACGAAACCCTCGCCGCGCTGCAATCCGCTGGCGAAGAGCTCGAAGATCGCCTCGAAGGCGTGATTTGAGCGGAGTGAAAGGATCAACTGCGCGATGACAACGACCCTGCTCGAAGCCCCGAATATCCGTGGTGGCAACAAGCGTGACGGCGATGGCGCCGGCAGCGTCCAGGTGAAGCTCGACCCGACGGTCAAGATCGATACCGCCAAGGTGTTCTCGGTCTACGGCAAAGGCGGGATCGGCAAGAGCACGACCTCGTCAAACCTGTCGGTCGCATTCTCGAAGCTCGGCAAACGCGTGCTTCAGATCGGTTGCGATCCGAAGCACGACTCGACGTTCACGCTCACCAAACAGCTGATGCCGACGGTGATTGATGTTTTGGAGAGTGTTGATTTTCACTCCGAAGAGCTGCGGGCCGAGGATTTTGTCTATGAGGGCTACAACGGCGTGATGTGTGTCGAGGCGGGTGGTCCTCCGGCCGGAACGGGTTGCGGCGGTTACGTCGTTGGGCAGACCGTGAAGCTGCTGAAAGAGCATCACCTGCTTGAAGATACCGATGTCGTGATCTTCGATGTGCTGGGCGATGTGGTGTGCGGTGGGTTTGCGGCACCGCTTCAGCATGCTGACCGCGCGGTCATTGTCACGGCCAACGACTTCGACTCGATCTACGCGATGAACCGGATTGTCGCCGCGGTGCAAGCGAAGGCGAAGAACTATGATGTGCGTCTTGCAGGCTGCATTGCGAACCGTTCTCGCGATACGGATGAAGTGGATAAATATTGCGATCGTGTTGGCTTCAAGCGGATCGCGCATCTGCCGGATCTCGATGCCATCCGGCTTTCGCGGCTGAACAAGAAAACGTTGTTCGAGATGGATGAGACCGATGAGGTGGTCAACGTCCAGAAAGAGTATGTGCGGCTCGCCGAGACGCTGTGGAACGGCACCGAGCCGCTGGCGCCCGCGCCAATCAAGGACCGCGAAATCTTCGAACTGCTTGGGTTCAACTGATGAACGACGCGACCTACGAACTGCAGCGTGGCAAGGTCGAGGCCTACTTCGACCGAACGGCGGCTGACACCTGGGCCCGGCTGACATCGGATGCGCCGGTGAGTGGTATTCGCGCGACGGTGCGGGCTGGACGCGAGCGGATGCGCGCGGAATTTCTCTCCCGTCTTCCGGCTGATATGCGCGATCAGCGAGTGCTCGATGCCGGCTGCGGAACGGGCGCAATGGCTGTCGAAATGGCGAGCCGTGGTGCCGAGGTCATCGGTGTCGATCTCGCGGAAAGCCTGATCGATGTCGCGAATGAACGGCTGCCGCGTGAGGGGCTGGCGGGGACGATTTCTCTCCGCGCCGGCGACATGCTCGATCCGTCATTCGGTACGTTTGATTATGTCGTGTCGATGGATTGTCTTATTCATTATGCGATGGACGATGCGGTGGATGCAGTCGCTATGCTGGCCGAGCGGACCCGCAGATCGATCCTCTTCACCTTTGCACCGCGCACGCCTCTGTTGGCGATTATGCATACGGCGGGACGTCTGTTTCCGCGGGGTGATCGTTCCCCGGCCATCACGCCGGTGCGGGAAGATCGGTTGCGCTCGCGGTTAAAAGGTGTGGCGGCGCTTCAGGCTTGGAATGCGGGCGAGAGCGTTCGGGTCGCGAGCGGATTTTATACCTCCGAGCTGATGGTGCTGACACGTCGATGACCGAGAAACCCGACATGTCTGCGCGCAAGCGGCTGAAGTCCGGAGAGCCGGTGCCGACGCTTGCTGACTTCTGGAATGCGCTTGGTCCGCGGTTTCTTCCGTTTGCGGACGCGGCGACGCGGGAGTTGCCGCTCGGGCGGTTGTTGCGCTTGTCGCTGTTCCAAATGACGGTTGGCATGGCGGCTGTGCTGCTGAATGGCACGCTCAACCGCGTGATGATTGTCGAGCTTTCCGTGCCAGCGTGGCTGGTGTCGGTGATGATCGCGCTGCCGCTGGTTTTTGCTCCGCTGCGCGCGCTGATCGGCCATCGCTCGGATGTCCATGTTTCCTATCTCGGCTGGCGGCGGGTGCCCTTCATCTGGCTTGGCACGATGCTGCAGTTCGGCGGGCTGGCGATCATGCCGTTTGCGCTGATCCTGTTGTCGGCGGATGGCAACGGTGCCGCGTGGATCGGGCAGGCAGGCGCGGCGCTCGCGTTCCTGATGGTCGGGGCAGGCATGCACACGACCCAGACGGCCGGTCTCGCACTCGCGACGGATCTTGCCCCTGAGGAGAGCCGTCCGCGCGTTGTTGCGTTGCTCTACGTGATGTTGCTGGTCGGCATGATGGTGAGCTCGCTGGTGTTCGGTGCGTTGCTCGCGGACTACAGCCATATGCTGCTTGTGCGCGTCGTGCAGGGTGCCGCTGCGGTGACATTTGCGGTCAACCTCGTCGCCCTTTGGAAGCAGGAAGCGCGCGCTCCGCAGCGAACGGCGCCCGGACTTGCCCGGCCGACCTTCTCGCAGGCGTGGACTCGGTTGCGCTCGAACGGACGTGTTGGCCGGATGCTGGTCGCACTTGGGATCGGGACGGCTGCGTTCAACATGCAGGATATCCTGCTTGAGCCCTATGGCGCGGAAGTGCTCGGCCTCTCCGTGAGCGGTACGACAACGCTGACGGCATTATTCTCTGCCGGCATGCTGGTTGGGTTTGCGCTTGCAGCGCGTGCGCTCGGCCGTGATCCATCAGCGCGGCAGCAGCGTCGCACAGACCCCTATCGCATTGCGGCGCATGGATGCCTTGTCGGTCTGGTCGCATTTGCAGCCGTGATTTTTGCGGGGCCGCTTGAAAGCGCTCTGGTGTTCCGTGTTGGTGCAACGCTGATCGGGCTCGGCGGTGGATTGTTCTCCGTCGCGATGCTCGTCTGCGCGATGGAGCTGGCACGCGAAGAAGACAGCGGGATCGCGATTGGCGCGTGGGGGGCTGTGCAGGCCACCGCAGCCGGTCTTTCGATCGCCGCGGGTGGCATCATTCGCGATGTGACGCAGTCGCTTGGCGACGCGGGCGTACTCGGACCCGCATTCAACAGCCCGTCGATTGGCTACAGCGTGGTCTATCACTTTGAGATTGCGCTGCTGTTCGCCGCGCTGATCGCGCTTGGCCCGGTGGTGACGTACGCGCGACGCGTGGACGGGGGGCAGGCCTCCCCGCCGAGCGCGGGCAAGGAACAATTCGGTTTGGCGGAGTTTCCCGGCTGAGGCGCACTTTGTGCCCTCGGCGGGGCTGACGTTGCCCGACCGAGAGAGAAAAAAGAAGGAGATGGCATAATGATAACGGACTATATCGACCTCGCCGTCGTAGCGATCTGGCTGTTCTGGATGTTTTTCTTCGGCCTCGTCTACTACCTCCAGCGGGAGGGCATGCGCGAAGGGTATCCACTCGAGACGCACGAGCCCGGCACCTACAAGGAGCATGGCTTCATCTGGATGCCGGAGCCGAAGACGTTTCAGATGCCGCATGGCGGTACGCGGACATCACCGCCAGCCGATGGTGCTGACACGCGGCCTGTGAATGGCGTTCCGGTTGATGGTCTTGATGGATCGCCGATCGAGCCGAATGGCGACAACCTGATGTTGAGCGGTGTCGGGCCGGCGGCTTGGGCCGAGCGCGAGAATGTGCCGGATCGCTCGTTCCACGGTGATCTCAAGATTGCACCGATGCGTTCGCTTCCCGGGTTTGAGGTCGTCAAAGGCGATACCGATCCGCGGGGCCTCAAGGTGGTTGGTGGCGATGGTGTCGAGGGCGGAACGGTGAAGGATCTCTGGATCGACTCTGGTGAGAGCCTGATCCGGTACCTCGAGATCGAGACGCCTGCCGGTGCTGTTCTCGCGCCGTTCACGCTGGTGGATGTCAATCCGCTCACGATGAACAGGTTCAACCCCTTCGGTATTTTCGGTGACACCAAGGGCGACGCGTATGTCGAGCTAAATTCTGTAAACGGGGCTCAGATCGCGGAAGCTCCAAAGATCGCGAACCCCGATCAGATCACCATGCTCGAAGAAGAAAAAGTGAGCGCGTACTTTGGCAGTGGTTATCTCTACGCCAACGTCGACTCACGGGAGCCGCTGTTTTGAGCGGCGATTTCGACTTCGAGGTGGCACCCGGACTGCCAACACCATTGCCGGAGGGGGAGCGTGTTCTCTGGCGTGGTGCGCCGAACGGAAGGTCGTTCGCGTTTCGTGTCCTCCATGTGCGGGCAGTGGCGATCTACTTCGGGTTGCTGTTTGCCTGGTATCTGCTGGAGCAAAGCGGTGCAGGTATCGCAGGTGGCGCATCGGCGATGGTCCCCGGAGCATTATGGCTGCTGATCGCCGCGGTCGCCGCAATTGGTCTTCTGTCCGTTCTGGCATGGGGCTACGCCCGGACGACGGTCTACATTTTGACTGACAAGCGCTTGATCATCCGCACGGGCATTGCACTGCCGATCACGTTCAATCTGCCGCTCGCTCATGTGACGGGGGCGGACCTTAAGGCGTGGTCGGATGGAACGGGCACGATTGCGTTGGCAATCGATGGCACGGCGCATCTGGCCTATCCGCATCTCTGGCCAAGTGTGCGGCCGTGGCATGTGCTTCATCCGCAGCCCGCCTTGCGTTGCGTCGCGGATGCCCAGTTGGTCGCTTCCCTTCTTACGGACGCGTATCGCGATGTTCTCGCGTCGCAGACGAGCGCGCACGACACCGTGTGTGTGCCCCCAAGGCGGGATGATGTCGGTGTGGCGACGGGAGACGCGATGCCGGCCTCAGGATCACGTGACGGACGCCTGGACGGTATCGGGGCCGTTCCTGCGCACTAGTGCAGCGATCGATCTCATGACGACTGCGCCGGAGGAAGACGGCACAGAACGCAAGCCAAGACGATATGACAGGGAGATGAAAATGAAGACAGGAGAAAAAGGGGCCGTGCGTGTGACGCGAACGGTGCCTCACGACGATGAGCATGATCCGCAGATCCCGAAGATTGCGCTCGCGTTTGCTGCGGCGCTGGTTGTCAGCGCGGTCACATTGGCCGGCGTTGCATCCTACACCGGGTTCGGCGCGACACATGTGCCGCCCTCAACGGTCGTGGCCAGCCGCTCGCTGATTTTCCTCGATGCCGCGGATGGCGCAATCGAGGTGCGCGAGGGGCGTGATAACTCGTTTGTCACCATGCTCCCGCGCAAACGAAACAATTTTATCCGGACGGTCGTGCGCGGCCTTGCGTTCCATCGCAAAAAGCAGGGGCTTGGTCCGCAGCATCCGTTCATGCTGACGCGCTGGGCCGACGGTCGTCTCTCGCTCAAAGACACGACTAACGGCCGCAGCATTCAACTGCGTGCGTTCGGGTATCCCAACGAAAAAGCCTTTGCCCGGTTGCTCGAAGTTGGTGTCGCCAATGTCGGAGGAGAGCAATCATGAGCTTGTTTTCCTCTCTGTCCTGGCCCGGAAGTGGGCAGACATTCGACGTGCCGTGCGTCGTGAAGATCGAGAATACGTTCGAAAGTCTGCATGCGCATGTCGAGCTTGAAGGCAATGTGCTGATCGAGCCAGGCGATGAAGTGGTCGTGCACGGTCAGGCGATCCATGTCCCCTACGGTGAAAGCGCTGAGATCGCGCGGCAGGCGACGGTGATGAAGGCGGGGTGGCTTGAGCGCACCTGGACCCGCATGACCGGTGATTTCGAGTTCATGGAGCTCTGCGAGTTCAGTTTTTCCGAGGAGGACCTCGCATGACCATCGATCGAATTGGCCTTGGGCCCAGCGCTTCGACGCGCAAAGCGGAAGAGAATACGCTGCTGACACCGCGGTTCTATACGACCGACTTCGAGGAGATGGACAGGCTGGACGTCTCATCGGTTCGCAGTGAATGGGATCGTCTCATCGCGGAGATGAAAAGTGATCCGAACAAAGGACACTTCAAACGCTCGGATGAATGGGACAATATCGATCTCAACGATATGTCGCCGGAGCTGCGCAGGGAGTTTCTTGATTTCCTGATCAGTTCGCTGACCGCCGAGTTCTCCGGGTGCGTGCTCTATGCGGAAATGCGCAAGCGGGGGAAAAACCCTGATGTCTGCGAGCTCTTCAAGTACATGAGCCGCGATGAAGCGCGTCACGCCGGTTTTCTGAATGACACGTTGAAGGACTTCGGTTTCGGGGTCGACCTCGGCTATCTGACGAAGAAGAAAAAATACACGTTTTTCCGTCCGAAGTTCATCTACTACGCGACGTACCTTTCCGAGAAGATCGGTTATGCGCGTTACATCACGATCTTCCGGCATTTGCAGCAGAACCCGGACAAACGCATCCACCCGATCTTCAAGTGGTTCGAGAAGTGGTGCAATGACGAGTTCCGCCATGGTGAGGCGTTTGCGCTGATCATGCGCGCGAACCCGAAGCTGATTTCGGGCGTGAACACCTATTGGATCAGGTTTTTCACGTTGGCTGTGTTCGCGACGATGTATGTGCGTGACCATGCCCGCCCAGCATTTCACGAGGCGATGGGGATCGACCCGAAAGCCTATGGGTTTCAGGTCTTCCGGATCACGTCCGAGATTACCCGTCAGGTGTTTCCGATCGAGCTTGATCTCGATAACCCGAAATTCATCGCCGGGCTCGAGCGCATGCTGGAGATCGATGATGCGATCAAGGCGGCAAAGAAACGGGGCGGGCTCGTCGGGCGTCTGCGGTTCGGCTGGCAAGTCGCGCGTGCCGCAACGACGTTTGCGCGGCTCTACATGCTTCCGGTCAAACGCAACGAACTGCCAGAAAGCCCTCGGCTTTCGCCGGCCTGGTAAGGAGCGCTGCTGCAAACCGTGTCCAATTTCCTCCTTCCTGTCTGCGCCGTCGTGCTCGCCTGGTGGTTATCCACCGGGGTGATCCTGATGCTCGCGCGGGCGGAAGGGCGACTTGGGCAGGGTGGCTTCATCGCGATGACGGTCGCGGCAGTCTGCGCGCTTGGTGCGCTGCCGTTGCTGTCACGTGAGATGACCGATGTCGGGGTTTATGGCGGGTTCGCCGCCGCGCTTATTATCTGGGGGTGGCATGAGCTCGCGTTTCTACGCGGTGTCATCACCGGCGTGCGCCGGAGCCGTATGCCACACGGACTGGCGGGCTGGTCGCGGTTTCGCGCGGCGTTCGAGACGGTGGTGCATCACGAGTTGGCGCTCGTTGCGACCCTCGGACTAGTCTGGCTACTCGGCCATTTGGGCGTCGGATATAGTGGAGAAAATTTCACTGTGCTTGGCGTGCTGACCATTCTGTGGGCGATGCGGATCAGCGCAAAACTGAACATCTTTCTTGGTGTACCGAGCGCGGCGGAAGATTTTCTTCCGCATCACCTCGCTTACCTGAAATCATACTTCCGCATCTCGCGGATCAGCCCGCTCATGCCGTTCAGTATCGCGGCATCGTGTGCAGCGGCGATCATCCTCGGGGTTGCGCTAGGGGATGCCGCCTCCGGGAGTGCGACAGCGACCAGTCTGACCCTGTGCCTGACACTCGTCCTGCTTGGACTGCTGGAACATCTCATGCTGGCTCTGCCGCTGTCCGAGACGGCGCTCTGGCGCTGGGCAATGGGGACGACCCCCGAAAATCATTCATCTTCGCGCGCGACATCGACCGCACCCATGATCGGACGGCGCGCGCCTGCAAGCGAACACATCTGAGGAGGCTGTTCATCATGGATGCCGAGACATATTTTTCCGCTCGTCTGGCCGATCTTCGCGCCGAAGGGCGTTATCGGGTTTTTACGGACCTGGAGCGGCAGCGCGGCTGCTTTCCCCGTGCGACACGCTACGGACCTGGCGAGACGAGCGAAGATGCCGCCGGCGAAGTGACGGTCTGGTGCTCCAACGATTACCTCGGCATGGGCCAGCATCCGGATGTGCTCGCCGCGATGCACGAGGCGATCGACAAATGCGGCGCAGGTGCCGGCGGGACACGCAATATCTCGGGCACCAACCACGCGCACGTGATGCTCGAGAATGAGCTGGCGGACCTGCATGGCAAGGAGGCCGCACTGCTCTTCACATCCGGCTACGTTTCAAATTGGACATCAATCAGCACGCTTGCGTCACAGATGCCGGGGTGTGTGATCTTTTCCGATGAGCTCAATCACGCCTCAATGATCGAGGGTGTCCGCCACAGCAAAGCGGAAAAGGTGATCTTCAAACACAACGATGTCGCCGATCTGGACGCCAAGCTTTCGCGGTACTCCGCTGATGTGCCGAAGCTGATCATTTTTGAATCCGTCTATTCGATGGATGGCGATATCGCGCCGATCAAGGAAATCTGCGACGTGGCCGACAAGCACGGGGCGATGACGTATCTCGACGAAGTGCACGCTGTGGGCATGTATGGGCCGCGCGGTGGCGGGATCGCCGAACGCGAAGGGCTGATGGATCGCATCACGGTGATCGAGGGCACGCTTGCGAAGGCATTTGGCGTGCTTGGTGGTTACATTGCGGCGAGTGCGGCGCTTTGTGATTTCGTGCGGAGTTTTTCTTCCGGCTTCATCTTTACAACTGCTCTGCCGCCTGCCGTCGCAAGTGGTGCAGCCACGGCGATCCGGCATCTCAAGGGCAGCGCTATCGAGCGCCATCAGCAACGTGACCGCGTGGCGCGCCTGCGGGGGCACCTCGACAGTCTCGGTTTGCCGCACATCGACAACGAGAGCCATATCGTGCCGGTGATGGTTTACGATGCGGCCCTCTGCAAACGGGTCAGCGACGTGCTACTCGACGAGTTCGGTATCTATATCCAGCCGATCAACTACCCGACCGTGCCAAAGGGAACGGAGCGCCTGCGCATCACACCGTCGCCGTTGCACAGTGATCAGGATATGGCGGCGCTGCTGCATGCGCTTGATCAGGTTTGGGATCGGTTTGATCTGCCGCGGACACTTGAGATGCCGCACGACAAACCGGAATTTCATCTCACGATGCAGCCGGAAGACGGTTGCCCGGCGTTTCGGGCGCATGCCATCGCGGACGGTACGAGTGTCTACGATCCGGCAACATTGCAATCCCCGCCTCTGGTGCCACGAGATCAGCCTTCCGATGTGGACTGAACTGGTACCCTTTGGCGCACGTAAACGTGAATGACGACATGCGCGGTGGGCGGTGTTTTGCTGTTTCCGAGCTTAAGCAAGGGCTGGGCGGAACCGAGCGATAGCGCTAGTGTTTCACAAAGGCCGACCGACGCGTCACATCAGGGGCAGGTTTCTGCGTTATTGCGTGGCACGCGAACAGAAGATTTTGAGGAGGATCTCATGAGAATGATCAAATTTGCGGCGGCAGCGCTCGTCGCCACAGCCGCTGGTTTTGGGCCTGCGCTCGCCGCGGGTGACGCCAAGAAGGGCGAGAAAGTGTTCCGCAAGTGTAAGGCCTGTCACATGGTTGGTGAAAAGGCGAAGAACCGCGTGGGACCGATTTTGACTGGTGTGGTTGGCCGGAAGGCAGGCGCCGCCGAAGGATACAAGTATTCCAAGACCAACGCGTTGGCCGGCGAGGAAGGTCTGGTGTGGACCGAAGAGAATATTGCCGCCTATCTTCCAGGTCCGCAGAAATTTCTTGAGAAGTTCCTGAAGGAAAAAGGCAAGAAGGCTCCGGGCCGGACCAAGATGGTCTACAAACTCAAGAAAGAAAAAGAGGTGGCGGATGTCGTGGCTTATCTCGCGACGTTCTCACCGAAGGCCGAAGGTGAAGACGCTGCGTCCGGGGAAGCTGCCACGCAGTAACGGCGTTTTGCGCGTTCCAGCGAACGCACTCGCCTCGCTTTGCAAACGACGGTATTCGAGGTTGCAGCATACGATGAATTTTGCTGCGACCTCGCAATGACCCGAACCTATACGTCACACAAGACACCAGCACGCGATCGTGCGGCAGCGCCTGATGACGGCGTCTCCCGCGCGGTCGCGTTTCCTTTTACAGCGATCGTTGCGCAGGACGAGATGAAGCATGCGCTGGTGGCGTGTGCGGTTGACCCGTCGCTCGGTGGTGTTTTGATTTTTGGCGATCGTGGCACCGGGAAATCAACCGGCGTTCGTGCGCTTGCGCAACTTCTTCCGCCGATGGCCGCGGTGGAGGGGTGTCCCTATCGGTGTGATCCGACGGCACCTGCCGGGAGCTGTGCGCTCTGTGACGGTCGTGGTGCGCAGCCCTGCGTCGCTGTCGAGGTGCCCGTGCCGGTTGTTGATCTTCCACTCGGCGCCAGCGAAGATCGCGTCACCGGTGGGATCGACCTCGAGCGGGCGCTGTCGCGTGGTGAAAAACGCTTTGAGCCGGGTTTGCTCGCCGCAGCCAACCGCGGTTTCCTCTACATCGACGAAATCAATCTGTTGGAAGATCATCTCGTTGATCTTTTGCTTGACGTCGCGGCGTCCGGCGAAAATCTCGTGGAACGCGAAGGCATGAGCGTGCGCCATCCGGCGCGCTTTGTGCTGGTCGGTTCCGGCAATCCAGAGGAAGGGGAGTTGCGGCCGCAGTTGCTTGACCGGTTTGGGCTGTCGGTGGATGTGACCACACCTGACGATCTTGATGCGCGGATCGAGATCATCACGCGTCGGGACGCGTTTGATCGGGATCCCCGCAGCTTTCTTACTCAGTTCCGTGCGGAGGAAATTGCGCTGCAAGCTGATATCCTGGCGGCGCGTGAGACGATCAAATCGGTGACCGTGCCGAAGCCGCTGCTGCGCCAGATATCGGAACTGTGTGTTGCGCTTGGGACAGATGGTCTGCGCGGCGAGCTGACGCTCATGAAAGCGGCGCGGGCCCATGCGGCATTTGACGGGCGCAAACGGGTGCGGCTCTCCGATGTGAAAGCGATGGCCGCGTCGGCGTTGCGGCATCGCCTGCGACGCGATCCGCTGGATGATGCGGGATCGAGCGTACGGGTGACGCGGGCCGTGACGGAGGTGCTTGGCGCATGAGGAGTGGTGTGTGATCACCAATGACACGACCGCTGTCTCTCGCAATGGGATGCGGACTGAGCGCGCGGCGGCTGCTCATGCCGCATGGTCTGATGCGATTGTGGCAGCGGCGCTGCTTGCGGTTGCCCCGGGCATGCTTGGGGGAATTATCGTCCATGCAGGTGCAGGACCGGTGCGGGAATCGTGGTTGGAGACTTTGCGAGAGTTGTGTGGGGACCGCACACCGCTAATCCGTTTTCCGGCACTCCCTTCGCGCGTTGCGCTTGCCGGCGGCCTCGATCTGACTGAGAGCATGATCGCTGGTCGTTCGGTGTTTTCCAAAGGTCTGCTGGCTCGCGGAGGCAACGCTCTCGCCATTGTGCCGATGGCTGAGCGTCTCGCACGAGATGCGGCGGCGGATATGGCGGCGGCGCTTGATGCCGGTGTCACTGGCCAGGCCGCACCGGTCAGCTTCATTCTGCTTGATGAAAGCGATGATGGAGATGAGGAGACGCCTCGCGTTCTGGCGGAACGCGTTGCCTTTGCGATCGATCTGCGAGCGACCGGTTGGCAGGATCGCGGTATGATCCTCTACACGCCGCGTATGATTGAGAAAGCGCGCGTTCTTCTCCCCTCGGTTGTTGCCTCATCGGACATTGTGCGGGGGCTTGTCGGTGTGGCCGCTTCTCTCGGCATTGGGTCAGAACGGCCGGCACACTTTGCACTGCACGCTGCAAGGTGCGCTGCGGCACTGGACGGTCGAAGTTCGGTCAACGAACAGGATGTGGTGATCGCGGGCCGCTTGATTTTTGCGGGACGTGCGAGGCACCTGCCGCCGCCGCAACCGGATGCACACACAAGCGATGAGACCGAGCAGAACACGCCAGACGACCTGGCGGACGCCCCGCCGGAAATCGATCGTTCGGCGCCGGATGAGGCGGGGTCGCCGCCGGAGGATCACTCATCGCACGGTGCGATACTGGCGGATGTGGTCATCGACGCCGTGCGACCGATCCTGCCGCCCGATCTTTTGCCTGAAGGTCTGGCGCAGGCGCGATCTGGCAGTGGCGCGAGCCATGGTAAATCCGGAGCAAAAAAGGCAGATGGTTTGCGGGGGCGTCCCTTGCGCAGTCGACCGGGCAAACCGGATGTCGCGGGACAGGTCGATGTCGTGGCGACGCTGAGTGCTGCGGCGCCATGGCAGGTCTGGCGACGACGCATGCGTGGCGACATGCCGGGTGACAACCAACGGCTTGTCGTTCTGCCGCAGGATATCCGGCTCAAGCGCTTCAAGCAGGCCAGCGAGAGTGCGCTCGTCTTCGTGGTTGACGCGTCCGGATCCGCCGCGCTCAATCGGTTGGGGGAGGCAAAAGGTGCGGTCGAGTTGATGCTGGCGGACGCCTATGCGCGGCGTGATCAGGTTGCGCTGATCGTTTTCCGGGACCGCAACGCGCAATTGCTGTTGCCGCCGACACGATCGCTGACGCGGGCGAAACGCCTGCTTGGCGCGCTTCCCGCCGGGGGTGGGACGCCGCTCGCGCATGGCCTCGAGACGGCCCATGATGTGGTGCGTGGCGTGACGCGACGCGGTGTGAGCGCAGCGCTTGTTCTGTTGAGCGACGGCGGACCGAACGTGACGCGCGATGGTGTAGCGGGACGCCGCGAAGCGGAGCAGGATGCAGAGCGCGCTGCTCGATGCCTCGCGGATGATCTTGCCGCGTCGATTGTGATCGATACAGCGCCTCGGCCTGCTAAATTCCTCCGTGCACTGGCGGACACACTGCGCGGCACGTATGTGGCCTTGCCGTTCGCAAATGCACAGCAGATGTCGCGTGTCGCATCGCAGGTCGCAGCTGCCGCGCGGGAGGCGTGATGTGTCTCGCATGGAAGTGATTGCCGCGTTGGACTGGGACGAGCATGGCCGGGATTGGCCA
This sequence comes from Pseudomonadota bacterium, assembly GCA_039816705.1. Taxonomy (GTDB): domain Bacteria; phylum Pseudomonadota; class Alphaproteobacteria; order Rhizobiales; family CALHAX01; genus CALHAX01. The sequence continues at coordinate 2,460 of JBCBXF010000012.1, read as the reverse complement.
CATCGCGCGCACAGCACATTCGTGGAGCACCGCGGAACGCGCTATCACATCCAGTCAGGTGGACAGGGCCCCCAGGTGCTTTTGCTTCACGGCACGGGAGCCGCGACGCACTCATGGCGCGATCTGTGGAAACCGCTCACATCGCGATTTCATGTCATTGCACTTGATCTACCCGGACACGGATTTTCTGGACGGCGCGCAGGTGAAGCGCTTTCACTGGCGACCATGGGCCGTGAAATTGCCGGCGTCCTCACGGAGCTCGGCGCGAAGCCGGACGTGATTGTCGCGCATTCGGCAGGCGCTGCGATCGCTGCGCAACTGGTGCTTGCTCACGGGGTTTCGCCACATAACATCGTGACATTCAACGCCGCGCTGCTCCCGTTTCCGGGGCTTGCCGGTTGGCTTTTTCCGTCCCTTGCACGTGCGATGTTCTCGAACGATTTTGCTGCCAGTTTTTTTGCGTCACAGGCGACACGCCGCGATGCCGTGGAACGGCTGTTGACCAATACGGGATCGAAAATCGGCCCGGACGGAATCCGGCTCTATCAGCGTCTGTTCACCGCAAAGTCTCACGTCGGGGGGACGCTCGACATGATGGCGAACTGGGATCTTGATGCACTTGCGCAACGCTTGCGACGTCTCAAGACGCCGGTGCATCTTGTCGTGACGGGGGGAGACAAGGCGATCCCGCCGGAGCGCGGGCTGGCCGCTGCAGATCATATGCCGAATGCAGCCACGGAGTTTGATCGAGCGCTCGGGCATTTGGCGCATGAGGAGAGCCCGGGCTGGGCCGCAGGCATTATTTCGCGCGTCTACGATGAGTCTCATGCCTAGCAGGCGGAGGATAAAGACATGAGCCACGACCTGCTGTTTGCACTCGAGTTCTTAATCCCTTCGCTCGTGTTGCTCGGTGTTCTCGCCTGGCAGGCGATTAAGATGCGACGCGAAGTAGAGGCCGCACGCCGAGATGAAAAAACAGCGTCGCCGGATGAAAGGTCGCGAGTCTCAGATCTTGAGTGAGCTGCGGAGCGCGGTCAGACCAGTGGTTTGCCGGCGAGCCGCGGCATGCGAAACGGCAATAAGAACTTGACTGAAGGCCGTGCGAACCGGTGCAACGCGAGGCTCTCGTGGACCGCATCCACGTCATGGCCGAGCAAATGCGTGTGAAGGTGGGATCGCGCGTAAAACGGCGTGTCTTCATAGGTTTCAACAACGCGGGGAGCCGCATCGCTGTCGCTCGTCACGGCGCGATCGACCCACCAGCCGGTGCGGCGAAGGCGGTGCTCATGCGGCGCCTGAAAGCGTTCAGGTTGGCCAGACTTGTCAAAGCGCACAGCAAGCGCGCTGCGATCGCCGGCGGTATCGGTGACATGATACAGCACGGCGGCATCATCACCGACGTGAGCGCGCGCCCAGTTCCAAGAGTGGAATGTCTCTTCGAGTGGAACATCACCGGCGTTCATGTCGAGATAGCCTGATCCAGACCAACTCAAATCCGGGGCGCCACATGTCACCTCGATTCGCGCGCGTGGTGAAATCGGCCACCACGAGTGCTGGCAGGCTGAGTCGATCTCATAGACGTCGGGTGTCATGAATTCCGGGGTCACCCGTACTTCGCCTTTCACGCGTCGCGGGAATGGGGCGCCGCGTTCGTCAAACCGGATCACAATCGCATCGCCATCACGGTGGACGCTGCTTGAGCCAACGTTAAACGCGTCAGCTTCTCGGGTAACCCGGGATGCCGGTCGCTCGGTCATCGCCCATCGAGCACCCCGACGACCGTAGAGCGCGACATTCAATGCGCAATGGTTATCGGGGTCATGGCGGCCAGACCAGGCATAATAGGGAGAGAAAACACTGCCCACGAAGGCAATGAGTGTCAGTCCGAATTGGCCGTCGTCGCTGATGGCGTCAACGTACCACCAGAGGTAGCCGCCGGGTGGAACCGCCGGGTCGAAACGTGGTCCGCCATCAGTTGCGATGCGGCAAGTCGACCGCTCAACGCCGCCATGGGAATTCCCGGCCCCGGGTGCGCGCTGCCGCCCGCGACGTAGAGCCCCGGTATCGAGGTCTTCGCCCCCGGTCTCTGAAATGCTCCGAAAGGCCCGTGCGTCGCGCGGCCGTACAACGCCCCACCCGTTGCCGGAAACATTCGTGCGAAATCCGCCGGTGTGGTCAATTGCGTGCTGTGGCTCGGCAACGAAAGACTGAGCCCGCAACGTGTCGTCGTGGCGTGGAGGGTTCTGGTACATCGCTCGAGATCCTCGTCGCTCGAATAACATCTGGTGTCGCCGTTTGGCGGGGCGTTGATCAGGCAGAAGAGTGACGTCTCAGCGTCGTCGTCCGTATTGCTATGGCGATCCGGCGTCCTCTCCTGTGCGCAGAGATAAACCGTTGGGTGTCTGGCATGTCGTCGGCGGCATGCAACGCCTCGCCGAGGCTCTTGAACGTACCGCGCAA
>JBCBXF010000129.1:0-9261 GCA_039816705.1 Pseudomonadota bacterium | reverse complement strand
ACGTGAAGAAATGACGTGCTGATGAACAGCATGAGCGCAGCCAGAATGGCAACCGGGAGCTGTGTGCCCAGGTGTGCGTAGAGGCCAAGGCCAAGCGCGGATGACACCAGTCCCATCGCGATGAAGACAAGTGCATCGCCACTGCCGCCTCGCGACGCGGCCTTTCTCGCGCCATGGCGCGGTTGATCTGCAGCGTGGACCGCCGGCATGCTGCCGAGATCCGGCGCCACCATCTCCATTGGTTGCATCGCGTCGCGCTCATAAGCGTGCGTATCGTGATGCGGTTGGTCGCCCCTGCCCCTCATGACGGCCCCCTCTACTTTGCCCCACCAGAGCCGGGTTCTCACGTGTAAATGCTCCATCGTGGAGCAATCGGTTCACACGCCACTGCCCCGGTGCGCGTTGGCTCCTCCAAGAGAGGTGCCTAGGCACGTTTCCAGCGAGTGGTTCGACTCGTATGAGCAACACTGTGGCTTGCGGGACGCCGATCACAACGCGTGCGCAAAACATATCCTCAGTTTTCACAGGCTGTTTGCCTTTTGCCCGTACGCTCGAGGCACAGGTGCGGCTTTCTTGCCGCAATTGAGCCGCGGAATCGCTCTTAAGCGGTGGTTTACCGATTCAGGTTGAGTTCGGTCACCGTCACAGCGTTTCCAGTCGAATAGGGTTAGTGCCATGTCGCGTTTCGCATCCAGTTTGTCTCTTGGTCCTGAAGCTCCTGCGTATCCGGAACTGGCTGGCAAACGCGTTCTGATCACTGGCGCTTCCAACGGTGTCGGACACGAGATTGCCAACGCCTACGCGCGCCAGGGATGCCGCCTTGTGCTTCAGTTCGACGGTGCAACCTCGGAGGATTTCTCGCATGCGGACAGTATGCGCGATGCGGCGGCCGGCATGCGTGTCTTCGACTGCGCTCTTACGGATGAGGCGGCCGCGCGACGGCTCGCAAATACGGCGGTTCGCGCGTTCCAGGGTATTGATGTGATCGTGCACAACGTCAGTGCCGTGCCTTTTGACACCGGAGATTCGCGCGATCTGGACGCGTTCGACGATGCGATCGCAGAGAACCTGATGACGGCGTGCGCGATGTCTGAGGAGATCGCCGCGGCGATGCAGCAACGCGGCCTTGCCGGTTCGATCATCTATGCCGCTGAAGTTGGTGCGCTCGACAACGACGAAACTTATGCACGCTATGCTGTTGCCAAGGTAGGGCTTGAAGCGATCACACAAGGCCAAGCCTGGGAGTGGGCGGATGACGGTATCGGCGTCAATGCGCTGCTTGCCGGGCCGAAGGCCGACACGCGTGAGATCGCCGGTGCGGCGGTTTACCAAGCCACGGAAGATGCGTTTTGGATCAGCGGCAAGACGCTCAGCTTCGGCACCTGACGTTGCAACGCCGAAACGCTCCTCCCGTTTCGTATCTCCTGGCCGTTCACCATCAGCTTCCGGCGTTCTGCGGGTTGACCCGTAGGCCCTGACACGTTTGGACTTTTGCAACATGCAAGAGCGTTCAAACGAGGTGCATCGTGGCGCGCAACGCGAGCCCGACGACACGGGGACTGACACAGGACCCGCACGGTCGCCATCAGGCCGATGAGGAGCGTTGTGGCAAAGGCCTGCTCGAACGTGCCATCGGACGCGCTGCACGACGGTTCCGCGAGAAAACCGGGCTGACGATCCAGGAGCTTTCGAACGCGTCTGGCATCTCGAACGGTATGCTCTCGAAGATCGAGCACGGAACGACCTCTCCGTCCCTCTCAACGTTGCAGAATCTGTCGCGCGCTTTGAACGTGCCAGTCACCTCGCTGTTTCGCGACTTCGAAGAGACGCGCGACGCGACATTCGTGAAGGCGGGCCAAGGCCTGAAGATCGAGCGCAGAGGGACGCGTGCTGGGCATCAGTATGAGCTACTCGGGCATGCGCCGGACGGCAGTGTAGTGGTCGAGCCTTACCTCATCACGCTCACACAGGAGAGCGATGTTTTCCCGATCTTCCAGCATCCGGGGCTCGAGTTTCTGTACATGCTGGAGGGGACGCTGATCTATCGGCATGGTGCGGAGCTGTTCACACTTGAGCCAGGCGACTCGCTGTTCTTCGACAGCGATGTGCCGCACGGGCCGGAAGAGCTACGCACGCTTCCGATCCGGTTTCTCTCAAATATCAGTTACGCGCGCGACAGCTGACGGTCCCCTTCTTGTTTCTTGACAGGAAACATTGTTTCACAGTGTTGCCCGCGTGCCGGACGGCTGATAGCGTTTGAGCCTCAGCAGAATGTGGAGGCGACCAGATGTGTGGGATTGTCGGGCTCTATTTGAAGAATGAGGCGCTGCAGCCGCAGCTCGGCGCGCTGTTCTCACCTCTGCTGATTGAAATGACGGATCGCGGGCCAGATAGCGCTGGCATCGCTGTGTTTCGCAATGCCACTGCCGCGGGTCAGACCAAACTGACACTGTTTCACCCGGATGCAGGCTATGGCTGGCCCGGTCTCGCCGACCGCCTTGCCGCAGCGTTCGAAGCGACCACTACGCTCGAACATCATGACAGCCATGTCGTCCTCGTCACGAACGCACCGGCCGATCTCGCAGCGGACTGGATTTCGGCGCAGGACGAGCAGCTCCAAATCATGAGCCGGGGCTCTGCCATCGAGATCTACAAGGAGACCGGGCTTGCCGACGATATTCTCGCCCGGTTCGATGTGCCGGGGATGGCGGGCACGCATGCCGTGGGGCACACCCGGATGGCAACGGAGAGCGCTGTCACAACGGATGGCTCGCATCCGTTCTCGACGGGGGCCGATCTTTGCCTCGTCCACAACGGCTCCCTGTCAAACCACAATCGCCTGCGTGCACGGCTTGCCAAGGAAGATGGCATCCAGTGCCGCACGCAGAACGATACTGAAGTGGCCGCCGCTTTTATCTCTTCGCGTCTTGCCAAGGGCCGATCGCTGCATCAGGCGCTGGATGACTGCATCGGCGCACTGGACGGATTTTACACATTTGTTGCCGGCACACGTGACGGATTTGCCGTGCTGCGCGACCCGATTGCCTGCAAGCCCGCGGTTCTTGCCGAGACAGAGGATTATGTGGCGTTTGCGTCCGAGTATCGCGCACTGGTCAGTCTGCCGGGCGTTGCCGACGCGAAGGTCTGGGAGCCGGAGCCGGCGATTGTCTACAGCTGGGGAGACAAAACATGAGCGCGGGTGAGAATGCTGTCATTGTCGATCTTGCAGATGGCGATGTCCGCGCCGCCAACACGCGCCTTCAGGAAAAGAACGGCAGCGAAGACACCGAATTTTACAAAGTGCGCAATCCGCGCGGCGTGCATGCCCTCGCGTGCGGGCTCGACGCCCCGGTGAGTGTGGAGATCGAAGGTTCGACCGGATATTATTGCGCCGGCATGAACAAGCACGCCGACGTTACGGTGCTTGGCAACGCCGGGCAGGGCGTCGCGGAGAACATGATGTCCGGACGCATTCACGTGAAGGGAGACTGTTCCCAGGCGGCCGGCGCAACAGCGCACGGCGGATTGCTGGTCGTGGACGGAAATGCGGCCGCGCGGTGTGGCATCTCGCTGAAAGGTGCAGACATCGTCGTCAAAGGCGACATCGGCCATATGAGCTGTTTCATGGCACAGGCGGGGCGGGTTGTCGTGCTCGGCAATGCGGGTGCGGCTCTGGGTGATTCACTCTACGAGGCGCGAATTTATATCCGCGGAACGGTAGAGAGCCTCGGCGCTGACTGCGTCGAGAAGGAGATGGGCGACAGCCATCGCGCCGAACTGCGTGATCTGCTTGATGCGGCCGGGTGCCAGGAGGTGCCACTTGACGGGTTTCGTCGTTATGGATCGGCGCGCACGCTTTATCATTTCCAGACAGACAACGTGGGCGCCTATTAAGCGCGCTCTTTTTTCTCTCATTTGAGCGACAGTGAGACCGCACGATGAATGACCAGACGCCTATCAACGACCCCACTCTTACAGGGCACGAACACTGGAGCCATCGACCCTCGGCAACGTTCGATCGGGCGACGATCGCTGAAATTCAGCGGGCGGCGCAGACCGGGCTCTATCGTATCCGCGGTTTTGGCGCGAAACGGCAGGTGCCGACGTTCGATGATCTGCTGTTTCTCGGAGCTTCGATGTCGCGCTATCCATTGGAAGGCTATCGCGAGACCTGCGGCACGGATGTGGTGCTTGGTTCACGGTTTGCGAAGAATCCGCTGCATCTTAAAATCCCCGTGACGATCGCCGGGATGAGTTTTGGCGCGCTCTCTGCGAACGCTAAGGAGGCGCTTGGCCGGGGGGCATCGGAAGTCGGCACCTCGACGACCACCGGCGACGGGGGGATGACACCGGAAGAGCGTGGCCATTCGAGCATGCTCGTCTATCAATATCTTCCCTCACGCTATGGCATGAACCCGGATGACCTGCGCAAGGCAGACGCCATCGAGGTTGTCGTTGGACAGGGCGCGAAGCCAGGTGGCGGCGGGATGCTGCTTGGAGAAAAAATATCACCGCGCGTTGCCGAGATGCGCACGCTCCCGGAAGGCATCGATCAGCGCTCGGCCTGTCGTCATCCGGACTGGACGGGTCCGGACGATCTGGCGATCAAGATTACCGAACTGCGCGAGATCACCAACTGGGAAAAGCCGATCTTCATCAAGGTCGGCGCGGCGCGCCCCTATTACGATACAGCACTTTCGATCAAGGCGGGTGCTGATGTCGTGGTGCTCGATGGGATGCAGGGCGGCACAGCGGCGACGCAGGATGTGTTCATCGAGAATGTCGGCATCCCGACACTCGCCGCGGTCCGTGAAGCCGTGCGCGCCCTCATCGATCTCGACATGCACCGCAAGGTTCAGCTCGTCGTGGCGGGTGGCATCCGCACTGGCGCAGACGTGGCTAAGGCGCTCGCAATGGGAGCGGATGCCTGCTCAATCGGTACGGCGGCGCTCATCGCGCTCGGTGACAATGCGCCCGAGCATGAGGAGGAATATCGCAAAATCGGCACGACGGCGGGATGCTGGGATGACTATCAGAAGGGCAATGATCCGGCCGGTATCACAACGCAGGACCCGGAGCTCGCAAAGCGGCTTGATCCGGTGACCGGAGGGAAGCGGCTTGCAAATTATCTCCGCGTCCTCACCCTCGAAGCGCAAACGCTCGCACGCGCCAACGGCAAGAGCCACGTGCATAATCTGGAACCGGACGATCTCGTGGCGCTCACGGTCGAAGCGGCCGCGATGGCGGGCGTCCCGCTTGCCGGGACCTCTTGGATCCCCGGTCAAGGTGGCTCAGAGTAGACCCGGCGCTCGCGACAGGGCAGACTGTCGGCATTACTGCCGCGCAACGGAGATTAAATATGGCTGGTGCACTCTCGCAGTTCGTGAAAGACACGGGCGTCAAATATGTGCTGTTCAACTTCACGGATCTCTTCGGTGCCCAGCGTTCGAAGCTCGTGCCCGCACAGGCTGTCGGCGGGATGGAGGATGATGGCGCTGGCTTTGCCGGATTTGCCGCCTGGCTCGATCTCGTGCCTGCCGATCCTGACATGTTTGCCGTACCGGACGCTTCTTCGGCGGTGCAGCTACCTTGGAAAAAGGATGTCGCGTGGGTTGCCGGCGATCTGATGATGAACGGCGCGCCGGTCGCGCACGCACCACGCAACCTGCTTAAAAAGGTCGTCGAGGACGCGCACGCGGCGGGCTACCGGATGAAATCCGGCATCGAGGCAGAGTATCATTTGATCAATGCCGATGGGACGGACATTTCCGATCCGGCCGATACGCAATCCAAGCCCTGCTACGATCAGGCGGCGCTGATGCGCCGCTATGAGGTGATCGCCGAAATCTGCGATGCGATGATCGCGCTTGGATGGGGCCCGTACCAGAACGACCATGAGGACGGGAACGGCCAGTTCGAGATGAACTGGAATTATGACGATGCGCTGGTGACGGCCGATCGGCATGCGTTCTTCAAGTTCATGGTCAAATCAATTGCCGAGAACCACGGCCTGCGCGCGACATTCATGCCGAAGCCGTTCCTTCATCTGACCGGCAACGGCTGCCACTCGCACATTTCGCTGTGGACGCCTGATGGGGAAACCAACGTGTTTGCCGACGACGCAGGCGAGATGGGGCTCTCGAAGGCAGCCTATCACTTTCTTGGTGGCCTCGTGCACAACGCGGAGGCGATGGCCGCAATCACGAACCCGACCGTTAATTCCTACAAGCGGATCAATGCGCCGCGCACCAATTCCGGCGCGACATGGGCGCCGAACACTGTCACTTACGGCGGCAACAACCGGACGCACATGATCCGCATCCCTGACCCGGGCCGGTTCGAGCTGCGGCTCGCGGACGGGGCGACGAACCCGTATCTGCTGCAGGCCGTGTCGCTTGCTGCCGGTCTCGACGGGATGGCCAATCATCGCGACCCGGGTGAGCGGCTTGATATCGACATGTACGCAGAGCCGGAGAAAGCCCCGCATGCCAAAAGGCTGCCGCTCAACATGCTCGACGCGATCCGCGCGTTTCAGTCGAGCGCTCCACTCCGGGAGCGGCTGGGTGCCGAGTTCTGCGACGCATTCGTGAAGCTGAAAATGAATGAGTGGAACGCATACAGCCACCACCTGACGCAGTGGGAGCGCGATACGACGCTCGATATCTGAGCTCCGTGGCCGCTAGCCCCTGACCATCGTCAATCTAACTGGCTCTGCGGCATTCGGGTTTCCGAATGCGTTGGGCGGACGATGTTTCTTGACGCGGTTTGATTGGGCAACACTGCGTTGACCAGCGGCATAAAACTCCCATCTCACGCATACATGCTCGAAAGAGATATGTGCAATCGAGGGGATTTGGGGAGGATTAGGATGTCGTCAGTCATCGAATTTTTCGCACTCAACGGTGCAACCATCACATTTGCGATCGCCGTAGCGTTGCTCTTTGCGATGGTCTTGGCATGGTCGCGTCACCGTATCGTTGGGGCGCTCGGAGCGTTGGCAGGGACCGTACTGCTTGGTGGTGTCTGGCTTTACGGCTTTGACGACAATCGTGTCGCTGAACTGCGTGCCGTGATCTCGGCAGAGCAAAAACAGAATGCTGATCTGCGTGATGACCTTGATATTGCACAGGCACGGCGCGACGATCTGGGTGATGAATTGCGGGCCGCGCTGAAGGTGCACTCAGATCAGCTTGCCCGCTTGCATCGGCGGGCTGACGAGATCGGGCGCCGGTATGGCGCGGCGGTCATTGAGCCAACTGCCGGTAGCGACACGAGCCCGATTGATTGGTCTGCTCGGGCACCCGTCTCAATCGAAAATAACAATCGCCGCTACACGGCGGCCCGGCAGCAGATCGAGCGCTTGAACGCCGCGCTCGAGCGCGCCACGGCGGCGCGAGCCACACCACCGGCGCCCGGTCCAGACATTGAGGATGCCCGTGAACTGCGTGCGGAAATTAAAGAACTTCGCAAGTCACTCGCCTATGGCATCAAGACAGAAAACTATGACGTCGACGTCCTGCCGGACAACGAATTGGTCAACGGTCAAGCCGGCCGATACTACGTCATAGATCTGAAACATGCAGCGAGCGGTCTCAAATTCCGCTTCCCGGGCGGTCAATACACGCTGGCGCGTTCGAGTGCGCCATTTCGCAAGGCCCTGACTGCATTTGTTGCGGACGTAGCCGGCAAGCTGGAAGGCGAGGTTGACTACGGATTTTTTGTCCGCGGGAGTGCAGACAGTGTTCCGTTCCGCGGACGGCAAGTCGATGAGTATCGGTACAACGAGGTCAAGTATCTGAAGTCTGTCGGGCAGGGACGTTATCGCCTTGGTGCGCTCGTCCATCCTGTACGCGCTTCGATCCGTAACCGAGATTTGCCATTCCTGCGGGCACGCTTCCTCAAAGATGTGGTTGCCTCAACGTACCCGGTCTCGACCCCTGTGATCCTCGAAGGCACCATCACCGATCGGGCGAGCAACGCGGACCGAAACGTCGAACTGATCCTGTACGTCGACTGGTGAGCAGCACACGCCGCCGGGTCATGCTGGATCCTCGCCGCGCTCAATTGCGGCGAGGACTTTTTCCGCGCTGTCGAGGTAGGCCGTCTTATTCTCATCCTTCATCCGGTCCCACGTGCTGTAGGCGCGGGAGATCCGCGGATTTTTTTCCAGCTTCTCGCGATTGCGGACGAGGAAGTCCCAATAAAGTGGATTGAAAGGGCAAGCGCCTTCGCCCGTCTTTTTCGTCACGCTGTAGCTGCAGTTGCTGCAGTAGTCAGACATCTTCGAGATGTAGTTGCCGCTGGCTGCGTAAGGCTTTGAAGCAAGCAGTCCACCGTCACCGAACTGGCTCATGCCGAGCGTGTTTGGAAGTTCCACCCATTCGTAGGCGTCGGCGTAAACCATGAGATACCACTCGTGCACAGCCTTCGGGCGTGCGCCGTAGAGCATTGCGAAGTTGCCCGTGACCATGAGGCGCTGGATATGGTGGGCGTAAGCTTCCTGCTTGGTCTGGCCAATGGCTTCGGCGAGGCATGTCATGCGTGTGTTTGCGGACCAATAAAACTCGGGTAGATCGCGCTCCGCACCGAAAAAGTTTTCATCCACATAGTCCGGCATCTTCAGCCAGTAGATCCCGCGGACATACTCGCGCCAACCGATGATCTGGCGGATGAAACCTTCCACGGCGTTCAGCGGTGCGGCGCCGTCGCGGTAGGCTTTTTCTACGCGCTGACAAACATCCAGCGGATCGAGCAGACCGGCGTTGATGTAGAATGACAGAAGCGAATGGTAGAGGAATTTTTCTCCAACCAGCATCGCATCCTGGTAATCTCCAAAGCGCGGCAGGACGTTCGCCACGAAGTTGTCACGCACACGGGCTGCATCTTTTGCGGTGACGGCAAACCAAAACGGTTCGAGATCACCGAAGTGATTGCCGAAACGCTTGGCGACCAGCTTCAGTACGTCCTGCGTGATCGCATCAGGGGGAACGCGCTCCGGCTCCGGCATAAAGAGATCCTGCCCGGCCGGTTTGCGGTTCTCTGAGTCGTAGTTCCACTTGCCGCCCGCGGGCGCGTCGCCATCCATCAGCAGGCCGGTCTTGCGGCGCATATCACGATAGAAATACTCCATGCGGAGCTGCTTGCGACCGTCCGCCCATTCCTCGAAGTCATGATGCGTTGCGATGAAGCGTTTGTCGGGCATGATCTCGAGCGGGACATCGAGTTTTTCCTGCGTGCTTGAAGACCTCCGCAGCATGCAGG
>JBCBXF010000128.1:0-9375 GCA_039816705.1 Pseudomonadota bacterium | reverse complement strand
CGCCTTCGCCGAGGCGCTGGAGAAGGCGGCATTCTCGGACAGGAAGCCGTAACCCGGGTGAACAGCCTGAGCGCGTGTTTCTTTCACAGCGGCGATGATCTTGTCCGCCACCAGATAGGACTCCGCCGCCACAGCCGGGCCGATGTAGACCGCCTCATCAGCCATGCGGACATGAAGCGCGCCCCGGTCCGCCTCGGAGTAGACGGCGACGCTGGCAATCCCCATCTCTCGTGCAGTCTTGATGACGCGACAGGCAATCTCGCCGCGATTGGCAATCAGGATTTTGGTGAACATGTGCTTCGTCGCTGACAGGTTGGTCGCGACGAGGTTCTAGACTGCGCCACGCTGTGCGACAATCCGGCGACCGCAGTTTCTCGGCATATGCCTTACCAGCCCGACCAATCTGCGCCGGCCCCGAAGAAGAGGTTCCTTTCAGATGCCGACATTTCGCGACGATCCGGATGCCGCAGCTGGCGTGGCGGGACGCAAGCAGGACGCGCATGCGACACAGACACCAGCGCCCAATCTGTCGCCGCGGCCATCCCGCGCGATGATCCCCGAGATTGGCAACTGGCTGATGAAGCAGGCGCTGGCGGAGACGGAGATTGAACGCGTTGTGGCCGGTTGTTGTGAGCGGTTGCGGGCGGCCGGATTGCCCCTTGCGCGCTGCTACTTCGCATTTACCGTGCTGCATCCGCTGCACCGCGCCATCGGCATCACGTGGAACAGCGGCAAGGAGACAATCGTTGAGGGTTACCCTCACGTGCCCGGGGACGTCTCCGAGACATTCAAACAGGGGCCGCACTATTACATGATGCAAACCGATCTTGAGCATCTGCGCATTCCGCTCAATGCCTGTACGCACACATTCGACTTTCCAATCATTCAGGAGCTGAAAGACCAAGGACTGACGGACTATCTTGCGTACGTTGTGGGGTTTGAAGGTGGACGATCCGGCGACCGCCCTGAAGGGTTCGGCATGATCGGCTCATGGACCTGCACACTGGCGCGCGGATTCAACGATGCTGAGATCGACGCATTGCTGCAGATTGAGGAACGCCTTGCGGTCGCCTGCAAGCTTGCGGTTAAGCAGCGCCTGATGAGCAATGTCACGCAAACTTATCTCGGGAACAGCGCCAGCGCATATGTGCTCGACGGGCAGATCCGTCGTGGTGACGGTCAGTCGATTGAAGCGGCGATCTGGTACTCCGATATGCGAGGTTCGAGCGGTCTTGCGGATCGGCTGCCGCGCGATGACTACATCGAGACGCTCAACGCGTACTTCGACCTCACGGGCGGTGCCGTTCATGCGGCGGGAGGAGAAATATTGAGCTTTATCGGCGATGCGCTGCTTGCCATCTTTCCGATGGGCGCCGACGGCAGCGATGCGCAAACGGCTAGCCGCAAGGCCCATGATGCGGCGATTGAGGCCCGGGCGGCGCTGCCTGATGTCAACGCTGCACGACGCGCCGCCGGATCACCGGAGATCGACTTCGGCATCGCGCTTCATTGTGGGGAGGTTATGTACGGCAACGTGGGTGTCCCAGAGCGGCTGACATTTTCGGTATTTGGCGCAGCCGTGAACGAGGTTGCGCGGCTCGAAGGCCTGACGAAGGACTTGGGTCGACCGGTGCTGGTCAGCGATGCGTTCCGTAAAAACTGCCCTCAGCCGACCGTTTCGCTTGGTGCGATGGCGCTGCGAGGGATTGGGCGCGAGATGGAGGTTTTCGCACCTGATTGTGAGGCAGCCGACCTGAAAAAGTCGATGCAGGACACGGCGCAGATGGCAGCCGAATGATGCGGGCAAGCCTTAACTCGGAGCGCACGCGACCGACGGCGGATGACATGGCCTCATGATAAAGTCTTTCGCAAATCGCCTGATCTGGTTGGTTATGCTCGGGACGATCGCGGCACTCTTTCTCGTCTTTCAGGACGGCCTCCTGCAAAACGCGGGTGAGCTCACGGTGACCGAGAAGGGCGTGCCGGAGGATACGATCCTGCTGGAATGGCGCGGAGAAGTGGCGCCGCCGATGGAAGGCATGATCCGCGGCGCATATCGCGAATGGCGCGGGAAAAAGCAGCGGTTTATCCTGTCGCTGCATTCACCAGGCGGCTCTCTCTCCCATGGGGATCGCGTCGTGCGCCTGTTGAAGCGGATTGCCGCGACGCACCAGCTAGACACTGTGGTCGAGAACCGGCGCACCTGCGCTTCGATGTGTGTTCCGATTTATCTTCAAGGGGAGAACCGGCTGGCGGCGCAATCCAGTCGTTGGCTGTTCCACGAACCACGTGCCTACGATTTCGTGACCGATGAGCCGATCCCGACGGGTGCGAGGGAGACCGAGGCGATGACGCAGCGTTTTCTGCGGCGTTACTTTCCCTCCGCCGGTGTGCCGGAACCGTGGCTTGCCGATGCGCGGGAGAAAATGCGCGGCCGGGATTACTGGCGAAGTGGCCAGCAACTGGTTGATGAGCGCTCCGGCATTATCATGCGGCTGCTCTGATCCAGCTGGCACGAGGCTCGTCCGCGCATATGCGGTCTAGGCGAAATTGGCCGCTTCAATCGCGAGGCGTTCGCCACCAAGGCGTTCGAATGCTCGTGTGCGACAAGTGAGGATCAGCACCTGATGCGATTGCGCGGCAATGCGCAGCGCCTCGAACATGCGCTCGATCCTGTGGTCATCGGAGTAGACCAGCGCGTCATCGAGGATCAATGGCAAGGGCTGGCCGCGATCGGCGAACAGGCGGGCAAAACCGAGCCGGATCAGCACACCAATCTGCTCCTGCGTACCCATGCTGACATCGGCAAAGTCTTCCGCCGCCCCATTGCGCAGGATGTCGCTCGCCGTGAAATCCTCTGTGAACGACAGGTTTGCGCCCGGAAAGATCGTATCCACGTAGGGCGCCATGCGTTGCACGACGGGCCGCGTGTACGTTTCGCGCGTCTCTTCGGCGACATGATCGAGTGTGTCGGCGAGTAGCTTCAAACCAGCGATTCGTTGTTCGTAGTATTCCACGTCGCGCTCAGTCTCAGCCAAGCGGTTTTCACAAGCTGCGATCACCTCGTCGATACCGTCCTGCATCGTCTCACGAAGTACGGCGAGGTGCTCACCCCGTTCAGCATCCAAGGTGCGCACGGCCGCCTCGGCCGTATCCGCCTCAGCTTGCGCGGCCTCAAGCTTTTGATTAAGCACGCCGAGCGCCTCATCATTGACGTAAGACTCCTGCCATGCGGACACGCTTCGCACAGCGGCGCTCGCGCGAAGCTCGGCAGCGGCCACCGCTTCGGCAAGCAATGCGGCATTTGCTTGCCGTCCGATGCGGTTGCGCTCGGTGTCGCGCTCAAGGCTGTCGGCAATCTGCTCGAGGCGCTCAGCCCGGCTCGCGAGGTCCGCCGCTATTTTCGCGTTTGCGATGCGGGCCTCTTCGCGCGCGGCGCGGGTCCTGGCGGTGGCGGCCTGTCGTTCGGCCCGCTCTGATTCCGCGGCGGCAATGTCGTTTGCGATGGCGTCCCGCGGGCGCAGCGGTGTCGTCTCATCACATTGCGGGAGAGATTCGCGTTTGGCTTCGTCTTCAGCCAGCGCATGCTCAAGACTCGTCACGCCGCCGGGCGCAAGATCGGCTAGACGTCGCCCGTCAAGGGACGCGGCGGTTTCGCGGGCCTGGCGATCGCGGGCGCGGGCCTGCGCTTCCTTCAGAGAACCGACGCCGAGGCGCACCATCAAAGCGTCCCGGTCTGCCTGAAGCGCCTTGAGGTCATCGGCATCGTGTGTGCGATCGCGCCCGGAGCCCGGATCGACGATCATGCGACCGATGCCATCGAGCGTGAGCTCTGTGCGTTCGGAGATGGGTCGTACGAGCCCGCCGGCAAGCGTCTGTCCGCCGGCATGCACTGTGCCGTCGCGTCCGTCATCATAGTGCACGGTAATCTTCGGGATCTGTTGCTCGATCAACAGCGCGATCTGAGAAATTTCTCCCGCCATACCCTGCAGGCGCTCAACCGCTTCTGCTGTAACAGGCTCGGATGCAAGGAACTCCTTTGTCTCCTCGATCCGAGAGATGGCGGCCTGCACATCACCGAGCACAGCACGGCGTCGGGTGATCCCTTCGTCGAGTGCGGCACGTTGGGCTGCGATCAATGCGTTTCTTTCTTCCACCCGGAGCGCAACGAGTTGTGTATCGCACGCCTTCAGCGCGGCTTCGGCATCGGCATGTTTTACCTCCGCCTGATTGAGACGCGCCTCGCAGGCTTCAGCTTTTTCCTGTGCCGCACGTTGTGCGTCGGCAAGCGCGTCAAAATCCCGACCTCGCGCTTCAAAGGCGTCACGCTGCTGCAGCGCAGCAGCAATCAGATGGCGACTTGCCTCTTCTTCAGCGCGCGCCTCACGCAGCTGTTGGTTCGCATGACGCGCGGCCTCGACCGCGGCACGGGCCTGCTCAAGCGTTGTTGCAAGCGTGTGTGTCTTCACGTCATCCAGAAGCGCGGCACGCTCGCCACGGATCGCCTCAAGACGGGTGTAGCGTTCCTCGGCACTCTCCCGGCGCCGTCGCGCATCCTGCAACGCTTCGGCGGCGGCGTCCCGCGCCCGCACGACACGGTCATAGGCGCCGTTCTTTTTGGGTGTGCCGCTTTTGGCATTGATCAGCGCGGCAAGATCATCGGTCAGTGATGCGCGGACACTGTCACGCGCTGCACCGCCTGCGATCGCGCCGACTTCAGCTTCGACGGCGCTGCGCAATGCAGGCGCGTGCTCACTCGCCGTCTCTTCCAACAGTTTGCGCTGGGCGGTGCCATGCTGGGCGACCCAGAACAGACCGAATGGCAGGCGAGCTTTCAGGTTGTCATCGAGCCAATGCTCAACATCGTCCTTGCGTGCGATATCGCGGCCCGTATCCCGATCAATCAGGATCGCATCGGGCTTCTTCACATACTGCTTGCGCAAGCGGTACATGCGGCCGGCAAGATCAAAATCGATCTCGATCAGTGGAGCGCCGCCTGCGTACGGCATGATCGAACGCATCTTCTTACTGCCGGAGGAAGCGCCGTATTTTTCATTTATGACCCAGCGGACGGCTTCAAACAGCGTCGACTTTCCATCCTCGTTTGGTGCGGCCAACACGTCGAGGCCGCCGCTCAGCCCGTCAATGCGGACCGGCTCTGAGAATTTGCGAAACTCCTGAACCCGGATCGCGCGCAGTTTCATCGCTCCGCGTGCTCCTCATTGCGGGCGATCAGCTCATTGAGGGCGATCAGGGCGATGGCTGCATCCTGCGGATTGGCTGCGGCGCGGTCGACGCGGCGCATGAGCCGCATGCCGACCTTGTGGAGTTCGCTACCCTCGCCAAGCGTGGATAGATCGTCCGCCGTCGCCATCTGGCGCACGTCGGTTTCATCCACATCGAGATACCGCAGCTGCCCCTTGAGGCGATCGACCGTGCGATCAAGATTGGTCTTAGCGGAAAGGGTCAGCGTGCCACGCAATGCAAGGCGGACAACACAGTTGCGGCGGGTGACAGGCATGCGGTCGATCTGTTCGTTCAGGCCTACAATCGCACCGTCAGGATCGACGCCCGCCTCGAATGTGTTCCAGGCAAACTTCCCGATCTGGCGCGGGGTGACAGCCGGTTGCGAGCCCGGCCCGTCGAGCGACACGCACAGCACATGTCCGGGCGCATTCTGCCGCCATCCATCGGGCTCAGGTGTGCCGGAATACCAGGTGCGTGGCCCAATCTCTTTCATGCCATGGTCATCGCCGAGCGCGAGATAGTCCAAGCGGGCCGTGGCAGCGCGGGACGGATCCAGTGGGACGGAGGCGTGTCCGTCGGTACCGTAACGGCCGATGGAGCCATGCGCGAGGCCGATGCGCAACGCTCCGTGCGGCGTGTCACAGGCGTCCATCCAAGCCGTGACGTCGTCTGCAACGGCGCGCGATCGTAAGGGCGCGGGCAGAAGCATGACCCCCTCCGCAATCTCGCTCGCCACGGGATCGGCGTGAATTTGGATGTTGTCCGGGCAACCGCTCTCCGCCACGCGATCCCAGATACCGCCAGCGCGCGCGGGATCATGGTTGCCGGGGAGAACGTGCCAGGTGAGTGCCGCGGCACTTGCCATGGCCTCGAGCGGTTGGCGCAGCGTGACACCGCTCATGCCATCGCTGTCATAAAGATCACCGGCGATCAGCACGTGGGCTGCGCCAAACTCTGCGGCCGTTTCGGCAATGCGGGATATCGCTTCGAGGCGCGCATCGCGCAGTTCCGCCTGCTTGTCCTGTGGAAAGCGGGCGAACGGTTTGCCAATCTGTAGATCGGCGGTGTGGATGAACCTGAAGGCCATGGCGGACGTCCGGCGCGGATGGGTGCCTCAATTGAGAACGTAACGCGAACAACATGTCGCGTCGAGGCCCGATCGTGTTGTGCTGGCGTGCGTGGTGCAATTGGCGTGCCCCACGAGTACGCCATCCTTCGCGCACGGGTAGCGGCGCAACCGTCCTGCCCCGGTCACTCTTGCGCAGGTCCGCCATCGGCAGGCCGGCGCCAGATTGTGTCGCGCTGGGTGATCGCGAAGTTTTTGGCCGTAACGTGCAGCATCTCGACAGCACCGCTGGTCTGATCCTGGACGAACAGTGCCACTTCTTCGTCGGGCGCAGCGTGAACCGCGAGGAGAGCCCCGCGTACATCGAGCCGTGTCGCGCCACTGCCATCCGCACGGGCGATCATGATGCCTAGCGCGTCATTGCGGCTGAGCCGACCATCATTGTTCGTGTCCTTGGTGACGACTGAAAAGACGAGCGCACGCGGAGGCTGGCGTCGATCTCGCTCACCGAAGACTGCACGTGCCTCGAGGATAAGCCCCGCATTGTCTTCAAAAACCTGGACCGCGCGACCGGTCGCCAGTTCCACGACAACGTAGTTGCGCTCGCTCGACGTGGCCTTGGCAGCGATCCCGGAGCGGTATGTCTCCTGTGTGACGATCGGGGCCCAGAGGGTGCGGCCCACATGGAGATCGCGCAGGCCGCCGAAGCGGATCGTGGGCGGGCTGACGACCTGCGGGCGTTGTTCGCTCGGCGCCGATGCGACGTTGCTAATGCGCGGGGCCACATGCGGCTTCACCGTCTCATAGAGGGCGTATGCGGCGAGCGCGGTGACGAGAGAGACGCCCACAGCGAGGGCGAGGGCGTTAAACCTCCAGACCGTGCGAAAAAACGGGTTGTCGTCCAAGGGAGCCTCCGCGCATGCCGCAAGGGGCCTGACTAAGTAACACGGCGCGTGACCTCAGCGCGCTCAAGCTGGACGAGCTGATCAGGCCGGCCCGGCTGATGACCATGTTACCGACACTCTGGCGCGTGGGCGGGCGTGCGCCGCGCAGTCCATCAGTGGATGATCTGGCTTAGGAACTCTTTGGTGCGCTCGTGCTGCGGGTTGTCGAAGAACGGTTCTGGTGCGTTTTGCTCGACGATCTGGCCCTCATCCATGAAGATCACGCGGTTGGCCACTTGACGGGCAAAGCCCATCTCGTGGGTCACGCAGAGCATCGTCATGCCCTCTTCTGCGAGGTCGACCATCACGTCGAGCACTTCCTTGATCATCTCCGGGTCGAGCGCGGAGGTGGGCTCATCGAAGAGCATGATGCGCGGGTTCATGCAAAGTGAACGGGCGATGGCCACGCGCTGCTGCTGACCGCCGGAAAGCTGACCTGGATATTTGTGGGCCTGCTCGGGGATCTTGACGCGGGTTAGATACTTCATGGCGGTCTCTTCCGCCTGCGCCTTCGGCTGCTTGCGCACCCAGATCGGGGCGAGCGTGCAGTTCTCCATGATGGTGAGGTGCGGGAAGAGATTGAAGTGCTGGAAGCACATCCCGACCTCGCGGCGGATCTCGTCGATCTTCTTCAGGTCGTTGGTCAGCTCGATGCCATCGACGATGATGTCACCCTTCTGGTGCTCTTCCAGACGGTTGATGCAGCGGATGAGCGTCGACTTGCCGGAACCGGACGGGCCGCAAATGACGATGCGCTCGCCGCGCTTCACCTCAAGATCGATATCCTTGAGGACGTGAAAATCACCGTACCACTTGTTCATCTTGCGGATCTCAATGACGGTCTCATCGGAAATCTGCATACCGGACTGTGGCGCATCGACGGGTGTCTGATCAGGCATGGCCATGGAGAAAAATCCTATCTCTTGTGTCCGGTGTGGAGCTGGTTTTCCATAAAGATGGAGTAGCGCGACATGGCGAAGCAAAATGCCCAGAAGATGCCGGCCGCGAACAAATAGCCGGTTTCATCCTGCACGGGACTAGCCCATTTCGGATCGGTGTAACTGGTCTGGATGGCGCCGAGGAGATCAAACATCCCGATAATCAGGACAAGCGTTGTATCCTTGAAGAGCGCGATGAACGAATTCACGATACCGGGAATAACATGCTTGATCGCCTGCGGCAGAACGATGAGGCGCATCGTCTTGCCGTAGCTGAGCCCCAGCGCCTGAGACCCTTCATATTGGCCTTTCGGGATCGCCTGAAGGCCGCCACGGATCACCTCGGCCATGTAGGCAGAGGAAAACAGCGCCACGCCGATGAGTGCGCGGAGCAGCTTGTCGAAGGTCACGCCTTCGGGGAGGAACAGCGGCAGCATCACGCTCGACATGAAGAGCACGGTGATCAGCGGTATACCGCGCCAGAACTCGATGAAGGCGATGCAGACGCTGCGAATGAGCGGCATGTTGGATTGTCGCCCGAGTGCGAGGAGGACGCCCAACGGCAACGAGGCGACAATGCCGACGGTCGCGATGACGAGCGTAACGAGCAACCCGCCCCACAGCGGCGTCTCGACGACCGGAAGCCCGAACGAGCCGCCGTAGAGCATAATGAAAGCGAAGATCGGAAAGACGACGAGGAACAGGATCGCATTCAGCTGTTTGAACGGCGCTGCCGGGATCAGCAACGGGGCGAGCAGGCCGAAAAATGCGAGGCCGGTAATATTCACGCGCCAGCGCTCAGCTTCAGGATACTGGAAGTAGATGTACTGGTTGAACTTCGCCTTCACCATCGCCCAGCACGCGCCGATGTGCGAGCCCTCCGGCAGCTCCCCACGCGTTCCTGTCCGGCACGCCGCGCCGTCCTCACCCGTCCAGATGGAATCAACGATGCCGAACGTGATCAGCGGCGTCAGGATCATATAGAGCAGGTAGAGCCCGATGAGCGTGAGGACCACATTCAGCGGGGAGGAAAACAGGTTTGTTTTCGCCCAGTGGACAATGCCGCGCTCGCCTGCGGGGGCGGGCGACGCAGGAATGAACTCCCGGCGTACGAAAGGCTGTGCGTCATCCATGGCCATGGGTCAGCCCTCCCTCATCGTTCCACAAGCGCAATGCGCGC
>JBCBXF010000127.1:0-9452 GCA_039816705.1 Pseudomonadota bacterium | reverse complement strand
GTAAGCCGACACGGCTGCTGCGGTCGTGATGATTGCTGCGAACTGGTAGCCGGAGAAAATGATTGGAAGGCTGCGGGCAGGAGCGCGTGCGACGTGCGCTGCGAGACCAACCATCACGATGTAGAGAAAAATCGAGATAATGACGTGGCGCCCGGAGGTCACCAATGTGGTCGAGAGTGTTGCAGTGAGCAGTCCGGTTACCGACAGGATGCCAACAATCACGAGCGGCACGGTGTGCGATCTCGGGATATGCAACCCGCCGAACAGCCAAACCCCGATGAGGAAGAGTATCAGCAGATCGAACGGCGCTGGCTCAAAGAAAACTACGCCGCTCAGCGCCATCGCGATCCAGAGCAGTGTGCGTTCGAATTGGCTGCGGGAGAACAGGCTCCGGCGATGCTTGGGCGTCCGCGCCGCGTGTGACCCGCCAAACGCGGGGGCGGTCGGCATCGACATGGTGGCAACCCCTGAAGCCGGTTGGGCGCAGCTCAGGCGCCTATTGGCTCAGGAGATATTCATGAATTGTGCCATTGCGTCCCGGATCAAACGTCCATCGCGTTACTTACACTGCTCACGACATGACGCGAAATCGCGGGGCGAAGAGTGGATCATCTCGGGTGATCGGGACGTCAAAGGAAACGCCGGTGTATGGGGAGACCGACCACGCGACAAGACCTGCGTAGGCATTGCCATTCATCGTGCGAATGACAACGCTGTCTCCGATCGCCAGGCCGAATGCTGTCTCAAGCATTACGCCGCCACAGGACACGTTACGGATCAGGACCGTTTGAAACACGCCGTGTGCATGAGCCGTTGCGCGGGCGCGTATGTCGATGCGCTCGTGATCGCGGCGGTCGGCGAGCGATGCGCTGGGCCTGTGCGACAAGCCGGAGGCTTGGGGCTGCGGCTGCGGAGATGTCTGGGCAATCATGGGCGTCTTTCTTGTGGCGTGGACAGTAGATGACCCGGCCCTGATCGCCTGCC
Organism: Pseudomonadota bacterium; assembly: GCA_039816705.1. Taxonomy (GTDB): domain Bacteria; phylum Pseudomonadota; class Alphaproteobacteria; order Rhizobiales; family CALHAX01; genus CALHAX01. The sequence goes on along the minus strand of JBCBXF010000127.1, from coordinate 8,468 downwards.
GCAACCCGAATGGGCGTGCTGGGAGATCCGGGTGCTGCATGAAGGAGGAGCCGGGCGTCATGAATTTTCCTTCGACGCGGGACGGCGTTCTGGACGTCTTTCTCGCGGCGGATGTGGGGTGAATGTATCGCTTGCGGATTGTGCGCTGCCAGGCCGGTGCGCAACACGGAAGGTGCCGCGGCCCGCTCTTTTTGCTTCATAGAGCGCTTGGTCTGCGTGTTTGAGTGCGGCTTCCGGCGAGATGGCGCTGTCTGTTCCCGACAACGCGTGGTCATGGTGTGTTGCGTCTCTTCCCTGGCCGGAGAGTTGGGCTAGGTGGGCACTCTCGTTGCGCGCTGCCGGTGGTTGTGGGGCGGGGTGATGACGCGATGGGAGGGCGATGCCGATGGTCGCGCCGGTTGCGACCGGGCCGGCGATGGTGAGCGCAGGTTCATGCAGCGCATCGAGAAGTCGCGTGGTGCGTTTCGGGATGATCGAGATGTCGGGTATCGGCGCCTGAACAACGACGAACTCGTCTCCGCCAAGGCGTGCGACGGTGTCTGTGTCACGGACATGTCCGCGGATGCGGGCGGCTGCAATCTTCAGCACTTCGTCTCCGACATCATGTCCATAGGTATCGTTCACGGATTTGAAGTGATCGAGGTCAATCATCATGACGCAGGCGTGCTCGGTCCCGCGGAGATTTTCGAGTGCGGAGGATAAATTGGCAAGCAACGCCGGGCGGTTTACGAGGCCGGTGAGCGGATCGCGCGTTGCCATGTAGGTGACGGCTGCTTCCTCGTGTAGGCGCGAGGTAATGTCTTCGTGGGTGGCCAGCCAGCAGCCGTTCTGGGTTGGTTGCTGGACAATCATGATACTGCGACCGTCGTTCAGGTCTTGGATGCGGATACGGCGCTGCGTCACGTTGCGGAGCCATTCGCGGCGGTAGGCGGCAGAGCCATTGGCGCCGTAGACACCGGCGGAAATCCGCAGCTCCAGAATGTCACGCAACGCCATTCCGGGCTGGACTGCCAGAGGATCAAGGCCATAAATTTCGGCATAGTGCGCGTTGGAGTGCACAAGTGTCTGCTCCGCATCGAAGACGGCGAGCCCCTGCTCCTGATAGCGTTTGGCGAGTGCGTATCGGCGCTCCAGCAGACCGCGCTCCTGTGGCACTTTCGGCTGTGGGGCCTCGGGCACACGCGGTGTCGCCATGAGCGGCCGCGATGGGATGCGCCCAAACTTAGGGCGTTCGGCATGATGCTGGAAACGTGATGTGCGCATGGCAGAAAGGCCTGACATGGTCTGAACTGTGTCGTGTGGTTTATATTCCCGTTTAGGTTGTAAAAATGAGTGAATACGCGAGAGGTATTTTTCTGAAGAGTTTCTGTGTGCGGCGCATGACTGTTGCGGCAATTCTCGGGTTCTCCATCGTGGCGGGCGGGCCGGTGCAGGCGTGTGGTATCGATACGGATTGTCTGCTTGGCGATCGGACGTATCGGATCCATTTGCCGGCCGGGCGGGACGTGGGCACGCCCATCGGTGCGATTGTCTATATGCACGGATATCGCGGCACGGCGGCCGGGATCATGCGCAACACAGCGTTGCGCAAGCTCGCGGACAAGCTCGGCGTCGCGCTTGTTGCTCCAAAGTCCTCAAGGGGTGACTGGAATCTGCCGAATGCGCCATCGGGTGGTGACGGGTCTGCCGTCACGTTTTTTGACGCGTTCATTCCGGTGCTTCGCGAACGACACGGCATTGATGTCGAGCGGCTGATGGCTACGGGGTTTTCAGCTGGCGGCATGATGGTCTGGAACCTCGCATGCTATCGCCCAAACCTCTTTGCGGGATTTGCGCCGATTGCAGGCACGTTTTGGGCTCCGGTGCCGCCGCGGTGTCCGCACACGCCGCCGCATCTGGTCCATATCCATGGTGAAAGTGACAAGGTTGTCCCGCTGACCGGGCGTGCCATCGGGCCGACGCGGCAGGGGAATGTCTTCAGGGCGCTCGCAATGGTCGAGCGGCAGGCGTCCTACAAGCCGACCGGACGTGTCACGTCCGGGCGGCTGTCGTGCGAGCGTAAACGGAGCGTCCATGGACAGCTTCTCGAGTTTTGCCGGCACCCTGGAGGGCACAGTATTCGCACGGGCTGGGTCGCGTACGCATGGCAGCGGCTCAAGGATGTTGGCGCCATTCGTTAACGGCTGAGCCCGGTCTGTGCAGTCGCCCGCCTCGCCTCAACATCGATTGTATTTTTCCTCCGCTGTTAAGCGAACGTAAACCTTAACCAATCACAAGATTGCCGCAGTGTGCCCCGGAAACGGCCACGGTCGTTCGCGATTGAGGTCGGCTTATTGGGGAGCGTACTGCCGCCGGTTGCGGCAGATGTGTATGGGCGTACCGTTATGCGTGTTTCGCGTTCGCGGCGGGGAGTATCTGGTGTTCGGCATGCGCGTCGCGTGATCGCGATCAGCGCTGTTGCCATCGTGTCCGCGCTTGTTGCTTTGATGCTCCTTCCGCAGCTCACGCCATCGGCCCATGCGGCTTCCAAGACCTCCACATCATTCGTTATCGGGCTGCCGAAAAAGGTGGCATACCGCGCCTATGCGCTCGGCAACCCGAACCGAGTGATTGTTGATTTGCCTGCGATGGCGATTGATCTGCCGCTGGCGCGGGCCTTCAGCAAATCGCCACTCATCGGGCGGTTTCACTATGGCCTGCTCATGAAGGGTAAGGCGCGGCTGATTATCGAGACCAAAAAGCCGGTGCGGGTTGCAGCCAATTTCTCGCCAGGGCCGGGCGGCAAGGGTGCTGACCTCACACTTAAGATCACTGCGAAACGTGGCGGGCGCAAAGCTCTCAAGCGTATTCGCTCAAACCTCGGTGGCCCCGCGCTGTCCGAGATCGGCGACCAACTCAAGCCACTCATCGTCGTTGATGCCGGCCACGGCGGACACGATACGGGCGCTGTGAAGAATGGCATCCGCGAGAAAGATATGGTGCTTGCGTTTGCCTTGAAGCTACGGGATCGCCTGAAGAAGTCTGGTCGCTACCGCGTGAAGATGACCCGCGATACAGACACATTCGTCAAGCTGCGTCGACGCGCTGAAATTGCACGCAAGGCACGGGCTGATCTGTTTATTTCCGTGCACGCGGACTATGTCCCGGCGAAGTATGGCAAAGTGCGTGGCGCCACGTTCTACACGCTTAAGAACAGTACGGCACGGCGGCTTGCGAAAAGTGCGCCGAAAAAAGTTGCGGCCGCCAAGGTCGCTCGCAACGCGAAGACAACCGACAGCGGTGTGATGCGCATCCTTGCCGATCTTGAACAGCGCTGGGTCCACGGAACGAAAACCCGCTCGGATATTTTTGCGAAAACACTGCGTGAGTACATGGGTGACGCGACGAAGCTGCGCCCAACGCCGCATCGGACAGCGAACTTCGCTGTGCTGAAGTCTGCCAGTGTCCCCTCGGTGTTGATCGAGTTGGCGTATGTCTCCAACAAAGCCGACGCGAAGCTGCTCAAGTCGCCGAAGTGGCGGAATAAGACGACGAATGCGCTCATGAAGGCGGTCGACAATTATTTCTCCGACAGCACGGTGCGCCTTCCATTCTAGTCGTGGCTATCGGGCTCGGCGAGGGGCGGTTCTACTCACGTGCCGGGTCAACCCGTCCGCGCAGTCGTTTTGTCTGGCTGCGACGCGCTTTTGCTTCTTTACGCTTACGGCGCTGACCGAGGCTCGGCCGGGTGGAGATCCGGGGTGTGGGCGGCACAGCGGCCTCGCGGATGAGCGCAATTAAGCGCTCCAACGCATCGCGGCGATTGGCGTCCTGCGTCCGTTTGCTGTTCGCTGTGATGACGATCTCACCCGACTTGGTGGCGCGGCTGCCCGCAAGCGTCAGCAGACGACGACGGACGCTGTCGCTGAACGCCCGTGACGCCTGCGCATTGAAGCGAAGCTGGACCGCGGTTGCCACCTTGTTGACGTTCTGCCCACCCGGTCCACCAGCCCGGATGAAAGTCTCGGTGATCTCGCCTTCATCCAGCGTGATCGAGTGGGTGACGCGGATCGACATTGACGTCTCTCACTCGGCAGCGATGCGGGTTTCATTTTCCTCCGCAGGAACAGCAGACGCAATAACATCAACCGCGGCGTCGAGTGCGCCCGCTCCGTGAGGGATGGCGCATGCGCCAAGGGCCGTTTCGATCACACCGAGCGTGCCCAGAATCATCGGGGCGTTGACGTGGCCCATGTGGGCGATGCGGAAGCCCTTGCCAGCCAACTCTCCGATTGCAACGCCAAGTACGACGCCGCACTTCTCGCGCGCATAGTCGAGGAGTTGCGTCGCGTCATAGACCTCGTCGAGGCGCACCATGGTGACCGAGTTGGCGCGTGCGGTCGCGTCATGAATATTAAACGAAAGGACGCCGCCCTCCGCCCAGCGCGAGACAGCGGCGCGGGTTGCGTCCGCGAGGATCGTATGACGCTGCCAGACGTTCTCGAGGCCCTCTTCGAAGATCATGTCCAGACCTGCACGCAGGCCAAACATCAGGTGTTCCGGCATCGTCCCGCAGTATTTCTGGTAGTGCTCACCGCCGTCGCGAAAGCCCCAGTCCCAATAGCGGGTGACGAGGTCTGAGCGCTCGCGGGCCGCTTTGGCTTTGGGACCGGCGGCGCAAAAGCTCAGACCCGGCGGTGTCATCAGGCCCTTTTGAGACCCCGCGATCGTGACATCGACGCCCCACGCATCCATGCGGAACTCCATACAGCCCAGCGAAGCGATGGTGTCGACCATGAGCAGCGCATCGGAGCCTGCCGCGTCGATAGCCGCGCGGATGGCGTGTATGTCGTTCACCACGCCTGATGCCGTGTCGATCTGCACGACGAGGATCGCTTTAATCTCCGCGGCACCAGGCGCGCGTAGACGCTCAGTCACGCGCGCGGGGTCAACCGCGGCGCGCAGGCTGCCCTCCAGCACTTCAACCTTGATGCCGAGCGGCGCGGCCATCTCGCCCCACCCGCGCGCGAAGCGGCCGCTGTCGAGCACAAGCACCGTGTCGCTGCGCGAGAGCGTATTGGTCAGCGCGGCTTCCCATGCGCCATGGCCGTTCGCAGCGTAGATGTAGGTGTCGCCGTCGGTCAGGAACACGCGTTTAAGATCCGCCAGCGTCGAGCGCGTCAGCTCGATCATCTCGCCGGCATAGATGTCTTTCGCCGGGCGATGCATGGCGTTCAGCACTGCATCAGGCACGTTCGTTGGGCCGGGGATCGCCAGAAACTCGCGGCCATTGCTCACGGACATGGGGAGACCTTGGGACGGGGACTGTACCCTGACACCATGGCGGACCGGTGGCGCGGCGGCAACTGCGCGCGTCTCGCTCGCGCCGCCTTGCCGCGTCTGCTCTCAGGCAGTTGCGCCGACGTCCCAGATCTCCTGCCACGGCGCGGCGATCGCGGAGAATGGCGTTTGTCCGCTGCGCTTTAGGTATCGCCCAAACACGATGTGACCCATCGGCCCTGCGGCACGCATGATGCCGTCGGGGAGATCGCAAGTGCCGTCGAACCAGTCGACATCTTTGCAGGGACGCGCGACATCGGGTGTCAATCGATCAAGGAGCGGTTGAACGTCGGCCTCATTTGCATCGGTGATGTTGTAATGTGGCAAGCCCAGAAAGACTTCGGTCTGTGTTGCGTGACCTTCGAGGGAAAGCACTTCGCCTGGTGTCCAATCGTCGAATGTCTTTAAAGGAAGGTGCTGCCATCGCAGGACGTGTGACAACTCGTGCACTGCAAGATGTTTGTACCTTGAGCTGTCCCAAGCTTTGATATCAGAGGCATCCGGGTTGATGAAAATTGAGAAACTTTCAGGCCCGTAAGCGCGTCCCATGGGCCCAAACTCGGCAGGTTGCACGAAGACGGCGATGTCGCCGAGGCGGATGTGCACTTCCATGGCATTTACAGCGTCGGCAATCCCTTGCTGGACGTCCGCAACCGTCTTGTCGGTCATGCGCCGCGCGCCGTTCGCCACGTGAACACTCACTGTCATCACGCATGCTCCGTTCAACGTCTGGCCTTCACCCTCGCACGCGGCTCTTCGTCGGGTCGTAGTGCGAAAGGGAGACGATGCGGCCGGCGAGGCGTTTGGCGTGGCCGTCGAGTTTGCCGATTTCGATCTCGGTGCCGACTTCGGTATGGGCGACGTCGAGGCGGGCGAGTGCGATGTTCTTTTTCAAGATCGGCGAGCGCATGCCACTGGTGACTTCACCGATCTGTGCGCGGGCGGTGACGTCTGTCCCAGCGAGGTGAACGCAGTCGCCATGGCCAACGGCGTCCTGTGCGTCGATCTCAAGGCCAACAAGTTTACGCTGCGGATTTTCCTTCCGCCGGATCAGGGCGTCGCGACCGATGAAGTCATCTTCCTTGGATTTCAGTGGGACGGTGAAGCCGATGCCGGCCTCGAACGGGTCGGTCTGATCGCAGAATTCATAGCCGGCGAAGATCAGCCCGGCCTCGATGCGGACCATGTCGAGGGCGTTGAGGCCGAGGGGTTTCATGCCGTGCGGGGCGCCGGCCTCCCAGACGGCATCAAAAACCTCCATGGCGTGTTTCGGGTGGGCGTAGATCTCGTAGCCCAATTCCCCGGTGTAGCCCGTGCGGGAGAGGACGATCGGCGTGCCCTTGAAGCCCCCGATGCGCGCCGGTGTGAAGCGGAACCAGCCAAGCTCTTCGACGGTCGGTTTGTCCGGCGGGGTCCAGATGATCTCTTTCAGGATGTCGCGGGATTTCGGTCCCTGCACAGCGATGTTGTGAAGCTGATCGGTCGACGAGCGGACCCAGCATTTGAGGCCGAGTTTTTCAGCCGTCTCACGCAGATGAATACCGGAGAGATCGGTGCCTCCGACCCAGCGGAAGTTATCAGCACCGAGCCGATAGAGCGTGCCGTCATCGATCATGCCGCCGTGCTCGTAGCACATCGCGGTGTAGACGACCTGCCCGGTTGCGAGCTTGCGGACGTTGCGCGTCAGGCAATACTGCAGCAGCGCTTCGCTGTCAGGGCCTGTGACCTCGTACTTTCGCAACGGGGAAAGGTCCATGATCGCTGCATCTTTGCGGCAGGCCCAGTAATCCGCGGTTTCGCAGCCGTCGTTGAAGTGGGTGGCGAGCCAGAAACCGTTGTATTCGTCGAAGTTGCGCGTGTGGCGGGCGAAGCCTTCGTGAAATCCGGTTTCCTTGGTCAATTGCGGGTCGGCGTCTGGGGTCATGCGGAAGGCCACTGCTCTTGAGAATGTATTTTTCTCTGCGTACGTGCGGACGTGAATGTCCGTCGGTTCCCAGCCATTGCCGGGATCGATGTCATCGGGGCAGGCAGACGTGACGCAGACGAGATCGGTCAAGGCCCGCATCAAGATATAATCTCCGGGGCGTGACCAGCTTTCGTCAGCAAACAGGGCGTGGTCGTCGTCGATCCACGTATTGTAGAAGTAGTTGATCGCTTCCCAGCCTTCGCGGGGCGTGATGCCGAAGCGGTCGATCGCCCCATTGAAGTTTTCGGTGCAGTTGACGTGGCCGGGATAGCCCATGTCATCATAGTAACGGGCATTGCAGGCGGTCGCGTAGAAATCGTGGCGTCCGCACGTATCGCGGACAATCTCGACGAGTGGTTCCATATCGAGGGCGAATCCTTTCGCCGGGAGGCCGGGTTTTGGATAGGCGAGATGCGTAAGTGTGCGCGTGATCGTGGCGTCGAGCGGATATTCGTTCCCCTTGTCGAGTTGACGCGCGGAGAAGCACTGGAAGTCCGTCATCTGCTGGCCGGATACGTCGAGGATCTGGATATAATCTCCAGCGCGCACCGTGTAGGCCTCGGCGGTCGAGGACGCGATACGAATTTCATCCAGGGGTTTGGCGAGCGGTTCGGGCAGCGGTGGCGCGGTTGATTTGCCGGCGACCTTGGCACGGCGGATGATCACTTCGATTTCCGTCGCCGTGGATTGCGTATCTGGCATCATGTCCGTCCCCGGCGCGCAAACGAGAACGACGCCAGCGCGTTCGGCTGTCAGCGTGGCCGTGTTGCCGGGGCGTGATGTCTGACTGAACACGCGGATCGCGCGCGCGTCGGCGATATCGATTTTGCGGCGGGTCAGGGCACGGCGGGCTTGCCGGGCGCTTTCGGTGTCAGCTGCGAGTGCCGTCTTGATGCCGGGTGCGTTCGAGTTGCCCTTGCGACCGAGCATGCCGGGGTCAATCGTGCCTTTTGTATCCGCCGCGAGGACTTCGCAGGGTTGTCCGCCTTCGCGGTCGGTTACGGTGATTGTGTCGCCAGCGCGTATCTGAAGCAATGCGGAGCGACGGCCTTCGACGATGTAGCGCTCGACGCCGCGCGGCAGCACCGGGCGCATGCGATCGTGCACACGGCTCGGGGATGGCGGCCCGGGCGTGACATCGGGGTAGGCGCCTGAGTGGTCCGGGGTGTCGAGCATGCCAGGC
>JBCBXF010000126.1:0-9454 GCA_039816705.1 Pseudomonadota bacterium | reverse complement strand
AACTCGTATCGTAAACGTTCACGTGTAGGGAGATGCGGATGTCACGACCGCTTCTAGCAGCAACGATCCTTTCGTTTGGCGCGCCGATGGTTGGTATTGGCCTGTACCTGGCCCTCGCGCTGGCACATTAGGCTGGCGCGCCGCTACTTCGGCCCGATACCCCGCCCGCTGGACATGCAGGGTCCGACGTGACACGTCGGCATGATGCAGGCACCTGAGCTCAATGATTGCTTCCTTCACGACAAGGATCGACTAACGCACGACGCCGCTGTTGAGCTGTTAGTCACGCGCGTGCCGACACTGCGCCGGATCGAGGATGTGCTCCTCGCTGAGGCACATGGCCGGGTCGTTGGTAAAGACGTGACAGCGGCCGCGCCCATTCCCGGCCACCGCAACGCCGCCGTCGATGGCTACGCACTGCGCTTCGCGGATTATGAGACTGCGGGCGCAGCGCCACTATTGGTCAGCGCCCGCGTCGCAGCGGGCCACCCCCTTCAAAAGCCGCATGCGCCCGGGACCGTCGTGCGGATATTCACAGGCGCCCCAGTGCCGCATGCCTGCGACACCGTGGTCATGCAGGAGGACGTCACGCGAGCGGACGTCGACGGACAGGCGCAGATCAAACTCCCCACTGGTGTGAAACGCGGCAGCAACATTCGCGACGCAGGCGAGGACGTGGCGATGAGCGACACGATCGCATCTGCCGGCACGCGTCTGCGGCCACAAGAGTGCGCCGCGCTCGCCTCGGCAGGCGTCGAGACCGTCGCCTGCTTTGCCCGCCCCCGCGTTGCGTATTTCTCAAGCGGTGACGAAGTTGTGCGCCCCGGCAGGCCACTCGCCCACGGGCAGGTCTATGACGCCAACGTTGCCATGCTGCCTGATCTGATCCGGATCGCGGGAGGCATTCCGGTCGATTGTGGCATTCTCCCCGACAGTCGTGACGCCGTGCGCGCCGCACTCCGTGAGGCGGCGACATCGCATGATCTCGTGCTCACGTCTGGTGGCGCGAGCCTCGGCGAGGAAGACCATATCGTTTCCGTGCTCGACGAAATCGGCCGCCGCCACCTTTGGCAGATCGCCGTCAAACCGGGCCGACCGATGATGTTCGGGCAGGTGGAAAACGCGCTGTTCATGGGGCTGCCCGGCAATCCTGTGGCTGTGTTCGTTTGCTTTTTGCTTTACGGACAGCCGCTCCTCGCCCGCCTCGGTGGGGCAACGTGGCGGCCCCCCACCCGCTTCCCCGTTGCGGCAGGTTTCGAGATCGCCCGCAAAAAGGTCGATCGCCGTGAGTATCTCCGTGGCTGGCTGGAGGCGGGGCCTGACGGCCTGATCGCCCAAAAGTTCCCGCGTGACGGGTCAGGCTTGATCTCTTCGCTGCGCGCAGCCAGCGGGTTCATCGAACTGCCCGAGCATGTCTCGCAGGTGCGCCCGGGATCATCGGTGAATTTCATTCCGTTGGCCGAGTTCGGCGTGCGCTAAGCAATCGGAACAGATGTGAGCCGAACGCTCGTGCTCAAGCCCCACGCTCTTGTCCCGCCAGCGCCCCATTCTGGGGCCCAAACGGCCACAAAAGCGGTCTAGCCCAACCACAGAGCATCAAGGCAGTCCGCGTTATCACCCGGAGATTTGGGTCAAAGCCGGTCTGCGGGCGCAGGGCTGCACACAATGCTGTCGGTATTTCGGGTACTGGTCGTTTCTCTGGAGTGGATCTTCTCCATTCCGTACCGGGTCTTTCGATTCGTCTCCCAAACGATCGTCTTCAACCCGAGGCTCGGCCCACTTCGCCATCTCGCAACGCTCGCGATCCTCTACGTCGTGGGCGCTGTTCTGCTTGTCTACGTGATTGCGCCTGCGCGTGGGATCTACGGAGAGTATTGGATGGCCTCGAAGATCCACTACGACAGTCAGCGTTGGCTTGCGACGGCAATCTACGATCGCAAGGACCGCTTCATCGGCACATTCGATGCGCGACTGGATAGCAAACAGGACGTTAATTACACCGGCGTTCCGATCGAGATTGCGGGCACGAGCTACGTTGCCAATCCGGATCATAAATCAATCCCCGTTCGGCGCACGCCGACACAATTCTGGAAGTGCCTCGTCTACCACGAGGATCGTTATCTCGGCACGGTCTGGAACCCGTTTGGCATTGATCTGTGGGGCGTCCTTAAAATTCCACTGTCGACGATACAACGCTCGGTGCGCGGTGGCGGGATCCGCTTCGGCGTTGGCGGCTCAACCCTGCCAATGCAACTGGCTCGCATCGTTTACAAAACGCCGCCACGTCGCGGCGAAAGCTCGCTCGACAAGATCCGGCGGAAACTGCGCGAATGGTGGCTGGCGCCTGTCATCTACCGCACTCTAACGCGGGGCGGCGACATGGAGCCGTTCCGCCAGTGGACGGCGAACCATCTTTGGCTGGGTCAACGCACCGGCGGCACTGATCTTCATGGTGTCGAGGTGACAGCGCGCGTTGTGTTCGGAAAGTCTGCCGATCGGCTCTCCGTCGCTGAGCAGTTTGTCCTCGCATCCGCCGTCAACAAGCCGATTATTCTCCTGGATGGCAGTAAGCGTCTTAACGCGGTGCGTCTTGATCGTTGGCGTTATATCGTCGAGGTCCGTGCCCGCAAATGCGCAACCGAACTTCTGGCCGATGAAGAGAAGAAAAAGGCGATCCTGTTCGAACTGACCAACATCGCCGGGGGCCCACCAGACCCGCAGATCGCACCGCAGATCGATGCGGCTGTTGAGGCGGCAGCACCACGGTTTGCCCGCCAGGCGCGTGCAAATCCCGCCTTGCGCGCCAATGTCCTTATCCCGGCTGCGCGCTATGGCGCCCGTGAAGAGATGAAGCAGGATTTCGGCTTTGAGTGGCGCAACTACGTGCGCGGCGTGAAACTTACACTCGATGCTGCGCGCAACCGCGGCTTCCGCGAGAACGTGAAGGCCCGGCTTGCTCGTGTGCAGAAGCAGAACCAAGCGCGCATCGGTGGAGAATATTCCCTCGATATCGCCGCAATGCAGCAGCCGGACGCCGCTGTGCGCCGCGTGCCCGACGTCGTCGTCGCGGCTGCCAACGCGAAAGGCGAGATTGTCCGCTACTTTGAAGCCAAGGACACTGCTGCCTACTTCGGGTCCGCCTACGCCCGTGATCGCGAGACGGGCCGCTACGATGACCGGCGGGAGACCCGCGCTATAGCGTCAGTTGGCAAGATTCTCGCAGCCGTCGCGATCGCCAATGAGACGTCGGACAATCTGGCCTCCCGCTATCTGGATCGGCAGGCACCGCCACGTGGGCTTGAGGCCTGCAAGCGCGGAGGAAAATTACGCCAGTCGCGAACGGCGCAGGTGGTCTTCGCCTGCTCGCTATCCCATCCATTGGAGTTGCGGCTCGCCCGGCTTGGCCAACAACGGTTGCGCGGACTGATCGACGGTTTTGGCTTCAACATGCCGCCTGCCGCTGACGCAAGCGAGGCGACCCCGCCGTCAACCGCCATCGTCCGTGGCTTCGTCACCGGCAGCCCACGGCGCGTGCATCACATGGCTGGCGTGATACTCAATGCGTTGACCGGAAAGGGTGGGCAAGCGCTGCGCGAACCGAGCCTTGTCGCGCGCCTGGATGAGGCAAATGCTGCCAACCCAGAAAAAGGTGCGAACGCCGACGTGACCCTCGCCACTGCCGAAGGCGCCATCGTCCCCGACACGCTCATCCGCAAGAGCGCGCGCCGTCGGGTTCGCGATTTTCTCTCTGCACCGCTGTGCTACCAGTTCCGTGGCAAGCGCATCGGCACCTTGAAGAGCCTCGGCAAATGGTGTGCGAAGCGACGCCGCGATGTAAAACTGCACTTCGCCAAGACTGGCACGCAGGTGACCGAGGATGAGCACGCGACCGTCGACACGTTCGTCGCAGGCGGCATCCAGTTTACGAACGGAGAGGCATATTCGTACGTCGTCGCCGTTGGGACGGGCAACAACAGTGAGCCTTGGGCGCGACGTCTGCATGCCGCACAGTTGGCCGCACCGCTGGCAGATGTTCTCCTCGAAGACCTGGCCCGCGATGCGGCAGACAAGGGGCGCATCGCCAACCGCGCGTCCCTCGCGATCACGTCATCTGCAACACGCAACTAGGCGTGCCCGCTTTGAGCTCGTCCGTTTAACTCCGCAGCGCGCCGCCTGTCGACTTCTTCACCTGCGCGGCAACTTTCTGCGAGACCGCATCGATCTCGTCATCCGTCATCGATCTTCCCCGCGGCTGAAGCGTGACTTCGATTGCTACTGATTTGTTCCCCGCTCCGACGCTCTCACCTTCGAAAACGTCGAACACGACGACATCCGTGATGAGTTTTTTGTCCGCGCCCGAGGCCGCTCGGATGATATCGCCGGCCGCCACATTTGCATCGACAACAAACGCGAAGTCGCGGCGTACCGGCTGAAGCTCTGCCAGATCGACCGCGGGCTTGCTCGGAGTTTTCGCTTTCGGCTGCGGCAGCTTTTCCAGCGTCAGCTCAAACGCGACCGCGCCGGGCGAAAGATCGAGCGCCTCGCATGTCAGCGGATGTAACTCGCCAAAGTGGCAAATCTGGTTTTTCGGCCCGAGCTGGAACGTGCCTGAGCGGCCAGGGTGAAACCACGCTGGTGCACTGCGTGAGATTTGCACCTTACCGGCATCGAGCCCGAGAGCAGAAAGAACGGCCGCAGCATCTGCTTTGACATCGAACGTATCCACCGTGCCCGCGGCGCCGTTCCAGTCACGCCCGGCCCCGCCAAGTTCAGCCGTCCCGACGCGCACGCCGGCGACGGAGGTGAATTGCTCCTCCGCGCCATCGCCCGCGTAGACCTGCCCGACCTCAAATAGCGCGACATCGCCGAACCCGCGGTCGCGATTGCGGCGTGCGGCATCAAGAAGTCCGGGCAGCAGGCTCGGCCGCATCGTGGAGAGTTCTGATGAAATCGGGTTGGCAAGTTCCAGCGCATCCGCGCCCCCGCCAAAGTGTGTCGCGAGTGGTTTGGTGATGAACGACCAGGTCACCGCTTCAACCATGCCGCGTGCGGCGAGCGTGCGCCGTGCTCGCCGCACACGCAACTGCCGTGGCGTCATCACCGGCCGCGCCACACCGATGTCCCGCGTCATCGCGACGGACGGCACCGTGTCGATACCGACGATCCGGATCACTTCTTCGACCAGATCTGCCGGCCCATGCACATCCGGCCGCCAGCTAGGCACGCGCACCTTAAGCGCCTTCCCCTTGCCGCTGACGGTGAAGCCCAGCGCTTTCAGAATGCGTGTGCATTCGCTGGCCTTCACATCGAGCCCGGTCAGCTTCGCAACCAGGGCGGGATCGAACGCGATCGTCAAGGCGTGGTCTGGTTCGGCTCCGGCAATTGCGATCGCGCTGACCTCGCCGCCGCAGATGTCTTTCACATAGTGCGCGGCGAGGTTGGCGCCCTCGATTTCGCTTTGTGGGTCAATACCACGCTCGAACCGATACCGCGCATCCGAATTGATCTCCGTCCGACGTCCTGAGATGGCAGTGCGCACCGGATCGAAATAGGCGGATTCGTAAAACACATTCACGGTGTCCACGCTGGAACCGGTGCTCTCCCCGCCCATCACGCCCCCGACGCCGAGAACACCATTGTCATCCGCAATCACGGTTATTTCGTCGTCGACCTCGTAGGTTTCGCCGTTGAGTGCAACAAAGCTCTCGCCCTCTTTGCCGAGGCGGGCATGGATCGTGCCGTTCAACGTGTCAGCGTCATAGGCGTGCAGAGGACGCGCGCGGTCATATGAGACGTAGTTGGTGATATCGACGAGCGCATTGATCGGCCGCAGCCCGATCGCACGGAGCCGCCGTTGCATCCATTCTGGCGAAGGCCCGTTTCTGACACCGCGAATGTAGCGCCCCGCAAACACCGGGCAGGCATGTGCCATGTCTGCCGCGAACCGCAGGTCGATCTCGACAGGGCAGTCAAATCCGTCATCGCTCGTCATGCCTTCAATCGCAGGTTTCATCGTCCCGAGGCCCGCAGCGGCAAGATCTCGCGCCACACCGCGCACGCCAAGCGCATCCGGCCGGTTCGGCGTGATCGCAATGTCGAACACCGGATCATTCATCTCCATCACATCGACGAACCGTTCACCAATCCGCGACGCCATGTCCTCCGGCAGATCGATGATCCCGTCATGCTCGTCAGAGAGTTCCAGTTCACGCTCCGAACAAAGCATGCCGAACGATTCGACATCGCGGATCTTCGCCTTCGAGAGCGTCATGTCGATGCCGGGAACGTAGACACCGGGTTTCGCGAACACGCCGATAAGCCCGGTGCGCGCATTTGGAGCGCCGCACACGACCTGGTGCGTCGTTGTCCCGTCGTTCACCGTGCAGACACGAAGCTTGTCCGCGTTCGGATGGGGCTCGGCATGATCAACTTTTGCGATCACGAAATCTGCGAGCTGTTCTGCCGGATTTTCGATCCCTTCGACCTCGAGGCCGACCTGATCAAGCGTCGCCCGGATCTCTTCGATACTCGCATTGGTATCGAGGTGATCCTTCAGCCAGTCGAGCGTGAACTTCATGAGGAAAGCCCTCCGGCAAGGCTCGGCACTTCGGTCGGCAAAAAACCGTAGTGGCGCAGCCACCGCATGTCGCCGGAGAAAAAGGCGCGCAGATCCGGCATGCCGTATTTCAGCATGGCGATCCTGTCGATGCCGACGCCAAACGCCCAGCCCTGCACCTTGTCGGGGTCATACCCCACATTGCGCAGCACCTGCGGATGCACCATCCCGCAACCGAGAATTTCCATCCACAAATCACCTTCGCCGATCCGAACCTCATCGCCAACCTTGGCATAGCCGATGTCGACTTCCATGGACGGCTCGGTGAACGGGAAGTGCGACGCGCGGAACTTCATCTTCACGCTGTCGACTTCAAAGAACGCCTTGCAGAATTCTTCGAGACACCACTTGAGATGCCCCATGTGTGTGCTCTCGTCGATCACCAGCCCCTCGACCTGATGGAACATCGGCGTATGGGTCTGGTCGCTGTCCGAGCGGTAAACCCGGCCAGGCGCAATGATGCGGATCGGCGGGTCCTGCGCCTCCATTGTCCGCACCTGAACGGGCGAGGTGTGAGTGCGCAGCACCTTGCGTGTGCCTTCTTCGCGCGCGACCGAGGGCTCAGATCCGCGGAGATAAAACGTGTCCATCTCCTGCCGCGCCGGATGCGACGACGGGATATTTAGCTTGTCGAAGTTTCTCTCTTCGCTCTCGATGTCCGGCCCTTCAGCAACCGAAAATCCCATATCAGCGAAGATCTCGGTCAACTCGTCCCAGACCTGACTGATCGGGTGGATTCGACCGAGCGCTTCAGGCCCGGGGCGGACGGGCAAGGTCACATCTGCAATTTCGGTTGCAAGCCGTGCATCCATCGCCGCCCGCCCAAGCGCTGCCTTGCGCGCATCGAGCGCCTCACTCACCCGTTGCTTGAGGCCATTCACGGATTGACCGAACGCACGGCGTTCGTCAGCCGGCAGCTTGCCCAGCGTCTTCATCAAGTCGGAGACGCGGCCCTTCTTGCCAAGTGCACTGACGCGAAAGTTCTCGAGCGCGGCGAGATCGCCCGCGCCGTCAAGTTCGCTCAGCAAGTCATGTTCAAGCGTGGCGAGATCGGTGTCAGAGGTGGACATGTGCGCTGAACCTTTCGGGGCCTGCACGGGCGCATCCTCAGCAGCGTGATACCCGGATCAGCTTGGCCGGGGGGCACGCGGGGCCAGCATAGGGCCTCAATAACAGGAGGGGAGCGCAGCGCGCTGATGGAACGGTCGTGTTCGCCCCTCGTATCGCCCGCGCCGCCGAGCGACGCGCGCGAAAGAGAGGAAGCCTCAGGCCTCGGCCGCAGCGCTCGCCTGATCGACAAGCGCCTTGAAGGCAGCTGGCTCGTGCACCGCGATATCCGCGAGGACTTTACGGTCAATCTCGACCCCGGCCTTGCCGAGGCCGTGGATAAATCGGCCATAGGTCAGGCCGTGCTCGCGGGCTGCCGCGTTGATCCGCTGGATCCAGAGCGAGCGGAAATTCCGCTTGCGGACCTTGCGATCGCGGTAGGCGTACTGCCCCGCCTTTTCGACAGCCTGGTTGGCCGCGCGGAAGGTGTTCTTGCGGCGGCCGTAGTAGCCTTTGGCAGCCTTGATGATTTTGCGGTGGCGGGCGTGCGTGGTGACGCCGCGTTTCACTCGTGACATGGATTATCCTCTTGGCGTGTCAGTTCAGGGATCGTGGCCTGCGCCCGCGCCTCAGCGCTGGTACGGCAGAAACTTCTTCACGATCTTCGTATCGGCATCACTCAGCACCATCATGCCGCGTGCGTTGCGAATGAACTTGTTGGTGCGTTTGATCATGCCATGCCGCTTGCCCGCAGCCTGACATTTCACCTTGCCAGAGGCCGTCACCTTGAAGCGCTTCTTGGCGCCACTCTTGGTTTTCAGTTTGGGCATTTCGCAAAACTCCATAAGAAGAAGCGCCGTGCCCGCTGAAACAGGCCGACGCTTGGCGTTTGGAGCGAACATGGCATGCCCTGCCAGCCCGCTCGGTCGCATTGCCATACCGGAGAACGCACCGGATCGCAACAGCGACGGTTTCAGAGCCCCGAGCGAAACCGCAGACGCCCGCGCCGCGTGACGATTGGACTGTCGCGACGTCTTTCACGGTAGATCACGGCAAGTCCGGCACCGACAATCAGCACGATCCCGACTAAGCTGAGCACACCGGGAACCTCGCCGAAGATGGCGTATCCAAAGAGCAGCGCCCAGATCAGCCCGGTGTACTCGAAAGGTGAGACCGCACTGGCCTCTCCCAGCCGGTAGGCCTGCGAGAGAAAGAACATGCCAATTGCTGAAATGACACTCGTCGCCACCATCAACGCGAAATGCAACGGTTCTGGCCACGCCCAGGCGCGCAACAGGAACTGCAGGCTCAGGTGGCTATCTGGCGTGAGATAGCGCCCATCACCGATGACGAAGTAAAGTGCGCCTGCGAACAGCACGTAGACGAGCGTCGCATATAGCGACATCTGCGCGCCGCCATCCACTTTCCCCACCTGCCGGGCCAGCAGCTGAGCCGCGCCATACGTCACAGCACAGATCACAGCGAGCAGGGCCGCAGGCTCGAACACGCCAGCGCCGGGCCGGACAATGAACAGCACACCCACAAAGCCGATCGTGATCGCCGCCCATCGCTTCAGCCCCACCTTTTCGCCAAGAAAAAACACCGCGAACATCGTGATGATCAGCGGCGACGAGAAAGCGATGGCAACCACGTCCGCCAGCGCCATCGCCGCAATCGCGAGATAGAAGCTGGTGTAGGCCGTAAAGAGCAGTGTCCCCCGCAGCAAATGGATGAACGGTCGCCTTGTCCTGAGGCTCGGCGCATCGTCCGCGAGCCAAATCAGCCCAAGTA
>JBCBXF010000125.1:0-9462 GCA_039816705.1 Pseudomonadota bacterium | reverse complement strand
GGATCAGGTGATGGTGGCCGGTGTTTTCCTTTTCGACGCCGGCGGGCGCGACGCCCATGCCAGCGAGGCCGAAGCGAAGGGTCACAGGGTTCTTGAGCGTTGCACCGTCTTCGACGCCGATGAAGTAGAGCTTGGCGCCTTCCGGTGCCGGCGTTTCACCTGCGAGGGCTGCTGGCGAAGCGACCGATGCGGCAGCGAGCAAGACGGTTGCGGCAATGAGGTGTTTCATGGATGTTTCCTTCCCAATATCGACTAGCTACAGCTCAACAACACATCATGCTCCGTTTTCGTCCATCGGCGTGTAACAATTTATGATGGCGCAACCGGATCATGACTTCTGCGAGGGGCTTGTTGACGCGCTGCCCCATCTGCGCCGATTTGCGTTCGTTCTAACCGATAGCACCAGCGACGCGGATGACCTGCTTCAGGCAACCTGTGAGCGGGCGTTGGCCCGCTCGGCGCAGTTTCGCAAAGGTACGCGGCAGCTCAGCTGGCTCTTTTCGATCATGGATTCGATCTCAAAAAACCAACGACGGGCAGACGCGACCCGCAAACGGGTGCATTCCGATATGGCCAACGTGACGCCGCTCTTTGACGGCGAGCGCGACACGCTCGGGAAGATTCATGCGCGAGATGTGTTGTCTCTTATGAAAACCTTGGATCGCGATCAGGCTGCAGCGCTGACGCTGGTCGCAATCGAGGGCTATTCATACCGCGATGCGGCTGAGGCTCTCGGGGTACCGCAGGGCACGCTGGAATCGCGCGTTGCACGTGGGCGGGTCGCGCTTGGTCAAGCGATTGAGCAGGGCGCGCCGACCGGCCCGGACACGGACGCAACGGCGGAAAGGCGTGGCAATACAGGACGGAGGACGGCGCGTTGACACCTTCCGACGAAGATTTGCTGGCGTTTCTCGATGGGCGCCTTGATGCCGATGCCCATCGCGCCGTTGCGACAGCGCTCGATGCGGACGGAGCACTACGCACACGGCTCCAGTTCATGGAGACGAGCGGTGCCGCGTTGCAAACAGTACCAGCGCCAGCAGCGTCGGGGCTTGATGACGTTGAGCGATGGGTTCGCGCGCAGGTCGCGCCAGCGGATGCGCGCCATGCCAGGCCCGTTCGATCCGCACCGGCCAGCACCGCGGCTGCAATGCGAATGCGGCGCTCCTTCACTTGGGGACCAGCGGTCGCGGCATCACTTCTGCTTGTGACGTTTGGAGGTGTTGTCGGCTACGTGCTCGGTGGCGGTGGGGCGATCAAACTGCCCGCTCGAAGTGCGTCCACGGACGGATCGGTGACGTCAGCTCGCGCACCGGCGCCGGCCGTGGAACCGACGCTCCCGACATGGATGGTGCGCGTCGTCGACTATCACACGCTTTATGCGCGTGACACGCTCACAGGTGTTGCTGCTGACCAATCGACGAGAATTCAGCTCGAAGACCGCCTGTCCCGTAAGCTCGCGCGCAGTGTCCACATCCCTGACCTTGCAGCACGCGCGTTGACGTTCCACCGTGGGCAGCTGCTCCGATTTCAGGACGTGCCGGTGGCCCAACTCGCTTATCTGCCGGACGGACATGGCACGCCTGTCGCGCTCTGTCTCAGGCCCACAACTCTAAAAGACATGGATCCGGTGCTCGTCCAGTTTCGCGGCATGAATGTGGTTCGCTGGCGCGCGGATGGGCTGAGCTTTGTCATTGTCGGACATCGCGACGGCCCGACATTGCTCGCCGATGCGATGGCGGCGCATACCAAGATCAGGGCGGCGCGCGATATCTGACAAGATCGTCACAAGGTGCGACAGAAGGTGTATTGCCATCTCGACGTGGGCGGCAGACTGTTCGTGAGACACCCGTTACGAACGAGGAGAACCCCATGACACGTTCGACGACGACATTTCTCGCGTTTGCGCTTGCGATCGGGCTTGCGGCGACAAGCTTTGCTCCGGCGGAGGCGCATCACAGCACAAAGAAGAAGCGCGCCTCTGCAACGCACGTTTCTGCGCCGTATACAAAAGTCGATGTGGACGACAAGGTGCGTGTCAAAGCGCCCTATACCCGTGTCAAAGTTGGCAAAGGGCGCGTGAAAGTCCGAGCGCCCTTCGTCAACTTGGATATTAAATGGTAGCACGTGTGCCGATGCAGACTGAGCATCGGTTACCCGTTCAATGGGGCCCGGCCGCCATAAAGTGCGACCGGGCTTTTTCGTGGCACACGTGATCAGCCGTTGAAGCGACCACCACGGTTTTCGAAGCGGCGCAGACCACCGCAGACACTCCCGAGGCGAATGTCGTGGCCGATGAATTCACAAACCCGCGCTTTGTGGTTGATATTGTTGCGCAAGCGGCGACCTGTGGTTTTGACGCCGTAAGACCGAGCCACCTTGGCCATCTGCTCATGCTCGCAGAACGGGGTGATGATCTGCGACGACTTGTTGATCTGAACGTTGCCGCGGCACTTGATGGCATGTGCCGGGGTGGCTGTGGTTGCAGTGGCGATGAACGCAGCGCCTGCGGTGATCATGAGGGCGGACAGGGCATTTCGAGTTATCGGCATTTTGTGGGCTCCTGAGCGATAGCGTCGGATGAATTGGCCTCTCTCGAACGCAACCTTATCGCCTGGCATTCCGTTTCACACGTACTGCGCGATCACCTTTTTGGGACCGGCCATGATCCCGTTTGCACGCCGTCACTTTGGCAAAGAAAAAGGGCCGCTCGTCAGAGCGGCCCCGTGAGTCTGGCTGGCTAGACAGCCCGATCAGCTGATCCGGATCAGCACGTGCACCAAGAAGGCTGCTCCCAAGTGCGCATGAAGATCCCAGGCCGACCACCCAGCTTCAGATTCCCACTCGACATTGGATCACCTCCTTTCGTTTGTTGAACATGCCCTGAAACTTACATGATTTGATCATCGAGGGAAGTGGAGATCGTTGCCGACAGCGCCCAGTCATCATCCCGTCCGAATTGCGATAGATGCCAATGGCGCAGCAGCGCTATATCGCTCGAGATACAATCGCGACGCATACGACGCTGTGAGGAACTTTGCCTGGTATGACCGACCGACAACTCAATGCGGCGCGGGGTCTGGCCCGGGATCTCGCTGAGGCGCTCGATATCAATGCGTCGCTCAAGCTGTGGGACGGAAGCCTGGTTGCGCTTGGACAGAACGTGACCAGTCCACTCACCATCGGGATCAGTGAGCCGGGCGTCATTTCCTCTTTGCTGCGGCGCCCGACGCTCGACCGCGTTATCCGGCACTACACGCACGGGCAGCTGAGTTTCGAAGGCGGTACGATCATCGATCTGGGGGAGGCGCTCGGCAATGACAGCTCGCGGCGGCGGCTGAAATCGATGCCGAAAGGCCGGCTCGTCAGGGCACTTGGGCCGTTTGTGTTCGCTCCGGCGACAAGACCTGAACGTAGCCGCGATTTTGACGGTGATGAAGAGGGGCGGGGCCGCGCCGGCGACGACAACCGCGACTTCATCCAATTTCATTACGACGTCGGAAACGAATTCTACGAACTTTTTCTCGATCCGCGCATGCAATATTCGTGCGCGTACTTCTCCGAATGGACGAACAGCCTCGAGCAGGCGCAGACCGACAAGCTTGAGATGGTCTGCAGGAAGTTGCGGCTCCAGGCGGGCGAACACCTTCTCGACATCGGTTGCGGTTGGGGCGGTCTGATCGCACACGCGGTCTCGACACATGGCGTGCGCGCAACGGGCATTACGCTTTCTGAAGAACAGTTGGCACTCGCACAGCAAAGGGTTGATGCACTTGGCATTGGTGATCGCGTGACCCTCGTTCTCAAGGATTATCGCGAGCTCGAAGGTGTCTTCGACAAGATCGCATCCGTCGGGATGTATGAACACATTGGTCTTTCGAACATTCCCGCCTACTTCTCCAAAGTGCGCAGTCTGTTGTCGCCGGACGGACTCTTCCTGAACCACGCGATTTCTCGACGAGCGAAGCGCAAACGCCGAAGGTTTTCAGCGCGTGCCGAGCAACGCGCATTGCAGAAGTATATTTTCCCCGGTGGCGAGCTGGACGACATTGGTCACACGATCGCGGCGATGGAGCAGGAGGGCTTCGAAGTCCACGAC
This sequence comes from Pseudomonadota bacterium, assembly GCA_039816705.1. Classification (GTDB taxonomy): domain Bacteria; phylum Pseudomonadota; class Alphaproteobacteria; order Rhizobiales; family CALHAX01; genus CALHAX01. The sequence goes on along the minus strand of JBCBXF010000125.1, from coordinate 5,363 downwards.
GTCGAAGGGTGGCGGGAGCACTATGCGAAGACCACCCGCATCTGGTGTGAGCGACTGCACGCGCGCAAGGATGAGGCGATCGCGCTTGTTGGTGAGGAGACATGGCGGATCTGGGTTGCCTATCTTGGCGGTTGCAGCCTTGCCTTCTCTCGCGGTTCGGCGCGAATTTATCAGACCCTCGTCAGCTATTCGGCCCGCGGCCCAAGCCCCGTGCCGCCATCTCGGGCCGATCTCTATCACGCGGGGTTGGAACCGTAGTGCTACACAGCGACTTACGAACTTGCATCAATCATTACGTTGAAAGGCTGTAGCGATGGCAATGCCGCAACTTGTTGGCGAAACGCTCAGCGCAAGCTGGGAGGCGGAGTTGCAGACCGCCTTTGCAAAAATTCATGATGCCACGCGTGCGGAAAAGATGCCGGACGCTGCGCTGCGGCGCGACCGACTGGCGCGCCTGAACAATGCGCTGCTCGATCATAGCGAACGCCTGATCGCGGCGGTCGACGCCGACTTTGGAGGACGGAGCAGCGCCGAGACGCAGCTTGCGGAGATTTATCCGGTGCTCGACGGTATACGCTACCAGCGCAAGCATCTTTCGAAATGGATGAAAACGCGGTCGCGCTCGACTCCCCTTATGTTGCAACCGGCCAAGGTTGAATTGCAGATCCAGCCGCTTGGCGTTGTCGGCATCGTCGTGCCGTGGAACTTTCCGATCATGCTGGGGTTCTCGCCACTCGTCGGCGCGTTGGCGGCCGGCAACCGGGCAATGATCAAGACGTCCGAGTTCGCGCCGCGTACCGGGGACGCAGTCGCCGCATTGATCGACGACGCCTTTGCGCCGGATGAGGTCAGCGTTGTGCAGGGCGGGGTCGAAGTCGCGAGAGCCTTCACATCACTGGCGTTTGACCACCTGGTGTTCACAGGCTCGACCGCGGTCGGGCGCAAGGTCATGGCGGCGGCGGCTGAAAACCTCACTCCGGTTACACTGGAGCTTGGCGGGAAGTCTCCCGCGATCGTGCACCACACGTATGACACGCAGGAAGCGGCAAAACGGATCGCATTTTCCAAAGGCATGAACGCCGGTCAAATCTGCGTCGCCCCGGATTATGTGCTGTGTCCCCGCAACAAGGTCGATGCGTTTGCGGAGGCATTTGAACAGGCGTTTTCCTCGAACTATCCGACGTTGCTCGACAACGCGGACTACACGTCGATCATCACAAACAATCAGCATGCGAGGTTGCAGAAGTGGCTCGCTGATGCACGATCGAAGGGCGCGACGGTCACGGAGATCAATCCGGCGGAGGAGGATTTTTCGGGGTCTCGCAAGACGCCTATGTACATCGTCCGTGATGGGTCAGACGAGATGACGTTGATGCAGGAGGAAATCTTTGGCCCCATCCTCCCGATCGTACCCTATGACACGCTCGATGACGCGATCGCTTACGTCAACGAGCGGGCGCGGCCACTTGCGCTTTACTATTTCGATAGCGATGCGGCGCGCGCCAACCAGGTTCTGGCCGAAACCCATTCGGGCGGCGCGTGCATCAACGACACGCTCAGCCAGGTGGTCGCCGAAGCCGTTCCCTTCGGCGGCATCGGCCCCTCGGGTATGGGGCACTACCACGGTCCAGAAGGCTTTTTGAACTTCAGCAAGCAAAAAGCGGTTGTCCGGCGCGGCAGCATCTACCCGCTCAATTGGATTGGACCGCCGTGGAGATCGGGATGGTTCAAACGGCTCCAGGCGCTACAGTCGTGGCGCTTCCGGCGGCTTTAGAATTGCCTTGTTGAACCCACGTGCAAGTCTGTTCGCCGAGCTCATCCGTAAAGTGCACGTCACCTCGTGAGGTTGTGCCGATGATTGCCCGAACGATTTATCGTCTTACGTCCTTTTGCATGGGCCTCGCCGCCTATGCGGTTGTTGCGCATGCGGCGACATTTTCCGCCGACGGTGCATGGTGTTCGCCAGCCGGCGAACGCGTCGTGATCGATGGCGCGGATGTGACAACACCGGGCGGACAAAAATCAGCGGGCCGCTATACCGAGCACGCGTACGTCTTCACAGTGCCGAAGGGCGAACGCGATGGCGGAAAAGATCTGTATTTCGAACCGATTGGCCCGAATGCCATGAAGGTGACGACAATTGCACCGGTGCAGATCGAGCCTGGCCCGCACGACGATTGGGAACGCTGCCGCGGCGCCACGAGCTGACCGCGGGCGCTCACGCCTCTCGCGAAAGATGTTTTCGGTTCCTTCGGGTTTCCGCTACATTCCACCGCACTCAGTCTTCGGGTGTTGCGGACGCGGGAGGGGCGGATGCTGTCACGTGGGTCACGTATTTTTGTCGGGCTGGTGTTCACGCTGCTCGGAGCTTCGTTCATCGCGACAACTGCCGTCTTCGTCGATGAGTATCGTGGCTTGGACTGGTTCGGCCTTGGCGTCTTCTTCAGCCACATGTTCGTGTTCTACGCGACCTTCGGCCTTGTTGCGCTCGCAGCGTTTTACATCCCGTGTTGCGTGTTCACGGACATGTACTGGGCGCACGTGCGGCATGGGCGGCTGAGGTTTTTGCTCGGCTTTGCTGTTCTGATCGGGATCACGTGGGTGCTGACGACAGCACTGCTGGCAGGCAACGAACGCGTTTTTTGGGAAATCAAACCGGAAGTCCTTCGCGCCGATCGTAGCGAGACGGTTGCCTGTGGGACGCGTGGTGAGAAGATGTGTCGCCGGACGTCGGCGCTCGAAGGCCTTCGCGATGTCCGCGAAATCAGCCAGAGCCGATGGGGTCTGGCGCCATTTGGACGAGACTGTGCAAACGATCCGCTGGTTGAACTGCCGGAAAGCGCGCTTGCCAAACGCTATTGTTTTCCCAGTCGTTCCATGGAGACCGCGGCATCGTGCTGCCAGGTGCAGGCGGCTTTCGCACGGTCAATGACGCGGTTGCATGACGAAGGTGTCAATCGCAGCCGCACCGGTGAACTCCTGACATTGTTGCTGCCTTTTAAGGTCTTCTTTCTCCTTGTTTTGCTTGTGGTGGGAATCCTGCTCGCCGTTCGGCGCCGTGGCATTGATCAACACTACGGTGCGCTTGCAAAGCACATCGAGACCGGTGTGCTCACTGGCGCCGCCGTGATGCTGTTCTGGCCGGTGATGAACCATGCCTACCTGCAGTCGGCGGCCGTGCTCTACGGGTCGCAGGGCGACAGCCTGTTTCGTGTCCTCGGGCCTGGGTTCAGCCTCCTGTTTGGGGGATGGGCGCTTCTGCTGCTTTTTTTCTTTCATCGGCGCTATGAGAAGTCGCTCGAGGCGGTGGGGAAGATCGCCGGGCTGCTCGCCAGCGCGATCGCGGTTCTGCAGTACGACAACATCGTCAACTACGCGGTGCGGATCGCCGGGTCTGGCGCCGACGAAGTCACGATCGGCGTGCTGGTTGCGATCGGCGTTCTTGCCCTCGTCCAGCTGATCGTCCGGATCTCGTCGCGGGATGGCCAAGGCCTCGTGGAGACCGGGCTGGGGCCGGATGCATCCGACACCAGCCCTTTGACAAACGATGCAGGCGAAGGCCGCCAGGCATCATCCGGCCTGTCGCGCCTGGGGTGAATGCCCACCGGTCGATGTCGGACCGGCGCTTGTCGTCGCCGGTCCGAACGCGCACACTGGGGTGATCGATCAATCGGAGCCCCACCATCCATGTCCAGCAATGACCCGCTGCTTCAGCCTTACCAACTCAAACATCTGACGCTGAAAAACCGGATCATGTCGACGGCGCATGAGCCGTCATACTCCGAGGATGGTCTGCCGAAAGAGCGCTATCGGCTTTATCATGCGGAAAAGGCGAAAGGTGGCATTGCGCTAACGATGACCGCCGGTTCGGCTGTCGTGTCCCGTGACAGCCCGGAAGCGTTTGGCAACCTGCTGGCCTACAAGGAGGAAATTGTTCCCTGGCTGCGCGAGTTGACGGACGCCTGTCATGAGCACGATTGCGCGGTGATGATGCAGATTACGCATCTCGGACGGCGCACGAACTGGAACAAGGGTGACTGGCTGCCCGTCGTTGCGCCTTCCCCGATCCGCGAGCCGGCCCATCGCGCCTTCCCCAAGGAAGCCGAAGACTGGGACATCGCGCGCATAGTGGAAGATTATGCGGTCGCGGCAGAGCACATGCAGGCCGGCGGTCTCGATGGGATCGAGATCGAGATGTATGGCCATTTGGCTGATCAGTTCTGGTCGCCGCTGACGAATGCGCGCGATGACGCGTATGGCGGGTCGCTCGACAATCGCTTGCGGTTTTCATTCGAGTTGCTCGATGCGATCCGTGCGCGGGTCGGCGCGGAGTTTATCGTCGGTGTGCGCATGGTGGCAGATGAAATGTCCGAGGCCGGGCTATCCGCCGATGAGGGCAAAGAAATTGCGCGACGGATGGCCAGCTCGGGGTCTGTCGATTTTCTCAACATTATCCGTGGGCGGGTTGAGAGTGATGCGACCCTGACCAAGGTGATCCCCGTCCACGGGATGCAATCGGCACCGCATATCGATTTCTGCGGCGATATCCGTGCGGAAACAAAATTTCCGGTGTTTCATGCTGCGCGCGTTCCCGACGTAGCAACCGCACGCCACGCCGTGGCTGAAGGCAAACTCGACATGGTCGGTATGACACGCGCGCACATCGCCGACCCGCACATCGTCAACAAGATCGCCGAGCGTCGCGAAGACGATATTCGCCCGTGTGTCGGCGCCACATACTGTCTTGATCGCATCTACGAGGGGGGAGAGGCGCTCTGCATCCACAACCCCGCTACCGGGCGCGAGGCGACGATGCCGCAGGTCGTTCGCCCGACGCCGGGCGAGAAACGCAACGCAGTGGTGGTGGGCGCCGGTCCGGCGGGACTCGAGGCGGCGCGCGTGCTTTCAGCGCGCGGACACGCAGTCCGCGTTGTCGAGGCGGCCGACAAACCCGGCGGGCAGGTGCGTCTCTCAGCGCAACTCGCGCGGCGCAAGGAGTTTATCGGCATCATCGACTGGCGGATGGCGATGTGCGAGCGACAGGGCGTCGATTTCGTGTTCAATACCTATGCGGAGGAAAACGATGTTCTGGCTGAGGCACCCGACCTTGTGATCGTTGCGACAGGTGGCTTGCCGCACACGGATATCCTCAGCGTCGGCAATGAACTCGTTGTCTCCGGCTGGGATATCCTCTCCGGCGATGTTTCACCGGGCGAGCGTGTGCTGCTCTTCGATGACAACGCCGCACACGCGGGTTTCGTCGCTGCCGAATTTCTGGCGCGGGCCGGAGCTGATCTCGAGATCGTCACGCCTGAACGCTTTTTCGCCGCAGATATCGGCGGGCTCAATCACGTGAAGTATGC